>JAIROO010000109.1 GCA_031257535.1 Deltaproteobacteria bacterium
CCGTTTTCTTGTTCGGTTACCAACCCTAAGTCAAGACAGTAGCGCCTATCATCGGGATTATCAGTCGAGGCTAAGGACCCAGAGAAAACGGCGTCCATGACTTTTATGACTCTTGGTTCGGTCAAACGCTTCAAAAGAGAGTCAATATGCGTGTCTCTCCGTTGGATAAGGATCTCGGCCGCCTCGTCAATATGGTCTTTGGTAATGGTTTTTGAATAATTTTTGTTAAGTAGTTTCGTAACGACTTCTCTGTCCAAAGCGTTGACTAGCCAAGGTTGACCGAAAGACCAGGACCAGGCGGAAGCTACGGCCGCGTATTCAAAAACTTGACCAGAGGCTAAAGTGTGCTGGCGAAATAAGTCGCCAATCTCTTTTTCGGTAAAATTGGCTAAGGTCAATTTTTCAGTCACTATGTTAAAAGGGCTGGCTAATAAACCTTTAGATTGTTCGTTTGGACGAACTTGGGTCAGGTAATCTCTGATGTCCCGCATACCAACTAAGGCTATCGATCGGGGAAATTTATTGCCCTTTTGATGTCTACTATTGTGACCATCGCGAATCTGCGCTAAAAAAGGTATAAGAGGAGCTTCTGGCAGACAATCAGCCTCATCAAAAAAAACAACCAGATCTTTATCCAGATCTTCGCACAGCTGGTTAAGAAATATCTTAACCATCGTCGTAGGAGCTGATAATATACCTGGCATTAGATTGTAAGCGTAAGCCTTTTGTTTAACGCTCGTGACCCGGGAAGACCTCATAGCCGAGTTGAGCTGATCGACAAGGGCATTCAAGCATGTTGTCATGTCATTTAAGTCCTGTAGAGACACTAAAGACACATATAAGGCATACATTTTGCCTTCTGAATTGATTTTATCAGTTAAAGCGTCTAAAAAAGTAGTCTTACCTGACTGACGAGGCGCGTGAAGGACAAAATACAATTTGTCCGCGATCAGGTCATCCACTTGCGGCAACCGCGGCAAGACTGGCAGCATGTAATGCTCGCTAGGCACGCAAGGACCAGCGGTATTAAATCGTTTAACGGGCGTACTTTCCATGGACTCCTCAATATTAGACGCCAGGTTTTTTATTTGGTTTTTGAAAAGTGCCTGGTCAGTTAACGTTTGTGGCTTAGACGCCGTCACCTTTTTGGAACTCTGATAAAATACCAGTAAATATTACCTTTTAAAATCATAGGGAGTCAAATCATGCCGCGATTTCGCGGATTCTCAACCTGACTTTTTACTGTAATAAAAAGTATTACCCGCGCCGTGGAAAAGCGCGTCCCACCTTGTGGATGGCGGAAAATCAGACTTTTCAGGCTATGGGCGGGCGGAAACGCGAACCTTAATCCAAGTAGCTGAAATTAGGGGAGTCAAAATTCTGGCGACCAAAACCCTTAGAGTTAACCCTAGGGCTCTGAGGCGGAGGTAGTGGCGGCTACTTTTAGGCCGCGCTAAGGCTGACGGGCTCCTTTTTACGGGGGGCGGCCCGTGGCTTTGGATCGCGGCCACCAGTTTGTGGCCACGGCTATCCAGACGACTTTTGGTTACAATAAGGTCTAGACCGGGGCCATTATTTTTTCTGATTTTTTAGGCCCTTTACCCTAAAGCCCATTATTTTTAAGGCCAAAAAGTCTCCTTTTTTTTCGCCCCGCCCTGGCCTACTTTTATCCGCTAAAATCCCCTCTTCCTTAAGACAATAATTAGCTAATTTTTTTAAAACCAACCACTAACGACAGGGTTTTTGGCTGTCCCCCTTTAAAAGTTCCTCTCTGGCGTTTAGGCTAAAGACGTGTTACATTTCACTAAATAGTTGGGAGGAGCCATTAGGGCGGCTCTTAAGGAGATTGGTTAAGGGCGACCAAACCCAAAAAAGGACCCTTTTAAATCTAACCAAAGGCGAAAAACGTTATTTTTTGGTTTTTTACCTTAAAAAACCGCGGGCTATTTTTTGGCGGCGGTCTTATTTATTAGGAGATAAACCCTTGATAGTCAATGGGGAGTCTTTTGAGCTAGACCAGCCTTTACCTTTAATCGAGCTTTTAACCAAACGCGGGTACGACCCGGCTTTGGTGGCCGTTTTACTAAACGATAAAGTCGCGCCCAAGGGGAGTTTAGGCCAGATTACGGTCCTAAACGACGACGTGTTAGAGGTCGTCTCTTTCGTGGGCGGCGGCTGATGACCGTCACGCTGAACGACCCCTTTTTTTTAGGCGGCCGGAAGTTTCATAGTCGCCTCATTTTAGGCTCGGGCAAGTACCCCTTACCCCAGATTAAAGAAGTGGTCGCGGCCGGGGAGCCGGACATCGTGACCTTAGCCTTAAGACGGGTCAACAAAGGGGGAGCGGCCAATATCTTGGACTTTTTGCCTTCTGGCCAAACCTTGTTGCCCAACACGTCTGGGGCCAGGACGGCTAAGGAAGCTTTGACCTTAGCCCGGCTAGCCCGCGAGCTTTTCCAGGGGGATTTTATTAAGATCGAGGTCATTACCGACGCCCGCTATCTTCTGCCGGACAACGAGGAGACTCTTAAGGCCATTAACCTCTTAGTCGAAGACGGTTTTGTGGCCCTCCCTTACATGACCCCAGATCTAGTTATGGCCAGAAAAATGGAAAAAGCCGGGGCGGCGGCCGTGATGCCTTTGGGCGCGCCCATTGGCAGCAACAAAGGCCTTACGACCAAAGAGCTTATTCGTTTAATGATCGCCGAGATTAAGGTCCCCGTGATCGTGGACGCGGGTCTAGGTCGGCCTAGCCAAGCTTGCGAAGCCATGGAGATGGGGGCCAGCGCGGTCATGG
>JAIROO010000154.1 GCA_031257535.1 Deltaproteobacteria bacterium
CGGCCGAACCCCCGCGAGCCAAAAGTCGGGTTAGCTTCTGGACCAGAGCCGGGCCTTCTCGCTCGTAGACCCGCCATAAAGAGTAAACCAAAAGCTGGCCAAAGCTATAGGCGTAGACGTAAAAGGGGACGTGGTAAAAGTGGGGGATCGAGACCCACTCCCAACGAAACTCCGGACTTAGCTCCACGTTCTCGCCAAACTGCTCTTTTAAACTCGCGTAATAGGCCTCGGCGATTTCCTCGGTCGTGGCCCCGCTTTCGATTAACTCGTGGACTTTAACCTCAAACATGGCGAAAAAAGCCTGGCGACTTACGGTGGCGTAGGCGTCGTCTAAAAGGTGGAAAGTTAAAGCCTTTTTAACTTCCGGCGAGCTTTGACTTAAGAGCTTTTTGGCTAAAAGCATCTCCCCAAAGGTGGAGGCGGACTCGGCTAAAGGCAAACAGGCGTGGAACTGGAGTATATTTTGCTCTTTAGCCAATTGACTGTGAATGGCGTGACCTAACTCGTGAGCTAAAGTAAAAAGGTCTTGAGTCTTGCCGTTATAGGTCATTAAGACCCAAGGAGTCTGGTCCGGGGTCAAAGAGGCGCAAAAAGCTCCTCTTCTTTTCTGAGGCCGCGACGACGCGTCTAACCGCTGGTTGTCGACGACGGCTTGAGCCAACCGTCCCCAGCTAGGGTCAAATTCCCGAAAACTTTCGAGAACCAGATCCAGCCCCTCAGCGAACGACCACTGGCCAAGATCCTCGCCAATTGGGGCGTAAATGTCGTAGCGCCTAAGTTTATTGAGCCCCAAAGCCTTGGCTTTAACCTGAAAATAGCGACCAAATACCTTCGGGGCCTCGCTTTCGCAAACTCTTAAAAGGCTAGCCACGGTCTCTGGCGGCAAATCGTTACTCATATGCCGACTATGTAAAGGGGAGGCGTAGCGTCTTAAGCGCACTTGCTCTTGACGATAGTCGCGGACCAAAGCCCGATAAATCTGGCTTAAAATCGGGCCATCGTTCTTATAAATCCGGTAAAACTCCTGGTAAGCTCCCGCTCGGGTCTCGGCCTTTGGACTCCGGACGTAGACCATGAGTTCCTCGCCATTTAGAGTTTCTTGGCTAGCCCCAGGGATCTTGGTCCCGTCAAAAACATAGCGGCTGACCAAAGAGTCGTAGAGCTCAACCAAAGCGTACCGACCGTTAGCGTCTTTAAGGTTAATAACTTTTTCTTCGCCCTCGGATAGGGTATGGGGCAATAAGGCCCTGGCCCGAGTCAAATAATAGGCGAACTCGGGTAAAGAGGCTAAAAACTCGTCGGCTAAATCCGGGGCGAGCTTTTGCCACCAGATCTCAAAAAACAAAAACTCGTTGGCCAGCTCAGCCGACTCTTCCCGAGAGGCCGCCATCAAAGCCTGGGCCTTTAAGTTAGACGTATCCTCGCTAAACAGGAGATCGGCGAAACCAGACAAGTTCGCGTCCAAGGCTATTAAGGCCGCCATCTCCCGAATCAGAGCCGCGAATTCTTCTTTAGTGGGGACTCTTTGCCGGAGAATATCCGTATAAGCCCCAAAAGCCGCCCGCCGCCGTCTTAGTTCCGCTAAGTCGTGGTCACGCTCGGAAGAGTCCAGACGATAAAGCGAGCTTAAATCCCATTTGGGCGAGTTAGTCATGATCCTCCCTAAAAAAACGCCAAAATATTGGCTGTTTAGTTTTTTATTATTAAAAAAATTGCGTAAGTAGTTAAGGTGAGTTTTAAGTTTAGTCTATAAATATTAATAAATAAGTAACAGAGGTTAAAGAATCTAATAAAAAAAACGTAAGATAAATCAAAAAAAAGACTTTTTAAGTAACTTTAAATACTTAAAAAAACTTAAAAAAGCCTAAGACATTTACGCCAGACTTAAAATCTTAAAAAAGTCAAAAAAGCTTGACCTTTAGGTCTGACTAGGTTTAAAGGTTAAAAATACTCAAAAAATAACAGATAAAAATACTATAAAAAAAGACTAATAAAATGTCAAAAAACAGATAAAAAGCTTAAAAAAATACCAACAAAACGTCAATAAAACAAAAAAACAAAGACTAAAAAGACTAAAATAAGGTTTTAGTCTTTCTTTAGCTTTTTTTCTTAGCCAATCTTTGGCTTTTTTCTTAGCCAATCTTTGACTTTTTTCTTAGCCAATCTTTGGTTTTATTCGAAAACTGGCCACCAAAGGCCAGTTTTCGAAAGACCAAAAGTAGGCGAGCTTATTTTTCGCCTAAATCTTAGCGGTTTTTTAAATTTCCCACGCAGCTGACGTGATAAAGAACCCGCGTGGGGATTAAAGAGACGCAAGGGACGACGACGTTAGCCTTTTCTCGACTCCAAGCTTTCTCAGCTTCGAACCAGCGTCTTTGGAATGGTTCGTAGTCTTCGGCCTTGGAATAATTTCGAGCGCCGCTCCTCCCGCCGCCGGAACCGGACCTTTCGATCAAGGCTTCCCCAGGTCTAGCCGGGGTTTGGGTGGGGGAAGGCACGCCAGGCAGGTTTTGTAAGGTCCCCATCTCAGAAGGCCTGTTACTCGCGGGAGGGGTAGTGGCGGGCGGTGGCGTATCGTCGTCGGAGAACATCCGTCTTAAAAGCTCGTCGGACGCGTCGCGGATGGGCCCATTGCTTTGCGCGGACCGACCGCCGTCTTGGCTGTTGTAATCCAGCTCCTCAAACTGAAAAGATTGACCTTCTTGAGCGTTAGCCGTAAAAGTCAAAGCCAAAAAAGTTAGGATCCCTAGGCCGACGATCCCCAAATAAATTCTCATA
The DNA here is from genome assembly GCA_031257535.1 of Deltaproteobacteria bacterium. Taxonomy (GTDB): domain Bacteria; phylum Desulfobacterota; class Desulfarculia; order Adiutricales; family Adiutricaceae; genus JAIROO01. The sequence goes on from JAIROO010000154.1 coordinate 2,779, forward strand.
AGCCGCCTCAATCTCTATAAGCCCAAAGGACAAAAATATAGCTACGCGCCGAAACTTAAAATACGCTTATGGCCCTATTTTAGACTAATTGAAACTCTAAAGCCAAAAAAAAAAATTTTACACAATAGGCGCTAATTTTTTGAGCCTAGATCGTCAGTTCTTGAGGTTCTTAAAAAGGCTTTGCCAAAACCCTAACTGATTTTCCAAAAGGAGTTTTGAGACTTATGACTTTTTAGCTAAAAAAAATATATAAAACACATATTTAAATAATTTTCTGGAAGGAAAAACATGAGTATTTAGTTAAATATTTAGTTAATAATTTATTTTAAAACTTTACATGGGTATAGCGATCCCCTAGCCTTAGCCATAAGGTTAAAGAGAGCCAGAGCATTATTCTAAACAAAGGGGCGATATCGTTATAACTTGTCAAGTCGGGCTAACTTCTCGAAATCGTCGTAGGTAGGGATAACCTTAAAGCTAGAGGCGGATAAAACCACTTCGGTATCTTTGTTGAGTATTTAGACTGTATGTTTTATATTTAGGTCGGACATGTTTCTCTTTCCTCCCTATATTGTGGACAAAAGGGTATCTGTTATTAACAGACAGCGATCAACTCTTGTCTACGATAGCGACTCAAGATTCATGATGGCCTCGTAAAAACCCCTGTTTCGCGATTTTAGGCGCGTGACTCTACTAAAAACGCCAATCTTAAGTCATTGTGGCTACCTTATATTGTGGATAAACAAGCCCTCAAAAATTAAAAAGGGGTTTTTACGAAGGCGTCATTCATTTGTTAAGGGCTAATTTATTCTTAGTAGGATTAAGCTAAACTCTATGTTTTTATTTCCTCCTCCCTTATTATTTTATGGTACCGACTCATTTATCGGTAGTAGATGGTCGTTCTTTGCCCCTGGCCAGGAAATAAGGTCAATTGTACAGCTGGAAAAATATTTTAAAAAAATTCCAGAGAATTTCAAAAATTTTGGGAAAACTCCTTGCGCCGCTTTAAGGAACATCATATAATAATGAAACTAAGGAAAAAAAATCATGCTTAACCCTAACTCCACCGACAACGCTAATGACTTTGAACCTGCCTCAGAGGAATCAGTTCCATCTAGCGGGCATGGTAAAAAAGTTTCCAACAATCAACCCAATGTCGCTACGGATAAAATCAAAAGGCTGTTCCTTTCGGTTCACTTTTTAAAAGGCCAATTTAAAATCCTTGACGCTAAAATTGATAACCTTGAAAAAAACAATAATATTAAATTTGACGCGCTAAACGCTAAAATTGATAACCTTGAAAAGAACATCAATATTAAATTTGATGCGCAAAACGATAAATTTGAAAGCCTTAAGCAAGACTTTCGTTCCTTTAAGTCGCTATTAATTGGAGCTTTTATAACCTTGTTAGTTACCTTATTAGTTGCATTCTTTGCCAATTTTTTAACAATATCTAATCAAATTAACACGCTATCCACGTTGAATTCTGTTCAGAATCAACCCTTAACTCCTGTTCAGAATCAACCCTTGACTCCTGTTCAGACTCAGCCCTCGACTTCTGTTCAGAATCTACCTCTAACTCCAGCGACCCCAAAGGACCATTCGTCTCAAGACCAGTTTTAGATATTTTATACATGTCAATGTCATTTTTAAAAGCTTTTTAAATCTATTTAGATAGTTTATATCTTCTTTTATAATTCAAGCGATCCTGTTTGTTCTGCTTTGGTTAGCAACTCGGCCAAGTTTAAGAGGCTTAAGGCGGCAAATCATTGAAAAACTACGACAAAGTCGTCAGCGTATCTGACAAAATGAACCTCGCCTCGAACTCTCGCCTTAAAGTCTTGAACCCACTTATCCAACACATGATATAGGTAAATATTTGTCAAAAGAGGCGAACTCCATCTGAGTTGGACCAAGCACCGTTCTCAATCACCACAGACTTTAGCCATTTATTGACTAATCTTAGAATTTAGGGGTTGACAATTCTGCGCTTCAAAACAATAATTAATAAATAATTGTTAATAGGATCAAAATTATACCGATAAATTTATTATTCCGATGTTAATTTTTTCCAAAATAATTTCAAAGTGTTAGCTGAAAACAATAGCATAATACTTGACAACGTTTTTGTAGCAAGCTGTAATAATCCACAGGGAGTTTGTCCAAAAACTGTTGTTTCTTGTCATTAGCGGAAGAATTGTCTCCGTTTTTCAGGCCAGCTAACCTTTCCGTTGTGGAAATACAAGACAGGAAGGTTATAACAAAGAATTCTGGAAAAGTTCACCTTTTTTTTAATCTACGCTCTGTAAACGCTGAAATCCCTAAAAAACGTCCCCCACTCCCGCCTAACTACGACTCCAAGAGCTTATCCGAGTCTAAAATTAAAACGACCCGACCGTCGCCTAAAAGGGTCAATCCATTAAAATAAGGTAACTTCCGGAAAGTTTCCAGCTCAAATTCTTTGATGACGATTTTTTGTTGGCCCAAAATCTCGTCGGCCAAGATAGACTGCCTGGAGTCGGTTTTGCCGCGCAGGATAATAAAAACGTGACTTTCCTTCTCCTTCGCCTCGGACGCGCCGATCTCATAAAAAAGCCCATCCCGCTCAAGACCCAACAATCCTTTAAGATCAATCACCGAGATGACCATATCCCGGTGCCTAAAGACCGCTCCGTCCTTATGGCGATGGACGGCGGAAGCGGGCACAGTGACGATCTCGTTGACGAACTCTAAAGGTAAGCAGAAGGTCGACTCCCCCACCCTTAACATAATGGCTTCTTTGGTTAATAGGGTGTTGGTGACCGGCAGTCTAAGACCCACGGTTAAGCCATGGCCTGGAAGGTTACCGACTATAACCTCGCCGTTCCACTTTTTCAGGTTGGTCATGACCACGTCCATGCCCACTCCGCGACCAGAGAGATCCGTGGCCTCGTCTTTAGTCGACAAGCCCGAGTTAAAGATCAGCATCTCCGCGTCTTTGTCGCTAATGGTCTCGGCTTGCTCAGGGCTTAAGACCCCTCTTTCCACGGCTTTGGATTTGATCTTGGTCAGATCTAAACCCCGCCCGTCGTCTGAGACCTCAATTAGGATGGCCGCTTCCTCGGGGGTCACCTTGATATTGACCAACCCTCGCCTGGGTTTTCCGGCCGCGATTCGCGCTTCGGGGTCCTCTAAGCCGTGGTCCACGGCGTTTCGAACAATGTGAACCATAGCTTGCTCCACGTCGTCGAGTAAGCTTTTGTCGATGGGCACTCTTTCGCCGACGATGTTCATCTCGGCTTCTTTGCCTATTTTATGGGAAATGTCCCGGACCAGGCGGGGAAACTTCTTTAAGATATTGTTCATCTCCACTTGCCGCACTTCCATGATGGAGCGCTGGAGATTGACGATATCGTTGGAGATGGTCCTGGAGACGGAGCTAAAATCCCGTAATAAGCCCGTGTCAATGCCGGCTTGGCGAAAAGAAAATTGGAGGTGGTTTAAAATCTCGCTTTTGGTGATAAGTTTACCCACGGACTCCAAGAAAAGGTCGATTTTAGCCTCGTCCACTCGGATGGTCTTGACCTGAGGTTCTTTGGCCGCCCCACCGCCACCCCTGGTCCCGCCACTAGCTTTTTGAACCGGGCCTTCCACCTCCACGTGAAATTTTTCTTTTAGCTCCCCTAACATGGAGGCGAAGAACTCGACCATCATCTGGTCCATTTCCAGTTTTTTCTCGTCAAAAAGGGTTAAACCGTCGCCCAACTCGGCGATAAGGCTCATAGCGTCTTCGGCGGCCACCTCGGCCAAGTTCCGGTATAAGCGGTTAGCCGCGTCCACGAAAACTTTGGCGTTGTCCGGGGTGGCTTTACCTTCCTTGAAAAGGGTTAAGTTTTCCTCCATAACCCGAACGTCCTCGGTTAGATCGACCCCGTTGTAATTAAAACGGATCTGGTTGGCCCCTTCCTCCTCCAAGGTCGCCAAAGCCAGACCAGTGGTGACCTCGGCGATGTCCTTTTTTAAAGCCTCGGTGTCTAGCTCCTCTAAAGCCGGGAGTAAGGCTTCCAGATCTTCCACCAGTTTTCTAGCCGCGTCCACTAGCTGGGAGTCGCGGCGGTTAATCTTGTCGATCTGGCTTTGAATC
>JAIROO010000174.1 GCA_031257535.1 Deltaproteobacteria bacterium
TTACGCCGAACTTTGGGCCGAAGAATGGCGGGATTCTTTCTCGACCGAAGAGTGGTCTAAAAAAGACCCTCGATTGGCCTCCGATCGTTTTACCTCTTTAACGTCAAAATGGACCTCAAAGGCCCCACTTAGGACCGACTTTGAACGCCGGCAAGCTTTAGTGGAGATCGACGTTTTGACGGCCCTGGAGTTGGGTCTGACCTTGGATCAGCTGAAGGCCATTTACCAGATCCAGTTCCCAATTTTAAGACGTAGTGAAAATAATACTTGGTATGATCAGCTAGGTCGGATAACTTTTACTACTAACCAAGGCATAATTGGCGTTGGCTTTTCTCGGCCGGAGTGGGAGAAGATCAAAGACGTTAAAAGTGGCTCCTTTGCCCGAACCATTAATGACGACACTAAACCGGGTGGGCCGATTAAGCGAACCATTGAATACCGCGCGCCTTTTACGCGTTGTGACCGAGAAGATGATTACGAGACCGCCTGGCTTTTTTTCTCCAAAAAGTTTGGTAAAGGGTAAAACTATTCAAAATAATCTTAGATTAATTCATAATGACTCAACTTACGCGTCTTAGCGCCTAAGACTCGCGCCGTTTTCACCCGTTTAAGAACAGGTCGAGCGGTTATTTTTTTGCCGGGTTTATAAACATTTTACGGCCCTAACAAAGATTATAATTAGCTTATATAGTAGTACTCTAATCTGAAATTTCAAAATACGGGTTTTGGCGGCCTCATCAGCCTTAAGTATTTGACCCCCAAATTCTCCGCGTATAGCCTAAGCGCTTTTATTTGTTATATTTTTTATTGATTTGTTGTTTCAATCTCCAAACAACTCCAAACAAAAATTGACCAGTCAAAAATTTTAACGCTTAAAAATTACTAGCCCCAAAAAGGATGTCACTTACTATTTTTATATCTTAAAGCTTCTGAATGCCTTATTTAATAGCTAACAAGCTTATTTTTTAATTAAAATTCTACTTTATATTCATTTATATCGTTACTTTAAATTTTATGATTTTAGCGCAAGTCTTAAGTTCAATTATCCTTCCATTCGACAGGATAAAACTCATTAAAATCAACTTTTTCAATAGTAAGTATTTAAAATTATATGTAATTAACCCTATTGCTTTCAGCCCCCTAAAAGATGTATTATTAATAGACGCGCTAAATTTTAGGGCGAGAGTTTTTGGCTCTTTTTGGCTTATCTAAGGCCTTAGGGAGGCTTTTTAGTTTTTTCCGCCTTTGGCTGAACTAATTTTTTTTGGTTTTTCGCTTAACGCTTATCAGGCGGAACCAAGCTCTTTACTACCAGAATTTAGGTCTATAAATATGTTTTTTATCTACTATTTTACTGTTAATACACTTTTTTTAGATATATATAAACTATAAATATAATCGTTTAACCAACCCCAAACCTTTTAACCAAGGGCCCATAATATTCGTTAAGACGCGCTTGGCTCTTTTATTTCTTTTATAGGGCTTTTTTCGTTTTTTTAAGGATCGCATGGATTTTTTCCACCCGTCTGGCTTAGAGCCTTTAGTCAGTCCAGAAGCGATAACCGCTCGGATCGCCGAATTGGGTCGCCAAATCGCCGCCGACTATCAAAAACTTCTGGCCCCCGACGAGCCGCTGTTAGCCATTGGGATCTTAAACGGGGCCTTTATTTTTTTAGCCGATCTAGTCCGGGTTTTAGATCTGCCCCTGGAAATAGATTTCGTCCGTCTTTCTAGCTATCAAGACCAAAATATAAGCTCTACCCACGTGGTTATGCTAAAAAACCTGGAAATGGAGGTTCGGGGTCGCCATGTTCTAGTTGTTGAGGACATCGCCGATCTGGGCCTTACTTTGGCTTGGTTGTTAGATTTTTTAAAAGCCAAAGAGCCTAAATCCTTAAAATTAGCCGTTGCCGTGGATAAGACGGAAAGACGGCGAGTCAGCCTTAACCTCGATTACGTGGGTTTTTCCATAAATGAGGGTTTCTTAGTGGGTTATGGCCTTGATCACGCCCACAAGTATCGGCATCTGCCTGGGATCTACAAAATAAAGGCCGGCTCCTAAGGTGGGGCGGACCTATTTTTCGCCCGTGGGTGGCAAGCGAAGATGATCATCACCTGCGAAGAGTGCCAGACTAAATTCCGGGTAGCCGACGAGCTCATTAAACGCACCGGCACCCGGGTTCGTTGCTCCAACTGCCAGAGCGTGTTCACGGTTTTTCGGCCAGTCGCCGCCCCTAATCAAGAGGACAACCCTTTAGGGGACTTAGACCGGCCCGACCACGAGTTTCCGACGACTTTGGACCAGGAGTTAGCGGGTCTTTTCGCGAACGACGAGCCCACCGCGACCCAGCCCAGCCGCGGGTCTGTCCCCATTATTGTGGCCAGACCCCCTTATCCCGCGGGAGCCAATCAGCCTTTAACCCCCCCGATCGTGATTTCCGCGCCCCCAAAAAGCCCACCAGCTCCTATACCCGCCCCGCCGAAAGCCGGGGGAGCCTTCGACGATTTAGGTTTAGACGACGATCCAGTGTTTAAAGTCTCGAAACCCCCTCCTCAGAACGAGTCGGCCATTTTAAGTCAGACCTCGCCCCAAGGCCAGCCCGCCTCGACCGCGGCTCCTAACGAAAGTCACAACCTGACTTCGGGGCCTTCCGCCTCTAATTTAGACCCGCTTTTAGACCATGACCCCAACTGGGCGGCGGGAGGGGAGACTAACCCTAATCTTTTGGCCAACCCTTCTGACGTTCTTCCCCCACGAAACCCTGAACTTTGGGCCCCCAAAGACGAGACCGTAAGCGATAACCCCTTACCGCCCCGCTTGTCCGACCGCGAGCGAAACGGGCGGCGAGGTCGAGTCTTTTTCTTAGTCGTGGCCGTAGTCATCGCTTTTTTGGTTATTGGCCTGTTATTTTTGTCCATTTGGCGTAAACCCGCGTCCATAGCCCTCCAGACCCCCGATTTACCCCCCACCCCTAGCCAAAAACAAGGGGCCGTAACCGACCCTAAAACGAGACCTTCGCCGCCCAAAGAGCCCGAGCGACTATTGCTAGATTTTGTCCAAGACCGCGAAAGCCACCATTATCGGGTCAACAAATCCGCCGGTCGGGTCCTTATAATTACGGGTTTAGTCACTAATGGTTATCCCCACCCGCGCAGTTTTATTCGAATCAAAGGGTCTTTACGCGACAGTCGCGACGAGGTGGTGGCCGAGCGCCAGGTCTTCGCGGGCAACTACTTAACCGAAGACGAGCTGATCAATCTGCCCATGCCGGAGATCTTAGCCCGGTTAGCTTTAAAAGGCGGCCAAGACAATGACAACGTCAGAGTTCCGCCGCAAAAAGCTATCCCTTTTATGCTGGTTTTTGACCGGTTGCCAGACGATCTGGCGGCCTATATTCTCGAGCCGGTGGGCTCAGTCCCAACCGACTCCTCCCCCACAAATCCGGGCTAAAGGCCCCTAAAACTCGGAGAATTAAACCAGTGACGCATTCCTTTGGGGCCAATTTTATGAATTTTTTGCTGAAATCCGTTTTCAAGCGCTTAGATTTTGTCAAGGCCGCCCGCTATCTGGCCTCGAAAGAACCTGGCCGCTCTTATTTAGCCAACGTTTGCCAAACTGGAGCGGCTTATAACGACCAAGACAAGATCGCCGCTTTGGCCGTGGAGTTAACGGCCAGGGCCTTAGAAGACAAAGGCGACCCAGCTAACCGGCAAGAGCTAACCGGTCTCGTCGACCTTATCTCCTGTCGTTACGACGCTGAGCTCCATGGCGTGGCTAAAGCCGCTTGTTTTAACCTTATAAGCCATCTTTTTGAGTCCCGCGACCTAAATCGTCTCTTTGTCTCCCGCGACCAAAGAGAGTTAAGATTTCTCCCCCGCCTCCAAAAAGCTCAAGCCGAGGGTCTGGGGGTGGTTTACCTCATTAACCACTCCTCGCACTGGGACGAGTTTATATTTAACGTGTTCTTAGACCAAAACGGTTTAAACCTGCCTCTTTTCGCCGCTGGCCAGAACATGATGGCCACGCCTTCCCTCTCGACCATGCTGATGCTGGGCTCTTACGTTATTGTCCGCAAAGGAGCCAGCCGAGCCTATTTAGCCGCTCTTTTTCATTACTGTCAGGCCTTAGCCGAGATGGGCAAACCCCAGGGCATTTTCTTGGAAGCCTGGTCGGGTGGGGCTAGAACTCGGGACGGGAGCTTAAGATACCCACGCCGCTTAGTCACCATCCAAGGAGCTTTGGCCGCCCGGGGCGACGTTTTAGTCCAGCCCGTGGTCATTAGTTATAGCCGGGTGCCCGAGGACCGAGATCTCTCCGAGGGTCAAGGCTTGTGGTCTTGGTTAAGTGGCCACCAGATGTGGAGGGAGCTATTAAAAAACCCCTTTAAGCCCGTCAGAAGCTTAACCCAAGGTTTAAAAAACCTCTACGGTCGGACCTACGTGGCTTTCGCCGAAAGTCGCCTTTTGTCGGAGCTAAGGACCGAGTGGGAAGCCGGACCTAAAGATCTAGCCTTAGACGAGTTCGCGACCCTTTTCGCCATTCGGGAGATCGCCAAAGACAAAAAAATCATGGCCACCCAAGTCGCGGCCAGCGCCTTAGACCCTTTGCGCCGCAATGGCGGTGGCTCCCTCTTTGACGCTGGGGCTCACGCTTTAAACTTTATCCGCGACTACCACCACCGGGTTTTTGGCCAAGATCCAGATTTTGAGGATTTTATCCGCGAGCGGCCTTTAGCCGAGGCTTTATTAGACGGCTTAGACTCTTTGGACCGCCGCGAGGTTATCGCCCCTAGGTTTATCTGGTCTAAGCGACCCCCCAAGATCTTGGCTCAACACGCCCTGTCTTACTACGCCACCCACGGCGACCGGCGTTTGTATAGTCCCTCGGCCAAAGAAAACTTAGTCGTCTGTGGGGCCGGGCCTTGGGGGTTCGCGGTGGTAACTTTTATTGGCCGCCGCACCCTAAACGACAAAAAGTTTCACAACTCCTCTTTAACCCTTTACGACCCCTCGGAGGCCGCGGTCCAAGCCTTAGCCGACCGCCGAGCCCTGCCAGGCTTTGATTTTCGTTTACCGAAAAACGTCTTCCCCACCTGGGACCACACCGCGGCTTTCCGTAAAGCTAGCGAAGTCATCGTGGCCGTCCCCCCTGAGGAGACCAACGAGCTTTTTAAGACCATCTTCGCTTCCGTGGGCGAGTTAAAGACCTTGATCTTAGCTAGCCGGGGTTTTGACCGGATCTCCCACCGCTTAACCATTCAGATGGCTTGGGAAGCGGCGGTCGCGGCTGGCCGACCAGAGACCAACATCTTGGCTCTTTCCGGACCCTTTAGCCCAGCCGACATTTTGTTTAACCGGGGCGGTTTTTGGATCTTGGCCGGACCAGCTCGACCAGGGCGCCAATCCGAGTCCTCTCTTTTTAAATACGGGCCCTTTCAGGTTTATCTGTCCGACGATCCCATTGGAGTCCAAACCGCGGCCGCCTTAATCGACGCCTACGCTCTTTACGGGGCTTATCTCCACCACAAAAGAGAACTCCGAACCCCCATAGCCATGGCCAATTTTGTGCGCGAGGTCAGCGCCGAGGCCAAAAAGCTAGCCATGGCCTTAGGTGGCCAACCCGCGACCTTTGAGTCCGATAGCCCAGCTTGGATCTCGGAGTTTATCGCCGCCGCTTTAACTGGCCCCACCCGACCCACGGTCAAAACCATCGTCGCCCGCGGCTTACAAGGAGTCTTAGAACTCCAAAAGGAGAAGCCCCGGGAACTGTGGCCAGATCTAGGAATCGGGGGCTATTACTCCATCCACTCGGCTTACCTAGTCGCCAAAAACCTGTCCTTAAGCCTGCCGCACTTGGAGACGGCTAACCGAACTTTTTGGGGCTAGAAGTTAGTTAAGAAGTTTTTGGAGTTTTGTTCTTTTTGAAGTTCTGAAGTTTTTGAAATTCTGAAGTTTTTGAAATTTTTGAGATTTTGAAGTTTTTGGTGTTTTTGAAGTTTAAAAGTTTCGAAGTTTTTGGTGTTTTTGATGTTTTAAAATTTTTGATATTTTGAAGTTTTAAGTTTTGAAGTTTTTTGATGTTTTAAAGTTTTTAAAATTATGAACTTTTTGACTTTTTGATATTTTTTAAGTTTTTGGGCTGAAAAAAATGTTTTTTAGTGTTTTTAACGGCAAAAAAGTTTTAAAGAAGATTTTTCAAAACCCATAGTGGCGAGCCTTGATTGGTCTTCCTTAGGATTTTTGAGACGTAAAATTTAAACCGTTCTTTAATTTAATAAACAATAAACACACGTTTTACTATTAAATAATAGATATTTGACTACTTTATCTACGTCATAGTTTAGATATGATTTTTGAAATTTAGGCCTTTTAAAATTTTTTACCTTTATATTTTATCTAATATGTTTTATATTAACACACCTATCTTGTCAAAACTTGACAATGGCTGGATTTTAATCTACGGTTCTTGACTAGACGTGGCCCCCATTTTTTTGTCAAGCCGCTTTTTGGCCGGCCAAAGGCCAAATTTCGCGAGTCTTTTTTTTCTTGGGCCTCATTTAGCGCCTAATATTTGGAGTTCCGAAATGCGCCTCTTGGTTCGCCTATCCCTTATTTTGCCGACCCTTTTTGGGTTACTTACTGGTTGCGGGGTTTTTCACGATTTCGCCAAAGACAACCAGATCCATCTCTTTTCCTTAGGGGAGGCCAGCTTTGTTAGCCCAGTTAAGCTAAAAATCGCCGTCGTCCCCTTCGCCGACGAAGTGGGCTTAGGCGCGACCGAGGCTGGACCCAATATCGCCAGGCTAGTGGCCGAGGAGTTCGGAAGACACGGTCAGCTAACCGTTATGCCAGCGGGGGAAGTGGCCCGAGCCATGGCTATTCGTGGTTACTCTAATCCTTTAACCCCAGAGCAGGTCATCCAGTTAGGCCGCGACCTAAACGCTAACGTGATTATCGATGGAGCTATCTCCCAAGTTGACCAACACAGCCGGCGCAAAGGCTGGCGGAAGATCGTGCGCTACTTCACCAGTCAACAAAAATACGTCGAGGCCATGCTTTTAGTCACCGCTTACGACGCGACCAATGGCGTGGTTTTAGCCGCCCGAGCCAACTCCGCCACCTACAAGGTTGGAGCCGAAGAACCCCGCGACTTTTTAGAGACCTCTAACGAACCCCCGCCACCCCCTCAAGAAGCCATTGAGCAGTCTTTAGACATGGCCATCGAAGAGGCTTATTATCGAACCTTAGACGGTTTGGCCGCTCTACCTTTTAAAGCTCAAATTACCGAGGTCGTGGGCGACAAAACCGTGGCCATCGCCTTTGGCTCGGAGGTTGGCTTAAGTCGGGGGGTAGAGTTCGCTTACTTGCCGACCCAAGAAGTGCTGACCAACGCCATCAACGTGCCCTACCAGATTCCTGGAGCCCCCAAAGCTCACTTAAGGGTCGCGGAAGTCTCTTTAGGCCGCTCAATTTTGGAAGTCATTGATGGCTCGGTCCATCCAGGGGAAATTATTGAAACCTGGGAAGAGTGAACTACCGCTACCCTGAAGGGTACCGGCTTCCGAAAGGAGGTTGGTTAGGTCACAAGACTAAGGTTTGGAAACAAACCTACGTTGG
>JAIROO010000168.1 GCA_031257535.1 Deltaproteobacteria bacterium
AAAAGCTCAACTGGCTGAGGCTTCGTCCACGCGCTCCAATTATAGCCAAAAATTGAAGCCCTAAAGGCTCAACTGGCTTAGGAAAGACGGTTTGTTGAGACCGTTATCGCCGAAAAAGATTCTGAGCGTAGTTCCTCCGAAAGTTAAATCAAAAAGCTAGGTGAGGAACTCGAATCTCTGAAGAATAAACTGGTCGCTCCTCGGCTAAACTCTCAAAACTCTAACCTTGGCTCATCATTTGACATAGCTGGAAGCAAAAAATCAGATAACCAGACTGAAGGCCGCCAGTTAATAGAGGGGGAAGAAAAACCCGAAAAACGGAAAAAAAGAAGAGCCCTAAAAGGGCATAAAGCTCATTTCCGCCCCTTCCCGATGACGCGGAAAAAGTCATTTACGGGCGTGAGGGTGACGAGCTATTCCGCCCAGGCCGCGGGGAGGGGCTAGATAGGGCCCAAGAAAAAGACAAAAACCACGAGAACGCGGAGACTTAGTTCCTGTCCTAGTCAGAACAATTTTAATAACTGTTTTGGCTTATAAATGTCCAAATGTGGAAAATACCCCAAAGAGCGAAAAAGCTATTTAAGGCCAAAGAAAGGGCTACCTAAAGCGAAAGAGCGAAGGATGGCTAAGGCCATAAAAAATTCGTTTGATTTTGAGGCCAAAGCCATTAAAAAAAATATTTTGACTCAACAGAAAAATTTTGTTATAAGAATAAATTCGAATGTCAGTTGGGCGCTCGTAGCTCAGTTGGACAGAGCGCCGGACTACGAATCCGAAGGCCGCAGGTTCGAATCCTGCCGGGCGCGCCAATTATCAACAGATTATTCGAAGTTTGGAGGCTCATTTTTTGTCCGTGTCAACAGCCGTGTCAACAGCTCCAAAAAAAAGGGCTCGTAAAAGCCCTAAAACGGATTTTAGCTAAACCAAAACTAATAAGGTCCGTAACTTAGGACAATAAGAATTTATAAGGGTTTACACACAGTATAGTGAAAAATTGCAATAAAAAATTGTACTTTTTTTTGGGAAAAACAATAGAGAGAACATGACTAAAAATCGTGTCAACAGCCAGTCATGCGCCCGCTGAACAGCCAGAAAAAACACGGTAAATAGTCGTGTTAACAACAATGTCAACAGCTTTTGTCAACAGCTGCCCTATAAAATTCGTCTAAAATGAATCAGCCCACTCTTGAAGAGTTCGCTTGTCTGAGTTCGATAGTCTAACCGCCTCTTTTAAATCCAAGAGGTAAATTATAAGATCATGATTGGTTTTTCCAAGAAGTGAAGGCTCGGGGATCTCTTGAAGATAAATAGTCGGAGGATAACAAGGGGTCGTAACTGGTTTAGCGGCACAACTGCTCAAAAAAGCTATCAGGAATAATATTAGAACTCCATTCACAAGCTTCTTTATTAGTTTCATACAATTTCCTTAAATTAGCTATAATATCGTTTTTTTTCTTGGGTCAAAGCCGTAACTTCCTTTTGGCGGGCGGTCAAAGCGGATTTGTTGGCTAGCAAAGAAGAGTTTAAGACAGCGATATGGGCCTCCGCTCTCTCAAATTTTTGGGCCAATAGCTTATTGTCAGCCAGAATAATCTGGATATAACCTGCCGCGGGCTTAGTTGGGTGCCCCTGGACTCGGCATGCAGCGTCAAGGATAAGCTCTAAAAGTTTCAATCAACGACCCGCCTCTTCCTTCAAACAGAAAAAACCGGAAAATACCCCATTGAGGCGGAGCGCTTCGCCGAGCTAATGAGGACTCTTCAGAGTAAGCGGCTTGATGGTAAAACCATGGAGAAATTAACCAAAAAGCTAACCAACCCTCAGAACGAGGCTAAAGCGGCGCTCACGCGACAGCCGAATTCGTTAGAGCCCACGCCCAGGCCGATTAACTCACCCAATGAGGCGAGCCAACCTTACTTTAAGATTCTTGATCTAGTCGAGACTGGCCAAGGCGTTGATATTCCTGGGGTTTTTGGCACGGCTTATGGTTACGTCCAGGCGGTAGTCGAATACGTTGACCATTATAAGGAGGTCAAGCCACGTAACCGAAGCGAGAACGAGGCGCGCTTCGAGTCGGCGATCTTTGGGCAAGGAGCTAAACTTAAAGCCCAGGCTATCGATCTGGCCTTGAAGGCGGCCTAATCTTTGACTATGACAACTATGACTAATGGTGGGTCTTTTTCCAAAGACCCGTCATTTTAGAAAGGGAGATTATTAGCCGCCTTTAATCCCGAAATAATTCTCCAAAGAGTTCTGAAGCGTAATAGGGACTTAGCCACCAAAGACAAAGGAGCGGTGACTCTCTCCCCTGTTCTAGCGCGGTTTACGAAAATCGCTACCTATAAACAATCAGACTTTAACGGGACCAGCCCCGCTCTTAGCGAAGTCAATTATCAGGGAGGTCATTTATCGCGCCGTGGGGGCCGAAAGCCAACGAACTTTTGAAGAATTTTAAAAAAATGACTATTAAGTTGGGATTACATTTAAGACTGGCCAACTAATCGTGACTTTCAGGCCCAATATCTCGCCTCGCTCTCCCCTAACGTTTACGGCCGTCGTCCGGCCACCGTGTAAATCCGCCGCTTTTTGGACAATAGAAAGGCCCAACCCAAAGCCCCCGCTGGACGACCGTCTAGCCTCGTCGGTTCGAAAAAAAGGTTTAAAAATCGCCAAAAGCCACTCCTCGGGGACTCCCGGCCCCCGATCCTCGACCGCTAAAACTATTGATTCGACTTGACGCTCTAAACTGACCGTCACCGTGGTCCACTTGGCTGTATAGTAAACCGCGTTACTTAAAAGGTTGTCTAAGGCGCTTTTTATAATTTCTTCGTCGCCTAAAATGGTCAAATCTAAAAGGGAGGGGACCTCGATCGATTTATTTTCGCTTTCGGCTTTAAACAAAAAGTCCCTTACGCTCGCCAAAACGAGGTTTTTAAGGTTAAGCGGGCGTTTTTCTAAGCCCTTAAAGCCCACCGACTCCAAACGGGCTCGCTCTAAAACGGATGTCAACATGTTTTCTAAGCGCGCCACGTCTTGGTCTAAAAGCTGAAAATAGCGCTGGCTATAAGGAGCTAAAGTAGCCGTCAGTTTCTCGCGGACCAAAGCCAAAGTTAAACGGACACGGCTTAAGGGCGAGCGGAGATCGTGAGAAATGTCCCGCATTAAACGCCGCTCGTTTTCTAATAGCCCCACCAAAGTTTCGGTCATTTGGTTAAAGGCCCTGGCTAAGTCGCCTATTTCGTCGCCCCGGGAGCTTTCCGTTTTAGGCAGGCGTAAAGCCAGATCGCCTTTAGCGATCTTCTTGGCGTAGGCGGCGAGGCGAGTCAAGGGCCTGGCTATGGCGCGACTTAAAAGCCAAGACCCAAATAAGCCGCACATGATAATGGCCATTAGCCACCAGATGACCTCGTCGATGAGATCGAACTCCGCCTTGCCAAAAAGTTTAAGGACTTGAAAGGCTAAATCGTCGACCTCCTCGCCAATTAAAACCATGGAAGTCAACAAAATCATGGACAAAAGAAAGGTCTTCCAAAAAATGGACAATTTTCCCCAAAAACCAGTCATGAAAAAGCCTAATTTAGCCCTCCTTAAGGGTCGGGCGTGAAGATATAACCCTCGCCTCTGACGCTTTTTAAGCGGTCTAACCCCTCCCCTTGGGGCCAGATTTTTTTTCTAAGGCGGCTAACGTGGATGTCGAGACTGCGGTCAAAGGCCCCGGCGCCGCGGCCTAAGACTTCTGAAAATAACTTGTCTCGGGAGGTGATGGCCCCTAAGTTCGCGATTAACAAACTTAAAATTTTAAACTCGACCGGGGTTAGCTCAAGATCGCGTTCGCCTTGGTAAGCTTTCAAAGCTCTTTCGTCTAACCGCAAACCCGCGACTATAACTTTACGGTCCGTTGTTTTGACGGGAAAAGACCGCCGTAAAACCGAGCGAGCCCGGGCTAAAAGTTCTCGCGGCTCAAATGGTTTACTTAAATAGTCGTCAGCCCCAATCTCCAAACCCACGATCTTGTCGGTCAACTCCCCCTTAGCCGTCAACATAATAACCGGCGTTTTAATCTCCCGCCGTCTTATTTCCCGCAAGAGATCGAGCCCATTTAGGCCTGGCAGCATTAAGTCCAAAAGAACCAAATCAAAAGCGGCCGGATTTTTTAGGATCAAATCTAGGCCCTGTGACCCGTCTAGGGTAACTTGACAGACGAACCCGTAACCCAAAAGGTACTCGGCCAAAAGATCGGCGAATTCGCGATCGTCGTCAATGATAAGTACTTGCGGCATAACCACCAAAGCCTAGTAAATTTCCCCTTAAGCTAAAAACTTTTTGAATTGTACCAAAATATAATGGTTTTGGGAAAGTCTAAAAGGCCCTTGGCTTTACAAAAATTAACCAACCTTAACTCTTCTTTTCAAATCTTCGAATTTTCGCCACCCGACTTTACGCCCCACTTCATAAAATACGCCCAGCCAAAGATTTAAAGTCGCTAGTCAATTTTTATCTCAGCCAAAAAAATAAAGTCGCCTTTTCGCGGCGAAAAAAATGTCTTAAGCCCGGATCCAAGTTCCTTAAGGGTGGCCCTAAAAATAAGGGTCTTTTAAGAGCTTTTGGCGCGAACTAATTGTTTGGCTTTTTTAGTTTCTCTGATTTCAAACCGGATCTAAAAAATCAAAAAAATTATTTGAAGGCGTATTTAAAGGAGTTATATGACGAAAACGGGCGTTAATTGGCCAAGGCTTAGCTCTTTCGGTTTTATCTTAGGGGTAAGCCTATTTTTCGCCATAATTTTAAATTTAAGCCTGTGGCGCTTTGTCTTGACGAAAATTACTTTAAACGGCCTCCTAAGTTACCTTTTCGCCTTGACTATACCGTTGGTCCTAATCTTAGGTTTAGGCTTTATTTTTCAAATTCTTCTGTGGCCCAAAATTTATAAGCCAATTTTAAGCTTCTTGTTTCTCGTCTCTAGTTTCGGCAATTACGCCATGTTTCAATACGGCGTATTTATCGACTCGGACATGATCCGAAACTTTTTGGAGACTAATCAGACCGAAGTATTAGAGTACGTAAGCCTAAACCTAATTTTTTGGTTAACTTTAACCGGCCTCGGCCCGATCTTGTTAACCGTTAAAGCCCAAGTCGCATTTCGGCCTTTTTGGGCGGAATTCAAGATTAGACTTCTGGGAATTATAATTTGCGTTTTTGGCCTATTAAGCGTTATGGGTATTTTTTATAAACCATTAGCTTCTTTCGGGCGCAATAACAAAGAGATAACCCGCTTAATTAATCCCACCAATTATATTTACGCGACAATCCGCTATTTTCAAAAAAAATCTCTGGCCAACAAACCTTTTCAGATCTTAGACGGCGAGGCGCGTATAAAGCCTCGCCAAACTCAAAAGCCCTTAGTCTTCGTTCTAATAGTTGGAGAGTCCGCCCGGGGCCAAAACTTCGCCTTAAACGGTTACCCCAAAAACACTAATCCAAGGCTAAGGCGCCAAGACGCGCTCAGTTTCAAAGACGTAACCGCGAGCGCGACCGCGACGGCCTTAGCTCTGCCAGCCATGTTTTCGCCTTTCAAAAGAGAGGACTTTGACTTAAATGAAGCTCTGGCCTCGGACAACCTTTTAGATCTCTTAAAACGGGCGGGGCTAAAAGTTATTTGGCTAGATAACGACAATGGCTGCAAAAAAGTCTGCGATCGGGTGGAAAATATAAAATTAAAGCCCAATGACGATCCCCGTTATTGCGACGGAAATTCATGTTACGACGAAATCTTAGTTGACCGTTTAAAGGCGATTTTACCCACCGTCAAGAGCCAAACTTTAATCGTCCTCCACGCCATTGGCAGTCACGGCCCTTCATATTTTAAAAGATATCCCCCAGAGTTTAGGGTCTTTAGGCCCTTTTGCGATTCGGCCGGGTTAGAAAACTGTCCTAACGAGGCCATCGTCAACTCTTACGACAACTCGATCCTTTATACCGATAAGGTAGTCGACTTGGCCATTATGGCTTTAAAAGAACGGTCAGACTTAATAACCGGGTTAACGTACGTCTCCGATCACGGCGAGTCTCTTGGCGAAAAAGGGCTCTACCTCCACGGGATACCTTACGCCTTCGCGCCTTATGAGCAGTTAAACGTCCCTTTGATTTTATGGTTGTCTCAGGCTTTACAGGCGGAGCTTCGGCTCGATTACGCCTGCCTAAAAAACTTCACGTCAAAGCCCTACTCCCACGACTATTTGTTCCATTCCTTAGCGAGCGCCCTGGGCTTAGAAACTAAACTTTACGATGAGTCTTTGGATATATTTAAGCCTTGTCGGCGCAAGGAGGCGAGCGGACCTATTGGCTCCTCCCCATAAAGACAAAAAAACTAAGTCAACCCCTTAGCCCGATTTGGCTCTTTAGCGAATTTTGGCGGGCTTTAAGCTTAAGGCCAGCGTAAAACCTTTTTTTAGCTCGTAAATTTACAAAATATAGCGTATATTAAAATTATTAAATCGCTTATTTAGTATAGCCCCCGTCTAAAATTTCAAGGCCAGGGTTTTTACGAGGCAATCAACTTTAAAAAATAAAAAAAAATAGCCTTAAATGGCGATATAAAATATTTTTTAGGCTTTAGGGAGGGTAAAATTTAAACAAAAAAAAGAGTCATTAAGGTGGGGAGTTAAAGGCCTGGCTAAGAAAAAAGGCGTTTTTTAAAGGCGGACCTATCGGCCTTAGCGTTACGCTTTTGACCGCGAGATCCGCCTTTTTGACTCGTTAATTTAAAGCGTCGTAACCAGTTTCGCAGGTCCGAATTCTCATGGCGCTGCGGAGTTCATAACTAAAAATCTTCCCATCGCCAATCCGGCCGGTAAAAGCCGCTTCCTGGATGGCTTTGATAACCTTCATCTCCCATTCTTCCGAGGAGACGACGATCTCAAACTTGACTTTCGGGAGTAAACTCACGTCGACCTCAGTTCCGCGGACGATTTCCGTGTAGCCTTTTTGCGTGCCACACCCCATAACCTGAAAAACGGTGATGCCATTGACTTCAATAGCGTTTAAAGCCGATTTAACGTCTTCTAGCTTTTCCTCGCGGACGATGGCTTCAATTTTGATCATGTTACTCATGTAGTCTCCTTAATCCAGTCCGGTAAAAGAAGGATAGGCGTTCTCGCCATGCTGGGAGGCGTCTAAACCAATTAACTCGTCCCGGCGGCTGACTCTTAGTTCGGTGAAAATCTTCGTCACGTAAACGCAGATAACCGTGCCGACCACGGCCACCAAGATGGAGGCGAGGATACCGCCAATCTGAGCGAAAAACTGCGAGGGGTTCCCAAAGCATAAGCCCGCCACCTTGTTAACCGCTGGATCGGCGAAGATTCCAGTCATAAGACCGCCCCAGATGCCGCCAATGCCGTGGCAACCAAAAGCGTCTAACGCGTCGTCGACTTTCAGTTTCTGTTTAATAATTATTATACCATAATAACAAACCGGCCCGGCGGTCAAGCCCACAATAAAGGCCGCCCAGACAGGGATAAAACCCGCCCCAGGGGTGATGGCCACTAAACCCACGACCACGCCGGTGCAGGCGCTAATAAGGGTAGGTTTACGTTTCCTGATCACGTCAATGAACATCCAGGCCAATAAACCCGAAGCCGTGGCCACGGCCGTGGTCATAAAAGCGTGGCCCGCGAGCTCGTTCGCCGCTAAAGCGCTGCCCGCGTTAAAGCCGAACCAACCAAACCACAGTAAGGCCATGCCTAAGACCACAAAGGGGATATTGTGGATCCGATAAGAGGTATTCTCGTAACCATGACGCCGACCTAGTAAAAGGCACAAGACCAAACCACTGACCCCTGAGCTAATGTGAACGACGTTGCCGCCGGCGAAATCAATAGACCCCAAGCCATCGGCCCCTAATAGGCCGCCTGTCCCCCAGACCATGTGGGCTAACGGGTAATAAACCAAAAAAGACCAAGCAGCGATAAAGATAAACAAGGCCTTAAATTTCATTCGACCGGCCACGGCTCCAGTGATGATGGCCGGGGTAATCAAGGCGAACATCATCTGGAAAGCGACGAAAACCAAAAAAGGCAGATTAGCTGCGTAGGGCGAGGGAGCGTCAAAGGCCCGCGAACTCAAAAACGCGTCCTCCAAAGACCCGATAATTCCGAAAGTATTACCGCTAAAAGCGAGCGAATAGCCGACTAAAAACCATAAAACAATACCAAGGCCTAAGATAAAGACGGAGGCCATCATGTTATTAATGACGTTTTTCCGCCGCCCTAGGCCACCGTAAAAAAAGGCTAAACCCGGGGTCATAATAAAAACCAAGGCCGCCGAGACAATGACGAACGCTGTGTCTCCTGTGTTCATACTTTCACCTTATACAAATTTTCCCGAATAAAATAGAGAAATATAGATATAAATTAAAATTTAACAGTTAAAAATCCTTCATTAACAATAAAATCAGCAATTTGTCGAACCCCGATTCCTAATTTTAAGTCAGTAAAGACAAAGGGTTTACTCCCACGGGCTTTTTGGCTATCCCTTTCCATCACCTCCAAACTGGCCCCCACTTTGTCGGCCAGATCCATTTTATTGATAACTAAAAGATCCGATCGGGCGATGGCCGGTCCGCCTTTGCGCGGAATCTTGTCGCCCCCGGCCACGTCAATTACGTAGACAAAGAGGTCAGCCAATTCCGGGCTAAAGGTGGCGGAGAGGTTGTCGCCGCCGCTCTCAATAAAAACTAGCTCCAAATCTGGAAATTTATCTAAAAGTTGACTCACGGCCTCAATATTCATGGAGGCGTCCTCGCGGATGGCCGAATGAGGGCAACCGCCAGTTTCCACGCCAATGACTCGCTCCGGTGGGAGGGCCTCGTTTTTAATTAAAAACTCCGCGTCCTCTTTGGTGTAAATATCGTTGGTGACCACGGCCACCTTGTGTTTTTCGCGCAATTGGCGACACAGGTGGAGGATGAGGGCCGTTTTACCCGAACCAACGGGGCCGCCAACTCCCACGCGTAAACAGTTTTGGAACAAAAATTAACTCCTAAAAAGGCGGGCCTCTTGGGTCTCGTGCCGCGAGCTAAAAATGGCTAAATTAATTAACTGGCTCCCAATGGCCGCTAAAGGTAGGCTTAAGGCCTTTTGAACGGCGTCAAAGACGGTATCTTTTAAAGCCAAGATAATTCGCCGGGCCTCGGTCTGGCTAACCAAGCTTAAACGACTGGCCGCGGCGAGCTGATTTTCCAAAAAGCCATAAGCGAAAGCCTTAGCCAAATCTTGGGGTTTTAATTCTGGAAAAAAAGTCGCGGCGAGTAAAGCCAAGGCGGCTAAATAGCCTAAATCCTCGCCCCCCCAAAAGGCGGGAGGACCAAGGGATTTAATTAAGCGCCCTAAAGCCCGGCCCATGTCTTTTTCCGCTTGGAACAATTCGCGCGTCTCCCGGCCAGCTAAAATCCAAAGGCTATAGTCCAATAAGGCCGCTTCGTCTTTTCGCGTCGCCGCCAAAAAGGCTCGGTTAAGTAAAGGTAAGTCAAAATAAGCCAAAGACCCCATTAAAACGTCGTTTAAATAATTTTCCAAATCCTTTGGCCCGGAAAATAAGCCGGCCGTAGCCGCGGCTTCCAAGCCTTGCGACCAGGCGAAAGAGCCGGTAGGGAGCGCGGAACTGGCCAAAAACAACAAACCAAAGGCCCCGTCGCCCGAAAATGAACTAGTCAAAACTACTTTTAATCCTTTGTTTTAGCCCCAAAAAAACCTCAGAACTCCGCGGCGAAATTTTAAGTTTTGGGCGAAAAGTCCTTAAAGTCCTTAAACAAAATTTTAAGCTCAAGGTCAAAAGTCCTTAAAGTCCTTAAACAAAATTTTAAGTTTTGGGCTAAAAGATCTTCGCGCCTTTAAACAAAATTTTAATATCAGGGTCAATAGATCTTAACCCCCTTAACCAAAGTTTTAAGTTTCTGGTCAAAAGATCTTCGCGCCCTTATCCAAAATTTTAAGTTCAGGGCCAAATGACCTTATCGCCCTTAAACAAAATTCTAAAAGCCAAAAAACTTAAAAAAACTTAAAACAAAAAATACCTCTGGGCCAAAGGCAAGACCGTGGCCGCCTCGCAGGTTAAGAGTTCGCCGTCGGCCCGGACCTCGTAGGTCTCTGGGTCGACCGTAATATCCGGAGTCGCGTCGTTAAAAACCAGATCTTTTTTGGTTAAGCTCCGAACGTTAGCCGCCGGAGCCAAATTTCGGCGTAAACCTAAACTCTTAAACTTAGCCTCTAACCCCGCCTCTAAGGCCGCGCCAGTCACAAAGGTCTTAGCTAAAGTCGAGGGGGCCGACCCGTAAGACCCAAACATGGGCCGATAAACGGACGGTTGGGGCGTAGGTATAGAGGCGTTAATATCGCCCATGGGGGCGGCGACGATGACCCCGGCTTTTAAGACCAAATGAGGTTTAACCGCGAAAAAAGCCGGTTTCCACAAAACCAGATCGGCCATTTTGCCGACCGTAATCGAGCCTATCTCCTGGCTTAAGCCGTGGACGATGGCGGGATTAAGGGTGTATTTGGCTAAATACCTTTTAATCCGAAAATTATCGTCCCCCCGGCCCCGATCTTCCGGTAAAGTCCCTCTTTGAGCCTTCATTTTGTGGGCCGTCTGCCAGGTTCGGATTATGACCTCCCCCACGCGCCCCATGGCTTGAGAGTCGGACGAGAGCATGGACAAAGCCCCCAAATCGTGGAGGATGTCCTCGGCGGCGATGGTTTCTTTGCGGATTCGCGAGTCGGCGAAGGCCAGATCCTCGGGGATGGAGGGATTTAAGTGGTGACAGACCATGAGCATGTCCAGATGCTCGTCCACTGTATTAATAGTTAGCGGCCGGGTGGGGTTAGTCGAGGACGGTAAAACGTTAAGTAAAGAGCAAGCTTTAATAATGTCCGGCGCGTGACCTCCCCCCGCCCCTTCGGTGTGATAAGTGTGGATGGTCCGGCCTTTAAAAGCTTTAATGGTCTCCTCCACGAACCCGCTTTCGTTTAAGGTGTCGGTGTGGATGGCCACTTGGGCCCCAAACTCTTCGGCCGCGCGTAAACAGGCGTCAATGGCCGCGGGAGTCGTGCCCCAGTCCTCGTGAAGCTTAAGGCCAACGGCTCCGGCTAAGAGCTGCTCCCTTAAAGCCGGTAAAGTCGCGGAGTTGCCTTTGCCTAAAAAACCAAAATTAACCGGCCAGTCGTCGGTGGCCAAGATCATCTGGGCTAGATGAAAGGCTCCAGGCGAGCAGGTCGTGGCGCAAGTGCCAGTGGCTGGCCCCGTACCGCCGCCAATTAAAGTGGTGACCCCACTGGTCAAAGCCTCCCAGATCTGCTGCGGGGCGATAAAATGGATATGGGTATCCACCCCTCCCGCGGTAACTAAGGCCCCTTCGCCAGCGATAATCTCCGTGCCCGGGCCAATGGGGATGTCGACTCCGGGCTGAACGTCAGGGTTACCGGCTTTGCCGATTTTGGCGATCCGCCCGTCGAAAAGGCCAAGGTCGGCTTTGAAGATCCCGCTAGGATCGACGACGACGACGTTGGTAATGACCGTATCGACCGACTCGGTTCTAATGGCTTGACTTTGGCCCATGCCGTCGCGAATAACCTTACCCCCGCCAAAGGAGACTTCTTCCCCGTAAACGGTCAGATCTTTTTCCACCCGTAAAAAAAGGTCTGTGTCGGCTAAACGGACTCTATCCCCGGTCGTGGGCCCGTAAATTTCCGCGTACCGGCTCCGTTCCACCTCAAACATTTTTGGTCTCCTCTTTTAAGGCCCCATTAATTTCCCCGCGAAAACCATATACCTCGCGGCGGCCAGCGTAGGCCACTAACTTAACGGCCCGACTCTGGCCTGGCTCAAAGCGAACCGAAGTCCCTGGCAAAATATCCAAGCGTCGGCCATAAGCTTTATCGCGGGCGAACTTTAAGGCTGGATTAACCTCGTAGAAATGATAATGAGAGCCTACCTGGACGGGTCGGTCGCCGGTATTTTCTACCACGACCTCAATAGCCACCCGATCTTGGTTCATGACCAAAACGCCCGGGGCCACGATTATTTCTCCTGGGATCATTATCGGCTCTCCTTTTAGCGAATGGGGTTGTGAACGGTCACCAGTTTGGTTCCGTCGGGAAATGTGGCTTCCACCTGGACCTCGACCACTAGCTCGGGGACCCCTTCCATGACCTCGTCTCGGCTCAAAAGCTCGCGGCCTGAGCTCATGAGTTCGGCTACGCTTTGGCCTTCCCTGGCCCCTTCTAAAATAGCTAAGCTAATATAGGCTATGGCTTCGGGGTAATTCAGTTTTAAGCCTTTATTTTTTCGTCTTTCGGCCAATAACCCAGCGGTAAACAATAATAGTTTATCGACTTCCCTTGGCGTCAACTCCATTTGGCGTCTCCTTGTCGCCTCTAGCGATTCCTTTAAGTAGACCAGATCCGGGGTCGATACGTGGCCTCGCCCCAGAGCTCTCTGACCGTTCGCCAGACTTTTTCCAAAAAGGCCTTGGTTTTTTCTACCGACGGCCCTAAACATCTCGCCAAAAGAAGCTCGCCCCTTACGGTTACGCCTAAAAAACCGTCAAAAGCCTCGCTTGCCTTTTGGAGTTTTTCGGCGGCCGTGGCCAATAAAGCCGCCTCGATTTGGCCTTCGCGACCAAGCGCCCACAAAACCCCGGCCACGGGCTGATCGGCCCAGCCCAAAGGCGACCTGAGCCACCTTTTCGCGGTCGGAAAAAAAAGGTTTCGGCGGTCTCTGAAAACTAACCGCCCCGCCCGACTGATATCCGTGGCCAGACTTAAAGAGCCCTGACCTTCATTTAGATCCGCCTTTAAGGCCACCATCTCCCAGCCCAAGAATCGACCAAGGGCGGCCACCTCGGCCGTTAAGCTTAAGACCCCGCGCGCCCCGGCGAAGACAATGGTCTCTTGCGGCAACCACTCTAAGGTCGCGGCCTCAACTTCTAAGGTTATGGTCTGGCTTTGGACTTCTCTCGCCTTATAAATCTTTTGCGCGGCCGGGGTCACGACCACGACCTTGGCCCCGGATTTAACGTTTAAGCGGACGCTAAGTTGGTCGCCCTCCACCAAAGCCCCGGGCGGGTGTAACAAGGTCAGCTCCAAGGTCTCAGTAGCGGGGTAAAAAGGCCACGACAAGGCTAAGGGGCCGCGCCTTTTAATGGGCCCCAAGAGCCCACCCGAGCGCCTGGTCCCTTTGGGACCAGGCAAAATGGTGGCTTCTAGGGAAGCGGGCCATGGGGCTTTAGGACTATACTCAGACACTTAAAAGGCTCCGGGCCTTGTCCTCGGTTAGGTCGGCCATAACTCCCTCGGCCACGATCTGACCCCTTTCCATGATGGCGTAAAAATCCCCGACTTTTTGGGCGACGGGGACTTTTTGCTCAACCTCTAAAACGGTCAGACCCTCGTCCACTAAGCGCCTAACAACTTTGATAATTTCGCTCACCACGTTGGGTTGAACGCCTTCCGTGGGCTCGTCTAAAATTAAAAGCGAGGGGTTTAAGACTAGAGCCCTCGCCATGGCTAACTGCTGCTGCTGACCGCCGGAAAGGTCTCCGCCCCGCCTTTTAGCCATGTCTTTTAAGACTGGGAAAAGCTCAAAAATAAGGCTCGGTAGTTCTTTGCCCCCGCCTAAGCGATAGGGCAAAGCCAATTTTAAATTTTCCTCTACCGTTAAAATCGGAAAAATCTGCCGACCTTGAGGCACGTAACCAAAACCTAAAGTGGCCCGTTTCTCGGGTTTTAAGCGACTAACGTCTTGGCCATTAAAAATTATTTTCCCTTTTCGCTGCGGCAATAAACCCATGACGCAGCCTAAAAAAGTGGTCTTGCCCACCCCATTGCGACCCATTAAACAAACGCAGCGACCTTTGGGGACATTTAAAGAGACGTCCCTTAAGATATGGCTTTGGCCGTAATACTGGTTAAGCCCTTCCGCCCTTAGCACGCCTCGCCTCCTAAATAGGCCTCGACCACGCCCGGGTGGCAGGAAATCTCGTCCATGGTTCCTTCAGCTAAAACCGAGCCCTGGCGCAAAACGGTCACTTTTCTGGCGATGGAGCGCACAAAACTCATGTCGTGCTCGACCACGATTAAGGAGTGGCGGCCTTCTAAGCTTAAAAGCAATTCGCTGGTTCGGTCGATTTCTTTAACCGTCAAACCCGCCACTGGCTCGTCTAAAAGCAAAAGTTTAGGTTTTTGGGCCAACAAAACCCCGATCTCCAGCCATTGTTTTTGGCCATGGGATAAGGAGCCGGCCAATTGATTTTTCCGCTCGGCTAAATTAACCAGCTCCAAAGTCTGACCCAAAAAGTCGGCCTCCTCCCCAGATAAACGGGCGAATAAGGTCGAAAAAACCGATTTTCGAGCTTTTAAGGCTAATTCCAAGTTTTGAGCTACGGTTAAAGACTCAAAAACCGAAGGTTTTTGAAACTTGCGACTTAAACCCGCGAGGTTGATGGCCACCTCGTCGGCTTCCAAAAGGTTAACGTCGTCGCGATACCAAGCCTCGCCGCGGGTGGGGCGGATATTGCCGGTGATCACGTCCATCATGGTGGTCTTGCCAGCGCCGTTGGGGCCAATAACGCAGCGCAGTTCCCCTTCCCTTAAAGCCAGATTAAGGTTATTTAAAGCCAAAAAGCCATCAAAAACAACCGTAATCCCCTCCAAAAGAAGAATGTGATTGCGCCTTCTTAAAGCTTTAGGCTCCCAAGGCAAAGCCAAAGGCGTTAAGGTTTGGTCTTGGGCCGGGGTTAGAGCGTCATGACCCATGAGCGAGCTATTATCCTTAAATATCCTTAAAAATCTTTATAAAACTTTTAACTACGTTTCGCTTGGAATTTTAGGGCCAAAAATCCGCGGCTAAGCTTATCGCCCTAAACGTTTTTTTAGCTAAAAGGGGTTTAACCAGGGCTATTATTCCGCCTAAAAAAATCTTTTAATTTAGCCGACGCCTTTGTGGGGCTCTTCCTTAACCGTTTTAAAGGGATCGGCCTTAACTTTTCGCGGCCAAATAAAACGACCTAAAGCGAAGACCCCGCCTTGGCCAAAGACGGTGGTTAAAATGAACAAGAAACCTAAAATAAAAGGCCAGAGATCCGGGGCCTCGGTGGACAGACGAGATTTCGCGTAATTTACCACGAAAGCCCCAATAATCGCCCCATACATAAAGCCCCGACCGCCTAAAGCCACGCAAGCCACCATCTCAATGGAAAAAATCGGGGCGAAAACCGAGGGGTTTATGATGCCAGCCTGGGGCACGTATAAAGCCCCGCCTAAACCGGCTATAATGGCCGAAAAAGTAAAGACCGCGACTTGGACGTTTTCCACTTTATAGCCGGCGAAGCGGACCCGGGCCTCGTTGTCGCGGATGGCCAAAACGGCTAAACCCAGCCTTGACCTTAACAAATAACGCGAGCTTAAGACCGCGAGCCACAATAAGAGAGCCGAAGCCCCGAAGAGGGCCGCGGTCATGCCTTTTTCTTGGACGTCATAGCCCAAAATAGTCTTAAAATCCGTAAACCCATTGTTGCCGCCAAAGCCTAAGGCGTTTAAATAAAAAGCCAAGGACAAGGCGTAAGTTAGGGCTTGGCTGATTATCGAAAAATAGACCCCCGAGACCCGCGAGCGAAAGGCGGTCCAGCCAAAAACCAGGGCCAATAGCCCGGGGGCTAAAATGACCAAAAGAACGGCCACGAGAAAATGTTGGCTGCCGCGCCAATACCAAGGTAAAGTTTCAAAGCCAATAAAAACCATAAAATCTGGTAAAACCGCGTCCCCGTAAACGCCTTGAGCGCCTATCTGGCGCATGAGGTACATGCCAAAGGCGTATCCGCCTAAGGCGAAAAAAGCCCCATGCCCTAGACTTAAAACGCCCATGTAACCCCAAACTAGATCAATGGCTAAGGCTAAAATGGCGAAACAAAGGTACTTACCCAGTAAACCCACCGTAAACTGAGAAAATATTGGGGTTCCAAAAGCCAAGAACCCTATAATTATGGTCCCCGCTCCTACCGCCATGACCAGGGTAAAGATGGTTAAAGAGCGATCGAAAATCCGCATCCAGAGTTCTCCTTTAAAACGAGGTAACCCGTCCCTTTTGGGGAAAGAGCCCTTTCGGATGTCGCTGGATAAAGAAAATGATCCCCACCATAATGACGATTTTAGCTAACATGGCCCCGTTAACCGGCTCTAAAAACTTGTTGGCGAGGCCAATAATGAAGCCGCCCAGTAAGGTGCCCCACAAGTTGCCGACCCCGCCAAAGACCACGACCATAAAAGAGTCCACAATGTAATCTTGGCCTAAATTGGGGCCCACGTTCGTCAACTGGCTTAAGGCCACCCCCGAGACTCCGGCCACGCCCGAGCCTAAAGCGAAGGTCATGGTGTCGACCCGAGACGACGGAACCCCTAAGGCCCTCGCCATCGCTCGGTTTTGAGTGACCGCGCGGATCTCAAGGCCTAAGCGCGTTTTGGCGAGGACTAAGTACACGGCCAAAAAGACCAATAAACAAAAGAAAAATATAAAAACCCGGCCTTGAGTCAGACTAAAGTTGGCCCCAATTTGCCACTGACCGCTCATAAACGAAGGGGTCGCCACGGCCACGTTCATAGATGAGATACCTTTGCGAACCGCTTGCCGCAGAATTAGGCTCAACCCAAAGGTGGCCAGCAAAGTCTCCAAAGGCCTCTGATAAAGAGGCCGAATCACGCTTAGCTCTATGGCCGCCCCCACCCCGCCGGAGACCAAAAAAGCCGCGGGTAGAGCCAGAATCAAAGCTAACCCGGGCTGGCTTGGCCAAATAGTCTGGAGAGCCCAGACCGTATAAGCCCCTAGCATGGCCATCTCGCCGTGGGCCATGTTAATGACCCCCATCACCCCAAAGGTAATGGCGAGGCCAATGCCGATGAGGGCGAGGACCGAGCCAAGCGAGAGGCCAAAGAAAAAAGTTTCGGCCAAGGCTAAATGCTGAGATTTCGCCTCTAAGCTCCGCCAAGCTTGGGCCGCGGCCGTGGCTAAGACCGGATTGTCGCTTAAGCTTAAGCTTTTTAAGTCGTCCCGAGCGGCGGGAGCGTAAAGTTTAGTTAAGACCTTTAAAGCCGCGAGTTTGTCCTCTTGGCTCGCCAAAGGGTCCTTTAAAGAGGCCAAAGCCAAAATTAGGCTTAAGTTGTCCTTGGTCCTTTCGTCCGCCTCAGATCCAATTAGCTCCCGGATTAAACTTAAATCCACCCCCGGAGCCCCAATTAAGGCGGCCGAGGCTTGTCGCCGAGCCCCTATGTCTGGGTCCTTTAAAGCCCTGGCCCCCAAGATCCTTTGAATAGTCTCTCTTTGCCGGTTATTGACGGCCACCTTCCGCGGGTTATTCGGGGTCAAAGGGCCGGTCTTGGGCCAGGCCAAAACATACTGGCCTTGGTTTTCAAAATAAAAGGCTCCCCTGTCTTTAACCAAAAATAATCGGCCGGTCAACAAAGCCGAAAGAATCTCGCTGGCTAAAAGAGAGTCGTCGGTCGAAAGGGCGGTTATGGCCGCGTCGCGATCCCCGACTTTGGGGCTTATTAGACTAGCCACGACCGGAGACGACCAAGTTTCGGAACCATTCGAGGCCTCGCTCGCGAGGAGAGAACTTGACGCTAGGGGGGTCGGAGCGGACTGAGGCTCTAAAGAAGCCATCTCGGCGGAGGCGGTCTCGGCGGGCGCGCTCTCAATGGACGCGGTCTCGGCGGGCGCGCTCGCGATGGACGCGGTCTCGGTGGCGGCGCTCTCGGCGGCCTTAAGCTGACTTACGCCCGCCAAAGACAGGACCAAGGCCAAAATCAGGGCCAAGGTTAAGGCTAGGGTCAGCCTATAGCCAGCGACAAGACGCGCGGTTAAAGGCCTTCGAAGGCTCGTGGCCAAGATTCGCCTTTTGGACCCAAGAAAACGCGACACTAATAAACCTCAAAAAAATTCTAAAATTCTTAAATTTGGCCGGGCCCAAAAACAGGGCCCGGCCAAAATCCGCAAAAACTTTTCGCTTTTCAAAGTAAAAAACGCGAAAAAGAATGTTTAAAAACGCAAAAAAACGTAAAAACGATAAATTAAAAACAGTTACTAACGTTGTAAAGACAAATCAAAAACAGTTACTATCGCGAAAAAGGCAAATCTAAAATAGTTAACTCGCGATAAAAGTAAATAGGGTAAAAAACGTGAAAAGTTGAAAATCACTAAAAGTTTTAAACATTAGCCAAAAAAAATTTTTAAAATCGAAAAAAAGAAATAACCTCCTTAAAAACATCAAGTTAAGGTTTAGTGGCTCCTAAACAGCTCTTAGTGGCTTTGTTGTAATTGCCACAATTGATGGGGTCCGTCCAATCGGCCTCTAAATCAGCCGACTCCGGCAAATAATCGGACCAGGCGTCGCCAGGAACCTCGCCCTCGGCGCTCCAGACCACCTGAAACTGGCCAGTGTCCTCGATTTCGCCAATGAGCACGGGTTTAGTTAAATGATGGTTAGGCAAAACCTTGGCCACGCCTCCGGTCAAGTTAGGGGTCGAAAGGCCAACGATGGCTTTTAAAACCGCGTCCACGTCGGTGGATTTGGCTTTTTCCACGGCTTTGACCCATAAGTTAAAGCCTAAGTAACTGGCCTCCATGGGATCGTTGGTCACCCTTTTGTCGTCCTTAATGTAAGCCTTCCACTTTTTAATAAACTCGGAGTTTTGGGGGTTTTCCACGCTCTGAAAGTAGTTCCAAGCCGCTAAATGGCCCACTAAAGGTTTGGGATCCACGCCCGAGAGTTCCTCTTCGCCCACGGAAAAAGCCATGACCGGGATGGAGCTAGCCGAAATGTTCTGGGCGGCTAATTCCTTGTAGAAAGGCACGTTGGCATCGCCATTAATAGTAGAAATCACGGCCGTCTTCCGACCTGAGCCGCCCAGCTTTTTAATGTCGGCCACGATGGACTGCCAGTCGGAATGCCCAAATGGCGTGTAATAAGTGACGATATCCGCCTGAGCCACGCCTTTTTTCAGTAAGTAAGCCTCCACGATCTTATTGGCCGTCCGAGGAAAGACGTAGTCGGTTCCCACGAGAACAAAACGCTGGCTACCCTCGTCTAAGAGGTAGTCCACGGCCGGAATGGCCTGTTGATTAGGGGCGGCCCCGGTGTAGATGACGTTCTTCGAGGACTCTTGGCCCTCATACTGGACTGGATAAAATAAAAGGCCATTTAAACTCTCAAATACCGGCAGGACCGATTTTCGGGAAACCGAGGTCCAACAGCCAAAAACCACGACCACCTTGTCGCGGGACAAGAGATCCCGGGCCTTTTCCGCGAACATCTGCCAGTCCGAGGCGGGATCCACGACCACGGGTTCTAATTTCTTGCCTAAAAGGCCCCCTTTAGCGTTTTGCTCCTCTATTAGCATTAAAATAGCGTCTTTTAAAGTTGTTTCGCTAATAGCCATGGTCCCAGATAAAGAATGGAGAATCCCAACCTTAATAGTGTCGCCAGTTTGGGCCTTAGCCGGCTGGCTTAAAACTAAAGCTAAAAAAATGGTCACAACCGCGACGGTTTTTAAGCCGCGATAAAATGTCATACCCGCCTCCGAAATTGGTAAACTAAATAAAACGTCCCTTACGGGTAAAAAAAGGTCCGCCCGCTCTGGTTAAAGTCAGGGTGAAAAAATCAATAACCGCCGCTCTTAAGGCCAATCCTTTTTTTTTAAAGACTTATGGGGAAATTAAGAAAGCCAAAAACAAAGGCCTAAAAACCCCTGGTTTTAAAAATTTTGAACTCTTTTTGAACTCTTTGCACAAAACGGGCCAAAGCGCTAAAACCCTGACGTACCCGCCAAATTAGGACTTTTAAGGGCTAAACTCCCCCGATTTTAAGCCCCTATTTCTTGGAATTTACTACGCGTATGTCGAAAAACTCCAAAGGCCCAAATCTTTTGCGACCAAAATGTCAAAAAAACCAAATAATTCCTAAAAACGCGCGTCCCTTGTTAGGCCCTTGTTAGGCCCTTGTTAGGGGCCCTTCTTAGGTCCTTCTTAGGCGGGCGCTGGTCAATAAAATAAAGGTTATCAGGCGAGATGGCTTTTGGCGGGGGCAAAAAGTTGGCTTAAATTTCGCTTAATAAAACAATAGTCGTCTGGGGGGCGAGACTATGATGGCTCAAAAAAATAAAAAACTAAAAGAGCTAAAAATTTAGACGGGCCTAGCCTTGAATTAATCAATCCAGTTGATTATAGTTAATATTTAAGGATCCAAAGGGTTTTTTCTCGTTTATTATTTTAATCGCTTTTTCGCGCTGATATTTGGGTGGCAAAGGCTTTTATAATCTCAAAACCCTGCTTTTAAAAATATTATACATAATAATTTAATATTTTTGATTTTTTTCTTTACTTTATCAGTCATTTAGCAGATATCGCGCAATTTAATATTTATATATTATTAATTAGCGGTAACGCTCACCTCACTGACCTTAAAATTTGACTCGTTCTCTTTTTAGGATAGCAATTGAATATGGTTAATCCGCCTGTCCAAAACCCTTGCGCCTCCCCCAAAAAAGGGGAAGGGATTTGGCGTTTCGCTAATCGCCTGGGCTTAAGGTCAAAGCTCATCATTATATTTTTGTTAGTCAAGGTCATCCCCCTGATCCTTTTGGCTAGCCTCGCTTGGCGTCAATTCACCATTCAAGGGGACGCTTTAAAAAATATCGCCGTCCGCGATTCCAAGGCGGCCTTAAACGATAGCGCCATTGAGAACATCGAAAGAATGTCGACCACGGCCGCTGACCGCGTGGCCGCTTTTCTCTACGCCCGAGACAGCGACATCCGCTACGCGGCGACCATCGAGCCGACCGAGGCTAATTACCAATCCTTCGTTAACGAGAAACGGGGCCGATTAATAAAACCCGGCGTCTGGCGACTAGATCCAGAAATTAACGCCTGGGACGTGGAAAATCCACCCGTCGACCTGCCTTTAGGCGTGTCCAGTAACCTAGAAAACGAGGACATGAACGGCTTCCACCCCCGGACGGCCGAGCCTTACGCTTACGACGTCTTACCTTTATACGAAGAAATGGCTTTTATTGATCTAAATGGCCAAGAAATCGTTAAAGTGGTGAACCCAGAGACTCGAAAAGTCAATTATCCCCCGGATCCGACTAAAAAGAACGTGTCGGACCGTCAAAACACCTACGTTAAAGCTGAAACTTATTTCGAAGAACTAAAAAATTTAGGCCCAGGAGAAATCTACGTCTCCGACGTGACCGGGGCTTACGTGCGGTCCAATTACATTGGCCTTTACACCCCCGAGAACTTGGCTAAAGCCTCGGCCGACCGTGGCTACCCCATAGAATTTTTCCCAGAAAAACAAGCCTATAGTGGCCGCGAAAACCCAGTCGGCCAGCGTTTTGAGGGCATTGTTCGCTGGGCGACCCCAGTCTACGATAACAAGAACCAAAAAATTGGCTACGTGACTTTCGCCTTAAACCACGACCACATCATGGAGCTGGTTGACCACTTAACCCCCATGATGGAAAGAACGGTCCAAATATCTAGCGCCTTTGAGGGCAACTACGCCTTTATCTGGGACTATAAAGGCCGAAGCGTGGTCCATCCCCGGCACCACTCCATCATTGGCTTTGACCCGACCACTGGCGACCCGGAAATCCCCTGGTTAGAATCCTCCATTTACGACGGCTGGCAAGCCTCAGGAGTCCCCAAATGGTTCGATTACGTGGCCGACTACCCCTGGTTCCACGAGCAGTCGCGGAAAAAAAAACCCGCCCCAGCCTTAACCAAACAGGGCTTAGTCGGCTTAGATTGCCGCTATTTAAATAACGCTCCCCAGTGCGTGGGCTGGATGGATCTGACCAAAGAAGGCGGCTCGGGCTCTTTCTATATATTGTGGAGCGGGTTATACAAACTGAACACGGCCGCGGCCATTCCGTACTACACCGGCCATTACGCGCCCTCGGCGGCCAATGGCTATTCCAAGCGCGGCTTTGGCTTTGTGGCTATTGGCTCGGGCCTAGACTTTTTTACCCTACCCGCCCAAGAAACCGAAAAGACCTTAACCAACACCGTGGCCGAGTATTTACGGAGCACCTTTATCCAGCTCACGGGCACGACCTTGATTCTGATTGTTTTGGTGGTTCTCATCGCCATCTGGATGGCCTCGATTCTGACCAAAAACATCACCAAGCTGATTGAGGGCATTAACCGTTTCCGCGACGGGCAAAGGCACTTCCGCTTCAATTACCCGGTCCACGACGAGTTTGGGACCTTGGCCGACAGTTTCGACGAGATGGCCGAGGCTATTGAAACGAGCGTCAAAAACCCCTTAACCATCATTAACATGAACCGGCAAATCATCTACATGAACGCCCAAGGGGTGGAGATCTACGGCTTACCCGCCAACGAGGTCATTGGCCAACTATACGACGACGTCACGATTTACCCCCATGGCTCCAAATACTGCCCCATTACCGCTTTAATCGAGGGTCGAGACCCCGACATTTTGTATATTGAGGACAAATGGGGCCAAAATTACATCCGCGGCAAAGCCAGTTATTTTTACAACAAGGAAGGCGAAAAAGCCGGCTTTATAATTGAGACCTTAAACGTGACCGAGATGGTCTTAAAACAGGTCGAGCTGGAAAAAGCCGTGGCCGCGGCCAACTTAGCCAATGAGCACAAAGGCGAGTTTCTGGCCCACATGAGCCACGAGATCCGCACGCCCATGAACGCTATCATTGGTTTGTCGGCTATAGTTAAAGATAACTTAAATCAGATGAACTCCGATTCCCAGGAATTACAAGAGATTCGGGATAACGTCAGACAAATTGAGTCCTCGTCTTTTCATCTTTTAGGGTTATTAAACGATATTTTGGATCTTTCGAAGATCGAGGCTGGCAAAATCGAGATCGCCAGCGAAATCGTCGAACTGCCGGTTTTAATCAACACCGTCACCAGCATCATGAAAACCCGCTGCCGGGACAAAGGCATTAAATTTATCCACCCAGAGATAAATTTTACGCCCAGCGCATTTTTGACCGACCCCTTACATTTACGGCAAGTTCTCATTAATTTATTGGGTAACGCCGTTAAATTTACCCCCGAAGCCGGAACCATCGAGTTTATGGTCAACCGTTTAGAGCGGCAAGACGACAAAGCTTTAATCGAGTTCGTGGTAAAGGACTCGGGCATCGGCATCTCCAACGAAGCCATGCAAGCCATTTTTCAACCATTTGAGCAGGGCAGCGGGAAAATCACGAAGATTTATGGGGGCACGGGCTTAGGCTTGACCATTAGCCGGCACATTGTTCGCCTCTTTGGCGGGGACATCAAAGTCCAAAGCCAAGTTGGCCAGGGCAGCGAATTTCGGTTTAGCCTCTGGCTCAAAGAAACGCAGTCGGCCCCCTTAGAGACCGAGGCCACGCCGACAGATCCAGCCGGTCGCTTTTTGGGCAAAAAACTCCTTTTGGTCGACGACGTGGATCTGAACCGGAAAATCGCCAAAGCCATGCTCAAAGTCACTGGCATCAGCGTGGACGAGGCTAACGACGGCTTAGAGGCCCTCCAAAAGTTTGGCCAATCCCCGGAAAACACTTACGATATTATTCTGATGGACGTGCAGATGCCCAATATGGACGGGTATCAAGCCTCGGAGGCTATCCGCAACCTCAACCGGACCGACGCCAAAAAAGTCCCAATTATCGCTTTAACGGCCAACGCCTTTAAAGACGACATTGACAAGGCTTTAAAAGCCGGGATGAACGCCCATATCGCCAAACCCGTCAAACTGGAGAAAATCGTCGAGACCATCTGTAAAAACATGAAGATGGATTAAACTTAAAATAAAATAGGCCCCTTAACAAGACAACCTATAGTTTGTTTGGTTATCTTGTTAAGCGGCTTATTGTTTAAAAAATAGGGGGAGGGAAGGGTTGCCCCTCCCCTCCCTCCGAACCGTGCCGGCGGTTTTCCCGCACACGGCTCTCCAGTCGGTGAGGTCTCGGTGAGACTAACTAGTTTGTGTCAGATTGGAGGCATACCCGCCTTAAATCGCCGGGCAATTGTGAACAATCTTTCACT
>JAIROO010000281.1 GCA_031257535.1 Deltaproteobacteria bacterium
CAGAAGGCGCCTACCCGGAGTATGACATCATTTACTGTTTCCCTGTCTATACCTAATAACCTGGCAGTTGCTCGAACCCCTACGCCCTCAGCCGAATGATGAATTATGGTTTGTATAGCCTCAGACGAAATATTGGCCCCATAGAACGCCGTTCCAAAGGTTGCGGCGAACCTTTTTCCACAAGTACGACAATATAGTAGAGTACGCTTATCCTTGCCGTAAGTTCCACGGATAGAGATATTACTTTTATGCTTTTGACCTATGGTCAGAGCAATCTGGATTGGGACAAGAATACTCGTCAAGGTTGATGGTTAATGGCTCCATTATTTCCGTCTCTCCTAAAAAGACATCTACGAAGCCACTATACACTAATTTTTAAGTCACGTCAACTAAAGTCGGCCACCACCGAATTTTTTTCAGGAACTAAAAAAAAATAGTTAAAAAATATTCTAATAATTTTTAGCGAGATAAAAATCGGAATTCAAGATAAACCTGGCCAGGAAATAAAACTTGGAGTGATCGCCGGCGCGCTAATTAAATTTTTCAAAGTTAACGAGTTTAGCTCCCTTTTAGGTTTTAGTGGTAGCGAAATGGAAGAATTAGTAAATTTATTAAGCGAAGGCAGATATTCGTTCTTAAAAACTCAATGCGTTGAACTTAACGCCGCCATAGAGGCCGCTGAACTTAAGGTCGCTGAACTTGAGGCCAAGGTCGCTCAAGAGGCCGATGATCGCAAGACCGCAGAACTTAAGGTCGCTGAACTTAAGGACTGATGGACTCGTAAAAACCCCTGTTTTTTAACCTAGGTTATTGGGCCTTACGCCCCCTTATTATGGCTTCCAATTCCCGAAAAAAACTGGAACCATTGGAAACTCCTAATTGAGATAATTTTTTCAATAAAATCTGGATTTTTAAAAACACCTCGACTCGAACCGTAAAAACCGTAAATCGTCCCCCGTAGCCAATTCAGCTCCTCATAATGGCCTAATTTAGCTAACCGCGGCCGCGATTCTACAAACGCTGACGCCGATTACTTCAACAATTTCGGCTAATTTTTTCTTTATCCCTTTGGTAGCGAAGGCGGCCTAAGCCAGTTTAGCGTTTCAGCCAATTATCCGAAATTTCGGATAAAGCCAAACTGTTCGTCGCCTCAACGCCAAAAAGCGTGGCGTACCCCTTTTTGAACTCATCGGTCTGTCCATAAACGCGATGTTTTGGAAAGGCGCGTTTCTTTGGGGTTGTATTTGAGTTCAGCCTTCATAGCTAGAATGGGACTCCTTAAAGCCAGCCAATAAAGTCGATAGAGCCCAGCCCTTTTATCGCCTCGTTTTTGGAGCTTGGCTCCAAAAACTCGCTTTAAGCTTTTAATTTCGCGTCCGCTAATGGAGCTATCGGGATGGCCTGAAAGCGTCATGAGGGCCAGCTACGATCGGTCAAAGGCGGAAGAGCCAAGAGGGCCGCGAGGATAGCTTAATAAGGAAGAACTCCTACCTTTTTTGGGCGGAGAACTCCCGCCATCAAATCTGGATCGAAAAAGACCTTACGGCCGCGATTGTTTTAGGCCCGATCTTTTTCTTCGTGGGCCAAAAAATTAATTTTTTTAAAAGAATTAACTCTAGTTTTTCGCTTTTTTGGCCGATAAGATAAGTAAGGGGCTTTACAAAAATCCAAAATTATGGATTTAAGCCTTAACCTTAAAATGAGCCAAACCCAAAAATATTTTTAGGTTTGGCTAAAGTTAAATCGACTTCCAGCCGATAAATTACTTAAGAAAGGCGAACCGAAAAAATCGCCTCTCTTTTTTAAGCCTTGGAGGTCAAAATGTTAGTGCCCAGCGACTATATACCCTACGTCAACCGGAAAAAATATGAACGAGGTCCCTTTCGAGCCCTTATTGAGGCCCCTTTGGCCGCGGCTCCGGGGGGCGGCCGCAAAAAATCCGACCCCATTGAGCCCGCTTTACCCAAAAAAGAGCGGCCCGTCGACCAAGAAGTGGACTATTTAAACGCCCGCCCGTCGACCTTGGACGTTGTTTTATAATCACGCTTAAATTTCTAAAATTAAAACGTTTTTATCTAAAAAAATCTCTAAAAACCAAAAAGTTTTTAGAGTTTTTTTTTGATGGTTTCTTAAAAACCTTGGCGTTGAAGTTTTAGGGCCGTGGCTCTACTATACACGCGAAAATAAAATTATTAGCGAACACTATATACTGTATATTAACGACATCTCAAAAAATAAAAAAGGAGTTCGTACGGAGGCGTCTTTCTTGAGTTGGGCCTTTTTTCGCTCCTTGACTCGGCTAGCGATATAATATATTATCGCGTTTTAACCAAAAAGCCTTTGGCCATAAAAAAGGAGAAAATAATGCGGCCCTTCCATTTAACATTGGGTCTTGGACTTTTTTTCGCCCTCGCCTTAGTCTCTTCTTCGGGGTTCGCCCAAGCGCCGCCCGCCCACGAGCACGGGGCGGCCCAGCTTTATATCGTGATCGACCAAAAAGACGTGGAGCTTAGCTTAGACGGTCCCCTGATAAATTTTATCCCCTTTGAAAGAGCCCCTAACTCCCCTCAAGAGACCGAAGAAGTTAAAAAAATGGGCCAGATTTTAAACGAGGCCGCGGAAATCTTCGTTTTAACGCCCGCGGCTGGCTGTCAAGCCAAAGGAGTCCGTCTAACCTCCGAAGTCTTAGACGCCTCCCTCCTACCGCCGCCAAGGTGGCCAGCCGACCACGCCAATGACCCGGGTCAAGAGGACGACGATGACGACCACGCCGACCACGAGGCCGACGCCGATCATGACCACGCCGACCATGACCACGCCGACCATGACCACGGCGAACATGGGGATCTATTGGCCGATTACATTTTCGAGTGCCAAAAACCCGCGGCCTTAAAAGACATTGAGGTCCGTCTTTTCGCCAAATTCCCGAGCTTAACTCGAATCGACGCCGAAGTCGTCGGGGAATCCGGCCAAAAAGCTTTGACCTTGGACGCTAAAAACGCCCTAGTCAAATGGTAATCGAAAATCCCAGCCAAGATTACGCGGTTAACCTAAAAAATCTCCTCTTCCATTGGCCAGGCCAAGCGCCTCTTTTAAACATAGAAAGTTTAGCCATCGCTAAAGGAGAGTCGCTATTCATAGCCGGCCACAGCGGTAGCGGCAAGAGCACCCTTTTAAACCTCATTGGCGGCCTCATCGCCCCGGTCAAAGGGGAGATCTGGGTGGAGGGCGTTAATCTTAAAGCTTTGTCTGGCCCGGCCCGCGACCGTTTCCGAGGGGATCGGGTGGGCTTTATCTTTCAAAGTTTTAATCTTCTGCCTTACTTATCGGCCCAAGACAACGTGGCTTTGCCGGCCAAGCTTTCGGCTTATCGCCGCGACCGAGCCAAAGAAGCCTTTGGCTCGGTCGCGGCCGCGGTCGAAAGTTTGATGACGAGCTTAGACCTTAGCCCTGACCTGTGGACCAGGCCCGCGTTTCGCCTTTCAGTTGGCCAAAGGCAAAGAGTGGCCGCCGCCAGGGCTCTTTTAGGCCGACCGCCTTTGATTATGGCCGACGAGCCGACCTCGTCTTTAGACGCCGACCGCCGGGGAGCTTTTGTCGATTTATTGTTAAAAGAAAGCCAAAAAGCCGGGGCTAGCGTTTTATTCGTCAGTCACGAGGTAGCTTTGGCCGACCGTTTTGGGGCTTATCTAACCATGGAGAGTTTAAGACCATCCCCAAAGGAGGAAGCTTGAGCCGCTTAAAAACCCTTTTGGCCTTAGCCGCCCGCTCGGCCTTTAATCGCCGCGGCTCTTTAAGCTTGGTGACCGTGGCCATAATTTTGTCGACGATCCTATTGGTGGGTTTAGAGCGCTTAAGAACCCAAGTCCGGGAGAGCTTTACTCAAAGCGTTTATGGGATCGACCTTTTGGTGGGGGCGCGAGGGGGCCACGCCCAGCTGGTTTTATACGCCATTTTTCACTTGGGCGGGGCCACCAATAACGTTAGTTGGGCTAAGGTCGAAGAGACGGTCGCCTTACCCGAAGTGGCCTTCGCCATCCCTTTGTCCATGGGCGACTACCACCGAGGTTTTCCCGTGGTGGCCACGGACGACAATTTTCTGGCCCATTATCGCTACCGAAAAAACCAAGGCCTAAAACTAAATGGCCAAACTTTTACCGAGCTTTTTACGGTCGTCTTAGGGGCCGAGGTGGCTAGACGCTTAAACTACGCTAAAGGCGACCAGATTGTTTTAAGCCACGGCGGCGGCGACCATTCGCGGGTCCACGACGACAAACCCTTTACGGTGGTGGGGATCTTTGAGCCCACTGGGTCCCCGGTTGACCGGAGCCTATATATTAGCTTAGAGTCAATGGAAGCCATTCACGTGGACTGGCGGGGAGGAGCGCCCATCCCGGGGTTCGCCGTCAAACCCCAAGACGTCAAAAAGTTTAACTTACGACCCAAGTCCGTAACCGCCCTTTTAGTGGGCTTAAAAAATCGTCGCCTGATCTTTCAGACCCAAGCCAAGATCCAAAACGCCTCGGGCGAGGCTTTGTCGGCCGTTTTGCCCGGGGTGGCCTTGGACCAGCTGTTTCAACTGTTGGGCGGCGGGGAGAGAGTTCTTTTTTTAGTCTCCATTTTAGTGACCCTAACGGGTTTGCTGGGTCTGACCGCGACTATTTTGGCGAGCTTAAGCGAGCGGCGGCGAGAGCTAGCCATCCTCCGCTCCTTAGGGGCCAGCTTAAGGGACGTGGTGACCTTGGTGACCTTAGAAAGTTTAGGCTTAACTTTAACCGGCTTGGTTTTGGGTTTGGCCATTTTAGCCGGGCTCATCGCCTTCGCGGGACCGTTTCTTCTTTACCGTTTTGGGGCGGTTTTAGAGTTAAGCCCACCTACCACGAGGGAGGGCTTAATCCTAGGCGGGATCCTTTTGGCCGGTTTAATCGCTGGCTTAGGGCCGGCTTTAAAAGCTTACTTTTTTAGCTTAAGCGATGGCTTAAACCGCCAAGTTTAGCCTTAGTTTTTAGCCGCGAGGCTCGTCCCCTTA
The DNA here is from genome assembly GCA_031257535.1 of Deltaproteobacteria bacterium. GTDB lineage: Bacteria > Desulfobacterota > Desulfarculia > Adiutricales > Adiutricaceae > JAIROO01. The sequence continues at coordinate 5,030 of JAIROO010000281.1, forward strand.
GGCTCGTCCCCTTAGGCTCGTCCCCTATTGATTTCGCCCTTAACCAAAAGAGGGGCGTTTTTTAACCTTTTGCCCTTAATCAAAAGAGGGGCGTTTTTTAACCTTACGCCCTTTTTCGCCAAAAACCTTAGCCAAATCTGGCTAGTCGTGGGATAATAGCAAAATTATGCTAAAAAAGAGCTTCTTAAAAATACTTTTTTTACTCTTACTCTTAGGCGTAATCCACGACCCCACGGAGCTTAGCCTTTCGCTCTTAACCTCAAACCTCGCGGGACCCCAAGCTCTTTTGGCCAACGACCAAGAAGAGACGACCCCCACCGGCCAGGTGGTTAATGGCTATTACGAGCGCAATTGGCTCATCTGGGAAGAGCTAGTCCCGCCCGAGTGGAAGCCAGAAGAGATATTTTTGGATTTAAAGCTAAACGAGATGGCCGACGACGACCCCCGGGTCGAAGCGGCCTTAGAAGAGTTCCTAAAACGCTGGAACGCGGCCCCAGTCAACAAAAAGATGAGTGGTCGGGCCATAAAAATCCCAGGTTTTGTGGTGCCTTTGGATTTTGAGAAAACCGAAATCGCCGAGTTTTTGCTGGTGCCCTATTTTGGGGCCTGCATCCACGTGCCGCCCCCGCCGCCCAACCAAATAGTCTTCGTCAAAGCCAAAGGGCCACTTACCGGGATCTCGGCCATGGAAGTCGTCTGGGTTTATGGTAAAATGAGCCTCGACCGATTTCAGTCTGAGCTAGGCGGCGCTGGTTACACCATTTTAGCGGACCGAGTCGACGTTTATCGGGAATAGGCCAGCCAGAAAAGAAGAGGCCCCCTCGCGTGAAAAAAATAAGCCCCCCACCTTTAACTAAGCTAAGACGCTTGGTTTTAGAGCTATTGGTCCAGGCTAAAGAGCCCATCAAGGCCTACGATCTCTTGGAGATAATCCAGCGAAAAGGCGGGCCGCGCCTGACCCCCTCGACCATTTACCGGATTTTGGAGTATTTAGAAAACCAGGGCCTCATTCACCGGGTCAACTCCCTAGCCGCTTACGTGGCCTGCGACCAAGGCTTGGCCGACTGTCATAGCTTTTTAGTGGTCTGTCCCCTCTGCTTTAAAACCACGGAAATAAACGACGCTAAGCTTTACCACTCAATTTTCGATCGCTTAAGCGATTTAGGTCTCGCCGAGTCTTTAGGCGGGGCGGAGATTCGGGGGGTCTGTCCCCAATGCGCGACCAACCAGGCCACCCCTTAGTCGCCTCTTTCGGCGAACCACAAGGCTCTTTTTACCTCCCCTTTAAACCCCGCCGCCTTAACGGCTCGGGCGTAAATCTCCAGTTGTTTTTGGTAAACCGGGGCTGGACCTTTTTTGGCGAGCTTATAGTCGACGATCTGGCAGGTATCGTCTGGGTTTAGGTAAAATAAATCCATGATCCCGTTTAAAATGACCGGGTTTAAGCCTTTGGGGTTGTCGTCGACCTTCAGCCAAAAATTACGCTCCCGCCATAAAAGGTTGGCTAAATAAGCCGCCTTGGCCTCTTGCCCTAAACTAGAACTTTGAAATTCCAGGGCTTTTTCGACTAAATAAGCCGCCTCTGGCCCGGAGAGTTCTTGCCCCCAGCGCCTCGCGAAAACCTCTAAAGTCTTTTGAAATCGCCCCTCGTCCCAGTCGTAATCCGTGGCCTCCAGTAAAGCGTGAAATAAGATCCCCCGTAAGCGAGGGACGGTCGGGCCGGCTGGACCCACGCCCCCGTCTTCTAAATCGGGCGAATCCCGTAAATCCTCGCCCCCCAAATCTAATCGCCGCTCCAACAAAGGCCTGGCCTCGGCCAAGGGGTCAAGCTCGGCGGCGGTGGCCCGGGAAAGACCTTTGGCGTCCACCAAAAGGTGGCAATACTCGGTCACCGATAAATATAAAGGCCCAGTCTCAGGCAATGGTCCCAGTAACTGGGGGTCAAAAAGAGGGTCCAGCCCGTCGCCAGAGCCTTTAAGGCTCTGGCGAGCGGAGCTAGGCTCTTTTTTAGGGGCCGCCTCGTCGCTTAACTCTGGCCAGTCGCTAATGGTCGCGACCTGCTTTGAGTCTAAGACTTTAGCCATGACGGTCAAAAAAGTCGGTTTTTTGGCCTCGCCCTTTTGACCAATAAAGACTAAATGGTCGCGCGCCCGAGTCGCGGCCACGTATAAAAGGCGCTGGTTTTCTAAATACTCGGCCTCTTCTAAAGTTTTTAAGACGTTAGCGTAAAGGGCGTTCTCCTGGCGCCGGTGATTGGAATCCAAAAATTTTATGGCCAGATAACCAGCGTCGTCGATTAAAAGCGGTTTAGGGCCTTTATGTTTTAATTCCCGGTCCGCCTCGGGCAAGATGGTCACGGGAAACTGTAAACCCTTGGCCTGGTGAATGGTTAAGATGTTAATGGCCGCCGGAGCCAAAACGCCTTCGGGGTCGCCTTCCTCCAGTTTAGCCGAGGTCTCGGTCCACAGGCTCGTTAAAGCCGAAAGCGGGCTCTTGGCCGCGAAAGGATCGTGAAAGACGAGTCCCTTGGCCGCGGCCAAAAATTTCTGGGCGATTTTAACGAGATTAAGCCCGTCCGCGAACCCGGCCAAAAGCGGCAATAAACGCCGGCACTCTAAAACCGTCTCCAAGATCTCGCCTAAGGGGCGCCTATCGATTAAGGCCCTAACGCCCAAGAAAAGCTCCCGACATTCCTCTAAAATCCGTCTTTCGGACTCCGAAATCTCGGCCGGAAAGGGTTTTCTCTCAGAGGTAAAATAAGCGGCTAAAAACAAAGGCTCGGTCGCGTTTTTTGGCCAAATTAGGGTCTCTATGGCCTCATGGCTAATAGGGCCCAAAGGGGATCTTAAAAAGGCGTAAATATGGTAGTCCAGGCCCCAGCCGTAGGCGGCGAAATAAAAAGCCGTCAGCCCGGCGATGGCCGCGTGCGTGGCGTAACCCCGGCCCTCTAAAACTTGGCAAGGCCAACCAGCTTGACTTAGGGCCGCCTCATATATAGGAGCGTATTCGCGGCGGCGAACTAAAATAGCCACGTCCCCAGGAGTCGGGACTCTTTGGATCGTCTCGCGGTTTTGACCGCTGATTTCGACTATGACTTGGGTCTGGCCCGCGAAAAGGCGCTTTAAATAAGCCACTAAAATCTGGGCCTGGCGCGTGGCCCAGGCCTCTTTAACCCGCTTTTCCGGGTCGATTTCGGTCAAAAAGGCCACGGCTTGGCCAGGGTAGAGATCCGCTCTAGACGGCTTTTGCTTAAGGTATTCTTGGCCTGTTTTCGGGTTCTGAAAAAGGTCGCTAAAAAGCTCGTTATAAAATTCCACTAAGCGAGTCTGGCTGCGATAGTTGGTTTTAATGGCCAGGGTCTCGCCGCCTTGTTGGGGCAAGTTTAAGGCCAAACCGTCCATGATGCTCGATTCGGCCCCCCGAAATCGGTAAATCGACTGATTAGAGTCCCCAAAAACCCGAAACCGGGGCTCTAAGGAGCTAAAAGAAAGGGCGCTAAAGGTTACTGGCTCCGGGTCCGCGGATAAAATAAGGGCCAAAAGGTCGGTTTGCAAACGATTAGTGTCTTGAAACTCGTCGACCGCGACGATTTGCCATTTAGCCAATTCCCGGCGCCTAACTAAAGGCCTTTCGCGCAAGAGGTCTCTAGCTAAAATCAAAATATCGTTAAAATTGACCACCCCGCGCCGGGCCCTTTTGGCTCTGGTCCCTTGACCCAACTTGGCCGAAAAAGCCACCAAGGCTTCTAAGGCTGGGCGAGCGTAATGATCGTCTAAGAAACTAATTAGTTCCTTCGCCGCGGCCAAGGTAGCCTTTTTCGCCTCGGTTTGGACCGAGCTTTTGGTCACGTCGTCGACTAACTTTTTAGCTGTAGTCAAAATATCGTAGTTTTTGGCTAAATGCGCGGGGTCTTTTAAAACGCCTTGAACTAACTCCAAAAGAGAAGTATCATTGGCTAATACATACAATTTTGGTGATCTTCTTTGGGGGTGTATCTCTAGATCGGCCTTAAATTGGTCGGCTTTTTCCTTAAAAGTAGCCATTAAACTAGACGCGTCGTTAAGCGCCGGAAAAAGCTTTAAAGCCTCAAGGCCCCAGTTGCCTAGGCGCTCCATAATGGGGGTTAAGATTTTTTCTAAGCTCGCCTGATAATGGAACCCCCGCCAAGGCAAAATCGACAATAAAGTCAAAATGTTCGGCTCGAAAGCGGCCAAAGAGTCATAAACAAAGTCCGCGAGATCCGAAGCCGCCCCTTGGTCGGCCACTTGAAAGTCGGCCGGTAGGCCCAAATAAAAAGAGTAGTCTTTTAATAAACTTAAAGCGTAACCGTGGATGGTGCCAATGTAAGCTTGGCTTAAAGCCCGAATTTCTCGGGTCCACAAGTCGGCTAAGGCTTTATTTTCGGCGTTTTGCCGCCGAGCCCACAACGCTTGGCCAATCCTTTGCCTGATCTCGGCCGCGGCTTTGTCGGTAAAAGTGATGGCTAAAGCCGAAGCCACCGAGCGCGAATTCGGGTCGGCCTCGATAAAGCGCAAAATATGCTCGACCATGGTAGTGGTTTTGCCGCTGCCCGCCCCGGCGATGAGACACAAATTAGAGCTGGCCAAGGCGGCGAGCAGTTGTTCGTCGTCTAGCCCATTACTTTTAGACTCGGTCTCGTTAGGCGTCGTCTGACCGCTCATTCTTCGTCCTCCGTGGCGTAACTAACGACGCGATTGGGGCAAATAGCGAAAAAAGCGCAGTCGCCACATTTTTCGGATTTGTCGGGCGACTTTTCTAGGCCTTGTAAAAAATCAGCGTAAATTTGTTCCATGGCCTTCGCGAACACTTCGGGGTCCGTGGCGAGGGTGGTCTCTAAGGGATCGGTCGACAGCGAGGAGACGAAAGAGACCTTGGCCAAGGTTTTTTTCCCCAAGTTTTGGGACACCGCCAATTGGAATAAAAGGGGGGCGTAAATCATGGGCGAGGCCTTTTTTAAAAAATCCTCGACCGTGGTCAGGGGGGGGCTGGGGTTCAAACTTTTTTGAGGTTTGCCAAAATGGTAGTCGTAAACGACGTAAGTCTCGCTCTCGATCTCAATTAAGGGGACCTGACCTGGTAAGTAAAAACGGTTGGGCCCCTTGCCCAAAGCCACGGGAGCCCCGGGTAAGGGCTTTTCGTTGGTCTCGGAATAGACCGGGCCAAACCGCCAATTTAAGGCCCAAATCAACGGAATCGGCTTAGCCAAAGAACGGGTTAGCCAAACGCGCAGATCGTTTTTAAGCTTGTTTAGGGTCCGCTTATAAAAAGGCTCCCGGCCTAAAGGCGCGCTCTTGGCCATCTGGCTAACTTTTTCCGTAAAAATAGCCTCAAAGGTCGACTCGTCAAGAGGCCTATTTATAGCCGGATTCAAAAGGGGTCGATAAAACTCGGCGATGGTGGATTTAAGCAAACCATAGCGGTAATAATACGGCCATTCCTCGGTTGGCTCTGGCGGTGGGCTCAGGCGAGCGATATTGGCCAGCCAAAAAGACAAAGAGCAGTTTTGGTAGGCCAATAAATCCCGATAGTTTAACAAAGGCCCGTCGGCCATTCGCGGTTGGCGATTTAGCCAGTTAGCCACGGTCTCGGCCGTTAAAATAGGGGTCGTAAGGGGCTGACTCCGCTCTTTTAAGGCTGGCCAAATTTTAGTCCGATAGTCGAAAGGCAAAAGATCCAAAAGACGCGGGTCGGGCTCTTGGTCTAAAGAGGCCAAATAAACCAAAAACTCGTTATAATCGCGTAAATCCGTTAAGCCTAAGACCTTTGGCGTAGCCAGGATTTTGGGCCCGTCGATAGATTTCTTATCCTTAGCCTCCTTATCCTTCTTATCTTGACCCTGAGCCTGAGAAGCCTTAGCCGGATCTAAAGCCGCCTTATCCGGATCCTTATTCTTGTTATCTTTTGGAGGCCATAAGGCTAAAAGGGACATAATGGCCGAGGACGGCAGTAAAAGCTTGTTCTCGCCCTCGACGGCGAACTCCGAGTAAGACAAAGTCACCTTTTTGGCTTGACCTAAGGCCGTGGCTAAAATCTCCTCGCCCATCTGGTAAGTCTCAAAAGGGGTCGACCATAAAGAGCGATTTAAAGCCGTTTGGCCCAAGCTCTTCATAAACTCGTCCGGCCACCACCGGCTCTCGGCTTTGGCGGCCGGAAAAAGGGACTCGTTTAAACCCATTAAATAAAGTTTATCAAATTTAGCCCCGTGCAAATCGTAATAATTTAACAACCAAACCCGGTCGCCCAGGCTTTGGTCAAGGGCTAAGTAGCTTTGGGCCACGGCTCTGTTTAGCCAAAAAATCAAAGTCTCTAAGCTGACCGAAGGCGCCTCCAGCGAGTCCGCCAAAGAGTCGGCCAAAGAGTCCAAAACGGCCCGAAAACTTTCGGCGGCCGCGTTTTCCATTTTAAGTTTCGGCTCGTACTCCTTGGCCAGAGCTAAGATTTCCGGGGATTTCGTCTCTGGAAAAACAGGGGCCTCTAAATTGGGCCAACCGAAAGAATCTAAAATCTCGGCTAAGGCGGCCAATAACTGGGGCCAAGTCGTCGTCTCGCGGATTTTTTGGCTAAAGGAGCGTAATTTTTCCCCGGCCATTAAAACTGGCTTTAAAAGCTCGGCTTTTTCTTGGTTTTTGCTAATAGCTTTATTAAGGTTGAGCTCAAACCCCGTCTCTAAGCGGTCGTCGATCACGCCAGCGGTTAAAAGATCGTCTAAAGGCCAATCTAGTAAGCCAAAATCAAAATACGGCGAGCGTAAAACTTCGACGATCCGGGGCAGTTCCCAGGTGGAGGCGAAAAGGGCCAAGAGATCGAAGACGGCTAAAACCGGCCCCGCGTTAGCCAAGGACTCGCCGCGCCGACGGTAAAACTTTAAATGAAAGCGCCGGCCCACGTCCATAAAGTCGTTCAGCCAGTCGTCGATAAGGGGGACGACTACGGCTATTCGACTGGGCGGAATCTTAGCTAAAAGGTCTTTTTTGATTTCGCGGCCCACGGCTTCGACTTCTAAATAGCGGGCCGGGGCTTTTAAAATAACGATCTCGTCCGTAACCGGCGGCGGGTCTTCGGTCGGTGGCGGGCCAAAAAGGTTGTGACTCGCGAATTTTAAGACTTTGGGCGTAGCGGTGGCTTCTGGCTCGTCCGCTCCTTCTGGGTCCGCGGTCGTGAGATGTAAGTTCGTAAGATTTGAGGCCTCGAGATCGCGGTAAGCCCTTAACTTTTGGAAGGAGCGATTTAAGACGTTTTTTTCCTCGTCCAAAAGCCACTTGGGGGTCTCCAAACGGACGTAGACCTCCCGCCCAGACAGAGCCAAAGCTTTGATAAGGCTGGTCTCAAAGGGGGAGAGCCTTTGGGAGTGAAAACAGTTGATGGTCGTCACGTTTTTTAAATAAGTAAAGTCCGTTCGCTTTTCTAAAGCCTTTAAAATCTTTAACCGCCGGGAGAAACGGTCGTCGCGGGCGCCAAGCCATCTTTCGTATTGACGGCCTAAATTAGCGACGCTCTCGGCTAAAGGGGGCGGTTTTAAGGCCGCGATCTGGTCCCAGGTCAAGCCCGCCAAACGCAAGCGATCTAGGCCGTCGGCCAATTGGTCGGCCAACTCGGCCGTCTGGCCGATGGTCGGTTCCCCTTTTAGCTCCAAGACCTCCCGTAAAGCCGGGGCTAGCCGGTTTAAAAAAAAGAGCCGGGTGGTTTCGTCGACCAGTTCAGGCCAATATTCCTCGGCCAGGCTATTTTCTAAATGGCCAAAAGAGCAGATCTTGACGTTTAACAAAACTTCTTGTCGCCTCATGATCTGGTCGCGAATCTGAAAAACGACCAGCTCATTGGGCACGACGACTAAGCGGTCGGGCGGAAAAAACGCGCCCAGCCCAAAAAAAGAGTCTAAAGGGACGTCCCCGGTCAAGATGGCTCCTTACTTTGAAAAAGAAAATTCAAAAAAATCGCGATCTCGCGCTTTTCCGGTAAGGACAAGGTTAAATGGTAGGCCGCCGAGCCCTCGGGAATAGGATCGATCAGATGACCGCCTAACTTTTCCGGGGGATCGAAAACGATCTCCAAACCATGTTTAGCCCAGTCCGAGGAGGTCAGCCCAATTATAATGTTTAAAAGCTCGGCTAAAACGTTTTCCACCCCTTCCCTTTTGACCGCCAATTCCGGGCCTAAACCCAACTTCACGGCGATATAGCTGGCTAAACTCTGGGCCGTCTTAAACACGTGAAACGCGCAGATAAAGTAACCGCTTAAGGCCTCGCCGTGGGCTTGGCCTTTAAAACTAACCTTAACCCCTTCGGCGTAACTGCGAGTGGCCCCGCCAGTTTCTAAAGTTAAGCTCCCTAAAGTCGAGGTTAGGGAGCTCATTTTCAAGATAACGTCTTGGGCGTGGCGGCCCAAGACTTCGGCGCAAGTATGGTATATTGACTCGCGGTTCATGTCGTTTGGCCTACAATGGCTAAAAAGCCTCTAGACGTTGTCCGCCCGACTACGGGGTAGACCCATGCGTTCGCAGCCGGGATTAGGCCGGCTGAAGCCCGCGACTTTGTGGTAAGGATCCACGGTCACCGTGACGCCGCACTCCCCGGTGGTGACTAAACCTGGCTCGGACTGGGTCCGGCCACCAGGGCCATAGTCGGGGGTGTCGGGGCTAACGGCCGCGCTCATCCGGTCCCAGTGGTACTGCTGGCGGCCGTCGGTCAGGTTAAACTTATAAGCCGGCTCGCCCCAGGCCTCTAAAAGCTCCGCGATGGGGGCCCCCAGCCAGCCGTTCATAACGCTAGCGTAATCCTTGGGCGGTTTGGTTAAAGCGCAGCCCCCAAGAGCTATAAGTAAGACTAAAAGAACGTATTTTTTCATGCGCGGCCTCAAATAAAAGCTATAGTAGAGTTCGATTAAAAAAAAAGGGCCCCCTAAAAAAGGACCGGTTTAGCCTTAGGGAGGAAGACATGCCATTTCGTCAAATCTACGGCGATCTTTTGGCCCAAGAAGTCGAGGCCATAGTCAACGCCGCCAACAGCGGCTTAAGTCAAGGCGGCGGGGTTTGCGGGGCTATCTTCGCCGCCGCCGGGGCCCAAGAATTGACTAAAGCTTGCGCCGCCTTAGGCGGTTGTCCCACTGGCCAGGCGGTAATCACCCCGGGCTTTAAACTCGCTAAATACGTCATCCACGCCGTGGGGCCCATCTGGCGGGGCGGCCAAAGCGGCGAGAGCGAGCTTTTAGCCTCCTGTTACCGCGAGAGCTTAAAACTGGCGATGGCCAATGGCCTTAAATCAGTCGCCTTTCCCTTAATTTCCGCGGGAATTTATGGGTACCCAAAGACAAAGGCCTTAAAAGTCGCGACCACGGCCATTACGGATTTTTTAGCCAAAAATTCTAGCGACTTAGACGTTTTATTGGTTCTAAGGCCCTAAAAAAACCTGAAGGCGCGTTTTCGGTCAAGACGGCCCCTTTAGACGATCTCGCGCCATTAACGGGTTTTTAGCCCAAAAAACGTCTTACCCGCCCTCTTTTAGGGTCTAGCTGACCTTATCGAAGGTCGCGGTAATGGCCGGGGCGTCTCTTTGCTTAAGATCGCAAGTGGCCGCCCCGCCGCCTTGGCCAGGGACGCAGGCCATGCTCCACTTTTCGTAATTGGTTTTGTCTTTGGGGCAAACTGGGCCATTTCTTTGCTCAATAACTAACGTCCCTTTATTAAACGTGGCGAAGGCCGTGGTGGAGCAAGTCTGAAAAAATTGGCCCCGTCGGTCGGTTTCGTTGACCGTGACCACCGCGTTGCCTTTGGCGTTAAAGCAATATTTGACGATAATGGGCAGCTTAGTGGTCCGACTGGTCAAGCCTTGAGACTTGGACTCCCAGCAGCCTTCCATAAAGGAATAGTCGTTGTTCTCCTCGGCTTCCTTGGGGATCTCTAAGGGCTTATTTTTGGGGGGCGAAGGGGCTTCTTCGGCCGGGTCTGGTCGCGGCTCGGGCGGGGCCGGTGGGGGCGCGGGCGGGGCTATCGGCTCCGGGGCTTGGGGTTCCGGAGCTTTTGGCGCCGGGCAAGAGCCCAGTTTGGCGTTTAAAGCTTGTTTTAACTCTTCTAGCTCCCGCCTTAATCTCTCCTCTTCCACGTCGTTACGGTCAAAGGCGGCCACATCAAAGCTAGGAGGGTTAATAAGGTGGCCGGCCAGGGTCCGTAAACCCTGGAAAAACAAGAAAAACATCAAGGCCCACAGACAAACGCCCAATAAAAAACCCAAAAAAAGCTTAACTAAGCTAAAACCAGGGGCCACGGCCACGACGTCGGCTACGGGCGTAATCTCGGCCTCAGACGTCGCCAAGAGGACTTGGTCTTCGTTAAGGGAGGCGGCCCTCTCCGTCTCTAAAGGGGCCGTCTCTAAAGGCGCGGGCTCTAAAGAGGCCGGCTCTAAAGGGGCCGATTCGGACGACGCTTTTGGCCAGCTAGCTTTTTCGGTCAAAAGGGCCTCGGTGGGCGAGGGCCTGACTTGGGGGGCTTTGAGCGCGTCGGGATCGACGATGGGAGTCAACCCCCAACCAGCCAAAACCGGGCGGTCCCCCACCATATACAAAAGCCGCTCGGGCGGCTGACTCAAAATCCGCGACAACAACTCGCCGGCGAGCTTCCGATTCCGGGTGGCTGAGGCTAAAAACTTTTTGGCTAGCTCCTTTAACTCGTCTCGCCTCTCCTCAAAAACCTCCCGGGCGAACCTTTGGTCGTCGGGACTTAAGCTGTCAAAAGGCTGAACTAGCCCGGTTAAGCTGGAGTACCAATTGATCTGGTTGTGGCCTTGATTTTTGACCGGTTCCGCCAAAAACCGCGCCCGGTCCTCGGTCAACTCGTCGGCGATAAGTTGGGTAAAAAGGTAATAGCGGGAGATTATCTCCACCCCGTCGTGGGTGTCGACGTGATAACTCAGGATATTGGAAGAATGAATCAGCTGCCGGGGCATGGTCGGTCCTTTAATCGTAAAGCGGCGGATCAGTCCAGGCTGACGTCGTTTTCCGCGAGAAACGAGAGTAAATCGCTCCCGCCTAAAGCCACGTTAACTTGACGATTAGACTCGTCGTCGATCCTAATAAAGGTGTTAACGCCTAAAACCTCGCCATTTGGACCAATCAAAGGCCCCCCGCTATTGCCTTGAGAGACCTCGGCGGTGTGGCTAATTAAAGGCATCCCGCTTTCCATGGTCTGAACCACGCTAATGACCCCCTCGGCGTAGACCAGCTCGGGGGCGGCGCGGACGTCCCCTTCTAATAAGGCCTCAAGCTTGGGATCCGTCTTTACTAAGAGCCCCGGATAACCCCAGGCGCTAACCCGCTCGGCCCTTTTGGCTTCTTTGGAGATTTTTAAAGCCTTCGGGGGGCTTTTGGCCGCGGGCAGCTCAACCTTTAAAACCGCGTAGTCCCGAATAGCCTCGGGCCCACTCATTACAAGAAGTTTAGCCGGCCGCAGCTGGCCTAAAATTTTGTTAGTGACGTAAACTTGGCCTTTTTTGATGGCCCCGGCCACCACGTGCCGGTTAGTTAAAACCAGGTCTTTGGCCGCGAAAAAGCCCGTGCCCATGGATATGGAGTCGCCTTCGCCTAAAGCCAAGACCATGACCGTGGCCGCCTCAATGTCGTCAAAGGAAATCGAGTCCTTAGGCGAATCCTCGCCCTTGGCCAAATCCTCGCCTTTGGCCAGGGGTTTAGAGTCTTTTTGGTCTTCGTTGGCCGACCCGGAGTCAGGGTCGTCGTCGGTGGGGCCCAAATCGCTAGACCCCTTATCTAACCCTGGACCGGGCTTATCGGGCTCGGCCGCTTCTTTGGGCCTAGTCGAAGGCGGGCTAGCCGCGTCGGGCGGGGCGAACCCAGAAGAGCCCGACCCTTTAGAACCGTCTAACCCGGGTCTATTTTGGGGGGGCGAGAGAAACCCCGGCCCGCTTAAAGGAGCCGCGCAAACGTCAGTGGCCAAAAGTTCGCGGTAACGATTTATCTCAACCTTTAAAGTCTCAATGTTGGCCGACTGAAACAGCTCGGGGTTTATTTTAGCCACTTCGGCTTGGTAAGAGGACCGGTCGCGGAAAAGAAAATATAAAAGCCCCAATAAAAAGACGGCTAAAACCAAACCTAAGATCGCCCCGGCGAGATAAGGGTTTAGGGACCTTAGCGGAACCTTGGCCGGAGCCTTGGTCGAGGCTGGCGGGGGAGCCGACCCGTGAGGCGGGGCGTTGGAACTTTTGGGGGGTTCACTCATAGATAACTCATTATTAGTCACTACTAATTAAATGATAAGAATCATAAAATTAATAGTTAAAAAGACTAAACTAAAAGCTGAATAGATAGAAAAAAAGTCTTAAAAATGGCCATAAAGAGCTATAACGCGCCCGAAAAATGGCCAAAACTAGCCGAGACCAGGTTTACCAAGTCCTCAATAAATATAACACAATAACGGCCAATATAAAACCTTTTTTTGGTTTTCCTGGCTTAGTTAAGCTTAAGGCGTTAAGGGGCGCGAAAAAAACCCTCAAGAAAAAAAAATCTGGGGCGACCCCTTAAAGTTTTTCGGTCAAATCCAAAAAATGGCTTTGGCCAAAAAGGGCCAGAAGACGACGATAACGACGAAGACGACTAGGGTCGGCCGAAAACCTTCTTAAGCGTTAAAAGAACCGACGCCGCAAAAACCAATTTTTTGTTAGGCCGTTTATAGACAATAAATAACGGTCTGTATAATATTAAAGCGACTTATTTAGTAAATATAAACCATAAAAATTTCAAAAAGAATATTTACGAGTCCCTCAAAGAAGAAAAGAGATCTTCTCTCATTAACTTATCGTTATACTCGTTGTTGATGGCCATGGCCAGGTGCTGGTCCACTATTTCGTAAAACTGGCGCATTTGCCGATGATAGATGTCCGTTCCTTTAATGTCGTTAAAGACAAAGCGCATCTGATTAATTAAAGTGTCTTGATCAAACTCCGTCGCGTCGTAAAGAAGGGCCTTATAATAAGTAAATTGGTTGCTAATGGCTAATTCAAATTCATCGACGTCATTTTTTATATCGGCGCGCATATTTTGCATTCTTTGGGCGAGTTCGTTTAATTCCGCCCGTTGGGCGGCGGGAGCGGATTTAATAGCCTTGGTTATTTCGGCGATATTCTCGTTCATTTTGTCGAACTCACGCGCGGCCAACCTTCTCCGGCGATCGGTGTTATGGATGCTATAAGCGGTATTGAGCAAGTTTTTGCAATGAGCCCTCACCGCGGCTTCTTTTTCTTTGGCCACCGAGACGTTATAACTTTGAAAATCGTTTTTTAAAGAGTTAAAAGTGGCTCTTTCCTCGTCGGAGCTAGCTTTTTCAATCAAACGATTCAATTTTTCCAAGGGATCAAGGCCCGTCTCCACCTGGCGCGGCCGACCAATTTGCCGCCATTCTTCGGCGATTTGTTTAAACCGGGTCCCCCCCGGGGCGGCCACGGCCGAAAGAACCAACCGAAAACCTAAGTCATTGGATCTCGTCGGGCCTTCGCGGTAAAAGTGGGCCACCTCCAGCCGTCGACCTGGCAAGATCTCCCCAGCCTCGGAGCGAAAAGAGCCGCCTTTCCGGATGAAGCCGCCCGTGGCCCCATGGAGACGACTACCTATGGTCATCTTAAAAAGATCAAAGGTCATCTCGGCCACGTTGCCCACGGTGTCGTAAACGCCCACGGGGTTAGGACGAAAACGGCCGACGCGGGGCCCGGGAGCCGGAGGCGAGGCTCCGTCGATAAAGAGGCCATACTCGGCTTCTTGGGCCCCATCATGGCGAAAAAGAGGATAAGTTTTAAAGTCCTCCACCGTGACCGCGTGACCGCCGCGAGCCGCGTATTCCCACTCGGCGTCGGTGGGGAGGCGAATTAGGCCAACGTTACGGGTATCGTCGGGAAAAGACGGCAAATACTCGGGATGATTTTTTAAAAGAAAGGTCATATATTTTTCGGTAAAAGACAAAGCTTCATACCAAGAGATCCCGGTTTTGGGGAGGGCCGCGTCGGGCTTTAAGGGCCCACAGCCTTCCATAACCGCGGCCCACTGGGCGTTAGTGACCTCGTACTTGCCAAACAAAAAGATCTGATCCCCATAAAGCTCGCCAGAGACGGGATTTTTTATGGCGTTTTCGGCGATAGCCCTTTGATCGGGCGGCAAATCGGCCAAAGAAAGAGCCGAGCCCAAGTGGGCCCTATACTTGCGGTCAAAAAAACCATTGGGGTTGTCGTCGTCCGTGCCCAAAGGCGCGTCGAGGTCCCCTAGTCGACCTTCAACCCCAAATAAAGAGATGGCCTTAAAAACCATTTTTAAGTCGCAAGGCAGAGGAAAAACAATATCCGCGGGATCGGGCCTAGGGTTATAGGCGTCGGTGGATTTGGCGGGGCCGCCTTTAGTCGCGAGCTGAGAGCCTAAAGGCGCGGGACTTACGACCATAAAAATCGCGACCGCGGCCAAAGCCAGAATAAAGTTTTTAAACATCGCGCATTCCCTCCGAGGGCTCGAGGTCAAGAAGGCTAATCACGGCCGCGCTCGAGGCGGCGAGCATAAAAAGCGAAACCAATAGGCCGGCTAAGGCCAACTTTTCGGGGGCCAAATAACACACGCTTTCGCCTAAGCCAAAATTGCCGCCAAAATAAACGTTTAAAAGGTGGCTCAAACCTAAAAATAACCCCTCCGCGGCTAAGACCGCTAAGCAGCCGGTTAAAAGGGACTGAAAAACGGTAAAAAGAGTTAAATGAGCCCGACTTAAACCCAATAAAGCCAAAACGGCCAAAGAGCGGCGAATCTTGGCCACCTGATCCACGGCCCCGCTAGCCGCCGAGGCGAAAGCCCCGCCGCCGACCACGACCAAAAGAGCCAAAAAAATGACCGTAAAAGAGTGGTTTAACCGCCTCACCAAGGCGATCTCCTCGGCCCGAGAGACGACTTCGATATCCTTGGCCGCTAAATAGGCCTTTATCTCCTCGACCCCGTCTAAATTTTTCGCGTATAAGCGAAAACGCGGGTAAACTTTGGGGAGCTCGGGTTTAACCCGGCCTGGCCAATTTAACTCCTCGATAGCGAAACCGCTCCGATAGTCCTCGACCATAGTTAAAACTTCTAGCGGGCAAAAAAGAAAATAACCGCCCGCCACCTCCAAAGGCAAGATCCCGGCTAAGGTGAGTTTTAACTGGACCGTCTCCTCGCGACCGCCGGTTAAGCGACCGACCTGCCCGATCAGCTCCTCTCCGGGGACGACCTTTAATTTATCGGCGACGGTACGGGACAAATAGGCCGAAAACTTGGCCGGACCCACGTTTATAGGCGGCGGTGGCTCGGAGGCGGCTATCAAAGGATCGCCTTGGCCCGTGGCCGCTAAATCGACCCGAACCGGGTCAAGGCCCTCTTTAATTAAGCTTAAGCTGGCCGATAAAGTCCGCGTCTCGGGCACGATAAAGCCCGTGGCCGGGTGAGTTCTTAGCTCGCGAAAAAAGCTCAAAGGAAAAGTCCCCACCCCTTTGGAGGCGAGCTCTAAATTACGGGGATTTTCCAAAAGCCTTTTCGTTAAAGTCCCGATGATCCCGTCCCGGATGCCCAAAAGGGTTAATAAAGGCACTAAAAAAGCCACTAAGGAAAAAACCGAGCAGATGGAAAATAGATAGTCGCGGACGTAACGCTTAACGGCCAAATTGAGGGTGGCGAAAAAAATACTCTCCCCCTTTTCTCCTCTTTTTTTTAGGCTTTTAAAGGGTTAACTTAGCGATTTTTGGCCCTTTAGGGCTCTTAAAAAAAGGACTTACTTACGCTTAACCAAAAGTTTAGGGGGCCTTAAAGGCGACCGAAGAGACCCTTTTGGCTCGCTAAGGCGAGCTTTGGGCCCCCAGTCTTTTTGGCTCGGAGCTAAAGCCCTCTTTAGCCAACGTAAAGTCCAAAGGCCCGACTAAACTCGCGATAACGGGTTGGTCCGGGCCTTGAGTCCCGCATTCGACTTTATAAATCAAAAACCCCTGATCCTTAATTAAGTCTAGGTTATGGGTCGAGACGATCAAAGCCCGACTATGGCTTAAAGTCAATAAAAGGTCTAAAGCTTGGCGGGCCGTGGGTGGATCTAACGACGCGGTGGGCTCGTCGGCCAAGATTAAACTCGGCTGGTGGGCTAAAGCTCGAGCGATAGCTACGCGCTGCCTTTGGCCGACCGAGAGCTTAGAAGGAATTTTCGCCAAAAGGTCGACGATTTTTAGCTCTTCGGCTAAACGATAAAGGCTCACGAGGGCCTTTTTTTTGGGGATCTTTTTTAGCTTAGTCGGTAATAAGATATTGTCTTTAACCGACAAAAAAGGCAAAAGCCCCCCGGTCTGGGTCACGTAACCCAACTCTTCGCGCCTTATTCTTTCCAAGAGCTGGATTTCTTTTTTTTCCCAAGCCCGAAAAAGGTCGACCGCGGAAGGGGATTGGGGCCGCCAGAAAAAACCGCTGGCTTTATCGGGTTTTAAAATTAAAGCCGCTAAATCCAATAAGGTGCTTTTGCCGCTGCCCGAATCCCCGACCAAAGCCACGCGGCTATTAACCGTAAGCCGCAAATCTTGGACGTTTAGCTCGTAACCGCGGCCCCCAGGGCGTTTTTTGACGACCTTAGTTAAAGATAAAAGCGACTGACTCATGGCTTAAAAAATTAAGATCCCTTTTTTTTAGCTAGGGCAGCATGGTCAAAGGCACCCGATAAAGCCAGTCAGAAGGGTCTTGGCCAAATTTGGCCCAGTTTTCTTGGTCTTTGTCGTAGCCATCGTAGGCGGCCAGCCGAGCTTTGACCCCGCGCACGAAGGAGTCTTGCTCGCCGGGACTCATGTTATACCAATCAGACTCGGTCATATTCATAATTTTACTTTTGTATGGTAGGTCGTCTAAAAACTCGCCTAACAAACCCAAATCGCCTAATTTGGTATTGGGTTTTAAGGAAAACTCCGAAGGATCCCGGCTTATCTGGGCCGAGGCGGCTAAAATGTTTTTGAAAAAATCCTCCGATTGCTCGCTCATGACTTTTTCGGCGTTGTCGACGATGATTTTTAGCTGCCGAGCCAGAGCGCTTAACTGGTTTTTAGTTAAAAGCACGGCCACGTCCACGGTCCGGATTTGGCGCGGGTCTTGACGATCCAAGTTACCCAAGTCTTTGTCCGAAAT
The DNA here is from genome assembly GCA_031257535.1 of Deltaproteobacteria bacterium. Lineage (GTDB taxonomy): Bacteria > Desulfobacterota > Desulfarculia > Adiutricales > Adiutricaceae > JAIROO01. The sequence goes on from JAIROO010000281.1 coordinate 22,202, forward strand.
CCAAGATCGAACGACCCTCGGGGCTTTGGCTTTATTTTTGGTCCCTAAATAATCCAAACGAATGGAGTGGCCCAAAATCGCCCCAATATCGGCCGCTTTTTGGCGTAAAGAGGAGGAATCGGCCGGGGGGGTTGGCGGCGCGCCCGAGACTTTGGGGTCGTCGAATAGTTCTTTTTCCATATAGTCGATGATGGCTTCGGCCGCGAAATTAAAATTTTCCGAGCCCCGATCGGCGTTAGGAGCGTCTAAGGAGAGATAAGTCTCGACCTCCCCGCCCGCGAAGGCCAAGATCCGATAGGCCATCTCCGCCGACCGATGATTGGCGGTTCCGGCGGGGGTGCGGATATGAATGGGCACGATGCGAATATTCTTTTCGCTGGCTTTTTCGTAAATTGTGTCCGGAGTCGCGGGGATGGAGTTAAAGGAGTCTTCTAACGGCAAAGGCCCGGCGTCGGTTAAAAGCAAAATAATCCGCCCTTGGAAAGGCCCCCAGTCCAATTGGTTAATGGCCGTGTTTAAACCGGCTAAAGAGTCCTCGGAAAAAGCGTGGGTCGAGACCTTAGCCTCTCGAACCTGGTCTAAGGCGTCCTCAAACTCGTCGCGATCCATGGCCGTGCGTAAGGGCGAGATAACCTTAGTCACGTACTCGATGTCCGGGGTGGCGATGTCGCTACTGCGAAAAGCCACCATGCCTAAGGCGATGTTTTCGCCTTGGCCGGTTTCCACCAAGCCATCGTAAATCCGCCGGCTAAGCTCCCGGCACTCTTCAATATAAGGGCCCATGGAGATGGTCGTGTCAATGACGAAAGCGATGGCCGTAGTTGGGCGGTCGGTGGGCGGTTTAGATTTCTGGCCTCCTTGACCGCCTTGTCGCTCCTCGTATTCGGCTTCGCTAACTGGGTCAATGGCCGGATCAATAGAGCCGACCTCCAAAAGCTTAGCCAACTCAAAGCGCTCGTCGTAGTTAAAAATGGGCAAAAGGTAAAAACGGTCGTAGGGGACCGCTCCTTCCTCGTCGTCCGGCTCCATGGCCACCACGGGAAAATTGTCGGGCGGAACTTGTCGCTCGTCCCGAAAATCGGCGAAATCTAAGGCCAAATCTTCTAAATTGTTAGCGATATTGGGTTTCGAGGCGATATCGATTAAATCTTCTTTGGTTTTAAAAAAAATCAAAGGTTGGCGCCCCGCGCGAGCCGAAAAAACCAAAACCAAAGCTTGTTTCCAGTCCGAGACCGCCTCCCCTGGCGTCCAAAAACGCGCCGCGCCCCGCGTGTCGGTCCCCACCTGGAGCCAGGGTCTACCGTTTTCCAGTTTCCGGTCGTAAACGTATAAAAGGGTAAAAGGGGTTATTTTTTCGCTAGCCTGGCCGCCAGGAGCGGAGTAACGGGCGGCCCCTGGGTGAGATAAGACTTTTTGGTAAAGAGTCTTTTTACCCGGCATTAAAAGGGGGCCGTCCGCGGCCAAAGAACCAGCGAACATAGCTAAGGCGACCAACGGTAGTAAAATTAATAGTCCCGCGCGTTTGACGATCGGCCTATTCATAAAAGACTCCAAAGGAAACCTTCGACTTTAGTCGAGAAAAAAAAATTAGGAACTGAAGGCCAAAAAAAGCCTCCGCCTCAAAAAATAATCGTTATAAAACGCCCGAGGCCGTTTCGCGACCAAGGCCCTAAAGAGACGCCGCTAAAAAACGTTTAAAAATCGCCAAAACCGGCCTTAAATTACCGTTTCGCTGGCTGGTCGATCATCTCCAGTAAAGCTTTGGCCCCTTCGTCGTCGCTAGTTTCGTTAGCCTCGGCCCAATCTAAAAGGGCCTCTTGACGGGCGACGACATCCTCGGCCCCGGCTTTTCGGGCCTCCTCGTACTCGTCGTAGGCGTATTTGGCGTTTTTCTGGACCGAGCCCGCGGGTCTTTTATCCAAAGGATCGTAAAAAGCCGCGAACCGGGTCCGAAGAGCCGGCGAAGTGGGCGCGAGTTTTCTTAAAAGCAAAAAGACCGCGTCCTCCGCCCCCGGGACGCCATCGAGCCTGGCCACGGCCGCGGCCAGATCCTGGGGGGCGGCGTTTGTCCGTAAGAGTTCCCGGGCCTCGTCTAACGGCGTTTTTTTGGCCGCGGGCTCGCTAGAAGCGGCCGGGGTTTCTACGCCGACCTCGGGGGCGGACGGGGATTTGGTCGAGAAATAATAGACCAGGCCCCCCGCGATCAAAAGGAGAAGAAAAACCCCGAGCGAAATGAAGACGGTCTTCTTATTCAAGGCCGACCCCGCGGCTTTAGATGGGGTAGGAGCCGGCGGCTTAGGGAGCGGTGGGGTCGGAGCCGGGCTAGGCGTCGGGGGCGGCGGCGGCGGCATAGGGGGCGCGAGCGGCGGCTCCGGGCTCTTGGTTAACTGAATTTTGGGGGCCGGCGGCGGCAGCGGGACGGGAATCACGGTCTCCACGGGCGGCGGCGGAATAGGCTCCGAAAAGGGCCCCGGCTCTTCGGGAGCTGGTTTGTCGGCCCGGGTCATCCGGGAGACGTCTTCCTGGGCTTTTTGGGCGAACTTGGCGCTGGGATCGGGCAGCTCGATATTGGCCAGCTCCCGGGGCGGTTTACTAATATGGTCGGTCATAACGCGCAAAGGCGGAAAAATCGACCGCGAGTCTTTTAAATAAAATTCATGGAGCTTGTCGCGATAAGAAGCCGAAAAGTAAGGAGCCATCTCTAAAATTAGCTCGTTAGCCTCATAACTTTTAACGACGACCGGGAGATAAACCTCAGCCGCATCCACCCAGCGAGCCTGAGAACTCGGGAGCTGGAGGAATAACTTCGAAGGCTGGCTTTTGACGGCCACGAAAAGATGGTCGTCGACGCCTGGTCTTTCGTCCCCGTCGTCAAAAGCGACGATCAAAAGAGCGTGACCTCGGCCTTTAGCCGCGTCGTCAATCATTTTGGCTTTCATAAAAACTCCAAAAGGCGACCTTCGACTTAGAGTCGAGGGGAAAAAAGGGATTTGACGCTAAAAAGGCGCCGACCAATAAATTAAAAGTCCGTAAGGACCCGAAAAGATCGTTTTCCTTTAGAAATCGCTCTTTTTGGCCGTATTGGCGTTTTTCGGCCAAAAATAACGACTTAGAAACTGGCCCTTAAGCGGTTTTTCTGGCCAACAAATTGATAGGCTCTTCCATAATGAAAGGCTCTAAAAAAAAGATAGGCTCTTCCATAATGATAGGCTTAAAAAAAAGCCTTTAAAAAAGCCAAAAAACTAACCTAAGGGCGCTCGACGTTTAGGCTCTAACCTCCCCTAATTTGACGCGGGCCGCGAGATTGGCCTTAATGACCTGGCCTAGCTTAGCGTTTTCCTCGACGTCGTAATTTTTCTCGGCGAAATCGACGTTTTGAATCATTAAGCGAAAAAGGGCCTTTAGCCAATCTTGGAAGTACGGTAAATCGTAGTTGGTCTGGATTTCCGGCAGAATTGGGGCGCCAATAGGAGTCTTAGCTTTGGCGAAAACCGTAGTCTCGCGGCCTAAAACCGTAATCCGCCTTTGGTCGTCGGTTAAGCGCGTCGGGCTTAAACCTAAAAAATTGACGAATTCGGCTAAAATGGTCGAGGCCAGCCGACTTTGTTTCCATAAAAGTCGCTCGGGATTAACGTTACCGTAGCTTAAAGCTTGGCGTAAATCCTTCTCAACGGCCTCCATGACCCCTAACCTTTTGGCTCCTTGGACCAGTTCGGAGATCAGCTGCTGAAGCAGATCGCGAGTAAAGCCAAAACGCTTTAGAAACTTAGCGTCGGCTAACCGTTCCCCTAAGCGTTCCTGCCAAGAGTTCTCTAGCCGCCGCCGGTATTGGCTAGCGAAATCCCCGGCTGGGGTTAAGGGGCTAGGGGCCGAGCTCGCGTTAACGCTTGGGTCCTCGGGCGAATCCCCAAAAAGAAGAGCCTCAAGATCTAAAGGCTCCTCGGCCGCGGCCAAAGCCTCGGGATCTTTAGACTCGGCGAACTCGTAATCGGAAAAGGACTGGGAAAAAATCGCGTAACACTCGTCGTCGGACAAAAACAAGGCCCTTTGTAAAAAACCAAACCGCCGAGTCTTGGTCTGGAGGGCGGTTAAATGGCCGGCGATTTTTTTAAAGGCCGCTTCCTTGACCTTCCGTTCCTCGTCCTTATCGCCGCCTTGATAGAAGTTTTTTAAATTCTCCTCAATTAACCGACCTTCGGTTAAGGCCAGATGGGTCAACTGGCTGAGCTTTAAGTCAGTGGCCAAGATGGGGGTTAATTTTTCGACGATATAGGCGGCTCCCCCGTCCGAGCCCTCAATAATGGCCCGCCAGGCCTCGTCGGGGTTATTAACGTGCTTTTGGGTGGTCGGGGAGGCTAAATAGCCTTGATGGACCTTTTCCACCCATTCGGCCTGATCTTGGCGTAAACCGACCGACCGAATAAGACCCGAGGCCTCTTCCCGCTCGATATTAAAATAAGCGTCGGCGAAACCTAAATTTAAAAGCCAGAAAATATTGGCGAAAGGCCTAACGCTCCGGCCCGATCTCGACCAGTTTAAGGGCCACTCGTGATTGGAGAAGAACTGTAAAAAAGAGGCGTTATAGCGATTGTCCCACCGGGTGGTCGGATCGACGCTGCCAGCCCCCATCTCCAGCATGCGGTCAAACTTGGTTAAAACCATAAATAGGCAGACGGGTTTGCCCTGACGGTCTTCCGGGGTCTCGCCGTGGGCGCTTTTGATCCAGTGGTCGATGACCATGGGCAAATCCGGGTTGTTTTGGACCGAGTCCCCCACGCACAAAAGCATGGCCGTAATCTCTTGACGAGAGCAGTACCGCTCAAAAAGATAGGCCACTTTGCCGCGCAAAAAACATTTTTTGAGGATCTCGGGGTTTTTGATCTCCTCGGCGACGTCGACCAGTTTTTCGCGAGCCCGATAGCCGGGAAAATCCAGGATATCGGCGTAATCCATGAAATCCCCGGGTTTTTCCACGACTTTAACGTGGATCTCGGCGATTAAGGCGCTTAAGACCGGCCGGGTGAGTTTGGCTTTTTGGCCACTTAAGCTCGCCACCTCCACCTGGTCGCCAGCCTCGTCTAGTAAGCCCAGTAAGCGGTCCACGTGGAGGACGCTATTTTTCCGACTGTCCGTGGCCAATTCCGGCTCAAACAAAGCGTTTAAGCCGCAAAAAGCGATCTCCTCGTGGCCTAAGCTATCTAAGGCTTTGTAGAGTTTAACGTAAAGACGGGTAAACTCGGCCACCCCGCCCCATAACATGGAAAAAAGCGTGGCCCTATCCTCTAAAGATAGCCGATAGCCCAAACCCACGGCCCGGGGCCAATAGTGACTTTCCAAAAGGGGCCCCGAGGCGTAGACCTCGGAGATGGATTTCACGTACTCGGCCAGATCCTCCATGTCGTCTAAGGTTAAGTTATTTTTGACCGGGGATTTACGGGCTAAGGCGTCTATGGCCTTTCGCAGATCCTCGGCGTTGAGCCTCACCGCGCCCTTAGCCTCGCCAAAATAAGTGTTGGCCAAGATCTTAACGACGTCTATTTCCGTAAAAAGCTTAAGACAAACCGGGGTCAACGGGGACGGGGGCTCGATGGAGCTTTCTAAAGAAAACCGAGTCACCAAACCCGTGGTTTCGTTGCCGCCTTCGGGGTTAATTTGGAGCATATAGTCCAAAACGTTTTCCCCAAAATCCACTTTTAAAGAGCCAGTGGGGCCTTTAGCCAAAGCCGAAATCAAGGTGGATTTGCCGGCCTGGCTGGGCCCAAACACGGCCACCCCGGTTTTTGAGCCCGCGGCGTTGGCGTAAGTTTTAAGTAAGCGAGAGGAGCGACGTAAGCTCTTTTTTAAAGCCTCTTGGGTGCCCACGCCTTTAGCGTTAGCGTTAGCGTTAAGCCATTTTTCGCCCATAAGGGCGGTCTCGCGAATATCTAGGCTTATATTTTTTAATTCGTCTAAAGAACTCAAGGGGCTTACTGTCCTTTCCCGATTATCTAAGGCCGATTTAAGCGCTTTCCAAAGCCCCAGTGTCTAACCAGTAGCCATTGTCGTCACGGAGGGTTTGGAGTCGAAAGACGACCGTCTCAAAAGACAGGCCTTGGCCAGTTTTGTCGGACACGGAAATGACTTTTAAGGAGCCTTCGGTCCTTTTAATCATCGAGGATGTTTTCGGCCGACCCTCGTCTTCTTCTTGCTCGGCCATGGCAAAACGAACGCCGACCTTGTAAGGCAAGCGACCCACGGCTTGTTTTTGGTCGGCTGGCGAGCGGTAATCTAAGCTGTAGAGCCGAGTGGTGGTCCAGCGGGACCGATGAATTTGCCGATAGCCCACGGGCACGGGGGCGTTAAAGTCAATCTCAAACTCAGTCTCCACGGCTTTGCCCGTGTCTAAGTCCTCGTTTTTGATCCACACCCTCTCCTCGGTCAAGCGCCCATGGCCGTCGAGCATGCCAATATAGCGGTTAATGGGCTCAGGGATAAAATTGGAGGTGTCGATGGTGACCCCCTCCAGCGAGCCTTCGGCTAAAGCGCAGATAATGGCCCCGACCACGACCGTGGTTTTAGGATCCTCAATGCGGCCGTGGGTGACGAAAGGATAAGCCGCGCTCACCCGGTACTTATGCATATGGGCGATCCGGTCGACCGGCAAACAAATCTTTTCGTAAGGGGAGCGCATGATAGCTGGCCAGCAAGAAGGCCGGCCAGTTAAAATTAAGACGTCGCAGTCGTAGAGTTTAACCAACTCGCCCATGTCGGTCATGATTTTGCCGATAATTAAACTCACGTCGGCGTCCACGTCCCTTAGATCGACTTGGAAAGTAAAATCCAAAACGTCAAAGGCGGGCCAGCCGGATTTTTGCAAAGGCTCCTCGACGTAACTAGCGATCTTGGTTAGCCACTCGGAGGGCTTTTCTTGGCCCAAACCCAAGGCCTCGGAGACGTTGACCTCAATTAAAAAATCGTCGCCGGCTAAATCGACGGCCTCGTAATGCTTTAAAATATAAATGGCCAAAGGCGCGGCGATCTGGGTCACGAACTGGCCCCTTAGCTGCTCGGACTCGCCTTTTTTGGAGACCGCTCCCATCTGGGCGGTGTCTTTAAATAAAGTCGTCAAACGGCTCTCGGCGTCGGGCACGCCTTTTTGGGTGGCGGCCTGGGCTAATTTGCGGATGAACTGGGTCATAATGATCTTCCGCATGATATCGTCGCCAGCCACGTTAAAGCCATCCCGAAAATCCTGGTAGGGCTTAATTAAGGGCGAACTCTGCCCTGGGTTGTGGATAAAATAAGAGGTAATGGAGAGATCCGAGGTGCCGCCGCCAATGTCGATACTGGCGAGCCTTAAAGAGTTAGCGAGCTTAGTCTGGCCCGGCAAAGGCCTGGGCCGGCCTAAAAGAGCGAAAAGCTCCTCGGCGTTGTTGTGAAACTTGTCGTAAAGCTCGTTATAAAGCCAGACGATCTGGGTGCAAGTGGCCTCGTCCCAGTCGCAACGGACCTGGGGACTACGCCGAAAGTCCTCGATTTCCGGGGCGGTGGCTTTTTTTCCCGGGGCCACGTAAAAGTCTTCCCAGCCTAAAGAGGCCCAGACCGTCTCGACGGCCAAAAAAGCCCAGGTTTTAAAAATATTTTGCTCAGCCAGCGGCATGGCCGTGGGCACGGTGAGAATAACCCTTTGAAGGCGCCTAGGGGTCTCGGGGTGCTCGCGGTTGTCCCGCACCACTGGATCGTTGACGCAGGTGAGGGCTTGGGCCAAAACTTCGCTCAGTAAAAACATCATTAAAGAGCTGCGGCTATAACGAGCCTCAAAGGCCGCGATGTCGTCGTCGGCGGTGTAGCCCTTTTTTATGTCCGCCGGAATAGCCACCCGCCCAGGCCGCGCCTCTTCGGCGGCTTTAACCACCGACACCGGGACCCCGGCGGTGTTGACGCTCATTAAAAACGCCCCCCGGCCCACGGCGGGTTCCTCCACCGAGCGGTGGCGCTCGTAAAAATTATTTAAATGCCACTCCAGCTCCCGTTGCTTGGTGTCCCATAAGTAACGTTTGGGGCTAGACATGCCCGTGGGCCCCATCTCCTCGCGGGAGTTGGCCGACAAGCGGTTGGCCTCGGGCCCTAAACGCACGGTTGAGGGCCAGATAAAACTGTCGCTGTGCTGCCTTGATCTTAACGAAAGCTCCACCGGCCCAAAATAAGGCTCGACAAACTCGATTTTGGTGTCCAAGGGTTCGCCGTAAACGTTGGCCGGAGCCGAGAGATCCCGGACCTGTAAAGCGTAGCAGTCGGTCAGCCGGGTCGCCCTTTGGGGCACGGTCTCGACTAAAACCCCGGTCAAGCGGGAGTTGCCAATGTCAATAACCAAATCCACGTCAATGGGTTTAACCCTTTTGGGATTAATGACCCGCACGGCCCTTAAAGCCCCGGACTGGGTTAAAGTCCTTAAAAAGGTCTCGTAAATGGCCATGTACTCGGTGATGATGATCCGCCCGTCGAAGGCGGCGGGGCCAACGTCGTAAGCGTAATCGGGAAAGTCGTCGTAAACGCGAGCGATGGATTTGCGGGGATTTTTTAAGCGATAAAGCTCCCAGACTTTTTTTAAGGCTTCCTTAACCCAAGGCAAGCTATCGATAAACCAAGAGTTGTCTCGCTCGTGGGTGGCCAGGCTAAAAAAGGAGTTACCCGTCACGTCGGCCTCGGACAAGGCGTGATAAATGACCATGCCCCCGTCCACTTGGATATTGCCGTCCCCAAGCTCCACCTGCGGGTCAAAGACCAAAGTCAGTCGAAAGAGTAAGCTATCCGGGGCGCCTAAACGGGACAAATAACCGCGAACCCAGTCGGTGGGGCCAAAACCGTACCGTGGCTGGTGGTCGTCCCACTGGCCGGTCTCGACCAGAAAAGGCATGGGCAACCATTGACCCTCTAAACACTCTAAAGCCCTTAAATACTCAACCTCGTAGTGGAGGGCGAAGGGTCTTTCGTTTAAGCGATCGGCGTAGGCGCCAGGAAAATCTTCCAGCTCCTTTAAAGGCACTAAAACGCTTTCGTCGCCTGAGCTCGACGTTTTAGCCACATGAAAAGCCGCCCGGCCTTTGGCTAAGGGTTTACCGCCTGGGGCTAAGGGCACGGAGAGATCGAGATCAAAGTCGATAAACTGGAGAGCCGCTCCGGCGATGACGCTATAGCTTTTATTACGTTTGGCGTTCACGCGAACTTCCTTATTATTATAGGAGGCTAGTTATTAGTTCGAAAGAAATCCGTCTGAACTTTCTCTTCCATAGAATCTTGGGTAATAGAGCAATCCACGCCTTTACTGGCCGCGGTCGAGGATTTGGGCCGACATCTTAAGATGGCCTTAAAATAGGAGTTGCCATTGGGACATTCGCGAGCCGTCCGCTCGGTTATGACCAGCTCGCCATCCTCATAGCTCGCTTTCGCTTGGCCGCGACAAGTCTGAATAAACTGACCTTGGTCGTTCATCTCGTCTAAAGTGGCCACGGCCTCGCCCGCCCGGTCAAAACAATATTTAACCTCGACCGGGAGCCCGGTTTCCAGGCTTTTTAAGGAGTCCGAAGAGGAAACCCAGCACCCTTCCATAAAAGAAAAATCGCCCCGTTCCATGGCCCCTTCGGGGATGACGAGTTCAGAGCCTTTAACTGGCTCGGGGCCATCCGGGTCAATAGCCCGATAAGGCTCGGTTCGCCAAAAAAGCCACCAAAGTATCAGGCCAAATAATAGTAACAACAAAAAAGGCAGACAAGAAAGCCGGGACTTTTCGACTTCGACCGTAATTTTTTTGGTCGGTATTGATTTAAGGGGAGCCCGCGTCTTTTTCTCGTCCTTGGGCTCGGCCGCGGGCGGCTCCGGCTCGGGCGAAGGTGGCTCCGGCTCGGGCGGGAGATCAGGGGTTTTATCTGGCTCCTTGGACTCGTTAACCTTTGGCTTGGTCTTTCTTTCCCGCAAAAGATTAGCGATAAACATGGCGTCTTGGGCCGGGACTTCTTTAATGGAAGTTAAACCCCAGCCGACCACCACCGGTCGATCGCCGACCATAAAAATGTTTCGCTTGCCCGCCCGGCTTAAAATATTGGCGAAAAGCTCCCCGGCCAACTTACGGTTCCGGGAGTTTGAGGCCAAAAATTTTTGGGAAAGAGCCTCTAGATCCGCCGCCCGGTCGGCCACCACGTCAATGGCGTAACGCTGGTCGTCGGGCGGAAGATCCTCAAAAGGGACCACTTGGCCTTGGAGCTCCGAGTACCAGTTGACCCGGTTATGGCTCAGATCTTTGACGGGCTCGGCTAAAATTTGGGCTTTGTCTTCGGTCAGTTCGTCAGCCACTAAACGCTGAAATAAACTGTACCGAGAAATCATTTCCACCCCCTCGTGAGTGTCAAGATGATACTCGACGATATTAGAGGTGTGGATTAATCGTTTGGCCATTTATCGCCTTATCGCCTTAAAATAATAACCAAAAGGCCAAAATAATTAGTCTAAGCGGACAAAATTTTCGTTTAAAAAGGTTAAAACGTCGCTGGCCATGAGAGCCACGCGAATTTCGCGGGACCCATATCGCTCCATGGAGATAATGGCCGAAAGACCAATGACTCGCCCCTGACGGTCGACAAGAGGCCCCCCGCGATACCGACGCTGAGTTTCGGCGTTATGGCCAATTATAGCTGGAGTCAAATTATAAGAGATAGACCCAATCCGACCTTGGGAGCTAACTGGCTCGGGCCTGGCCCCTTTCGGAAACCTTAAGTCTGGATATCCCAAAGCCATGACCCGGTCGTAAACGTTGGCCTCCCCAAATAAAGGCAAGCCCTTAATGGGGGGCTCGGGGAGATCGACTTTTTCTATTTTTAAAAGAGCGTAATCCCGTAAAGACTCGGGCCGGCTTAAGGCTAAGACGCGGGCCTGAACTTCTCTAGTCAAAGGGCCACCCGAGACCAAGATCGCCCCTTTGGGTCCTAAGCCGTCGACGATGCGGCGATTGGTTAAGATGGTGTCGCGATTAACGAAAAAGCCCGCCCCAGAGGATAAAAAACTTTGACCTTTTAAGTCAACCCCCTTAGACATGACTAAAACCAGGAAGTTGGCTATGGCCAAATAAGCCGTCCGCTGGAGCTTACTCGGGGGAATCGAGGCCGAGCCGGGGGGGCCGATAAAAAAAGGCTCGCCGTCTTTTGGGGTTGGCAAAGAGCAAATGTCCCCATCAGCGGGAGCCTGATACTGGTTCTGGCTGTTTTTGAGGTTCTCAATATTAGTCGTTTGAATATTATTACTGTCTATTTTAGCGACTTGAGATCTATATAGTATTATATTATAGTATTGATAATATAAAAACCAAAAAATAACCCCAACTAGAACTAAACCTAAAAAAAATCCAGAACCATAACTACGTTTTACAGGTAATAGACTAGTAGGAGCGGCCTTTTGGGCTAAACTCATATAATAGATTATCCAGGGTTTAATAAAAATTGGCCAAAAAATAGGCCTTTAAAGCGTCTCTAAAGGCCATAATGGCCAAAAGAGACGCTAAGGCTTATAGGCGTAAATAGCTAACCAAGAGTGGCTTTTTAGTTCCGGTAATTCTCTCGCGTTAAGGCCGAACTAGCTAGCATGTCATGGAATTTCGTGGTCGTGGCTACCTCTGTGGCGATAGTCCGGGCCGTCTGGACTTGGCTGGCCTTCTTCTTGGAGAGGTTACTGATCAGGGCGGTGGAGGCCCGATCTGGCCGTTCCCGTTCCATGGCGATGACTTGGTCGTAGGTGTTAGCGGCCGTGGTCGCGCCTTCAGAGTAATTGTTGAGGATGGTGATGGCGTCGTTGGTCCCGTCTTGGATTTCCTTTAAGCGCTCGGTCATCTCGGCCTCAGGAATCCGACCGGCCTTATAGTTTTTGGTCAAGGCGGCGTACTGTTTTTTGTAGCAACCATTAGTGATCTTGGCCGCGGCCACGGCTTGCTTCATGTTGCCAATGTCCATGTCCATGGCCTGCACGTAAGTTCTAAAACGCTCGGCTTGATCCATAGCCTGGACCTCGCTGGAAATAAGGTAACCTAAACCAGCTCCCGTCAAAGCCCCGCCAACGGCCCCTTTAACCACGTCGGCCCGGTTGCCGCCGGAGGAGGTGTAAGCGATAGCCGCCCCAGTAATAGCCCCAAAAATAGCCCCCGCGGCCGTGGCTTGATTAACTTTTTTCGCGGCTTCCCGTAAATCGTTAATGGGGCGATAACATTCGGGGTAATGCTTAACGACCACGGTTTGTTTGCCTAATTTTTGCCCAGCGCAGCCAGTGACTAAAGAAGTCAGGACCGCGAGGCCAACGACAAAAGCCAGTTGATTTTTCGCGACAGCGAGAATTTTGGCGATCATCTTTGTTCTCCTAAAAACAAAGTAAAAATAAAAAAAACATATAAATTTATAAAAAACGGCTAATCGTTGGGACGCTTTAAAAACTCCACTGGAAAAACCGCGGTCAGATCGCCCGCTTGGGTCAAATCGCACTTGGCCGAAGAGCCGTCGGGGGAGGGAGCGCACTTAATCTCGAACTGGGGAAAAGCCCCCTCGTCGTCGCAAGCCAACTCTTCGCTGGCCTTTAAAGTTAAAAACGCCGCCCGATAAGTGACCTCAGCTTCGGCCTGGCAAGGCGTTGACCCAAAGGGGCTAGCTTTTAAGTTAGCTTTTTGAGAGTTTTTTTGGTAACAGAAGCCAAAAGTTGTCTTTTGCCCATCAAAAGCGTTTAAAAAACTAGTTTTGGTTTCCCAACAACCATCCAGATAAGAGAAATTATTAGCCAAAACATCTTTTTGCGAAAAAATCAGGCAATTACTTTTCTGGTTTTTAAAATCGTCTTTAAGCTTAGTGACGACCTGCCGCGTCTCGGCTAAATAATTTTCATTTTCGTCAAAAAGCTGGCCATTAAGTTTCGGGGTCACGGCCAAAATTTTCACGGCCGTAAAAACCCGGCGGTCTAAGACGTAAATCAAGGCTAAAGCCAATACCAGGCCAACCAAAGCCCCGAAAAACGTTTTTTTGGCGAAAGAGCGCCAATTAAAAGGCTCGTAGACGATTTTTGGCGGCTTGGCTTTCGGCTCTTTGGGAGCTTTAACTTTCTTCGGGGGGGGCGCCTCCCCCGCGACAATAGGCGGTGGATCCGCTTTGAGCGATTCAGAAAGCTGGTTGTCCAAAATTGGGAGGCTGACTAAGGTTTTTAGGCCCCAGCCAACCACGACGACTTTTTCGCCCACAAAGTAATATTCGCGGGCCTCGGGATATTGTAAAAGCCTGGCCAAGAGCTGACCGTTTTTCTTTATTTTTAAATTATCCGCGCTTAAACATTTTTGAGATAATTTTTGGATAAAATTATTAAAATCGTCGAGATTGGCCAGGGCTAAAGCCAATTTGTCCGGGTCCACGCTTTTTAAAGGGACCACCTCGCCCTCTAAATTAGAAAACCAGTTAATCCGATCGCTTTCCAGGTTTTTGACGGGTTCAGCCAAAACCACGGCCGAATCAGGCGAATTATCCAAAATTAAAGAACTTAAAACTATATAATTAGAAATAATTTCAATATTATTAACGTCAGAAATCTGGCTCTGGCTTAAACTTGAGCTATGGATTATCCGATTAGGCATTAAGCTAATAGTTCCTTAAATGGCTAGAAAAATTTGAGGGCGTAAACGCCTAATTAGCCTTAGGGCCGCTTATAATGGGCCAGATTATTTGACCAGCCCCATTTTTAACTACATATATATTATTTTCTATATCAGTATAAGCTATAAAATTAATTTGTTCATCAATTAAAGCGTATTTTCCCTGGTATTTGACGGGCATCATGCCACTTTTATGTAAATCACCTATTTCATCAAACTTTGGCGTAACTTTCCATTGCCCCTTAGAGTCAATTAAGCCCCAAAAACCTTGGTATTTTACCCATAATTTCTGGGTTTGGCCAGACTCGCGATAATCGTCAAATATGGGCGGATAGGCCAAACTGCCATTGACCCGAAAAATAGCGTATTTAGAGCCTTTTTTGGCCACCACCAGTTGAGTCTTCGGCAAAATGGTCAGGCTTAAATAGGCGGCTTCGATTAAGTAGGCCCCTTTGGCGTTGATGAGGCCCCAGAGGCCATTGGCTTTAACCGCCGCGATCCCGGGCTCGTAAAAAAGTCCCCCGGCCTCAAACTTAAAAGGGGTCGCGGCCTGGCCTTTCGGGTCAATATAGCCGTAACGGCCATTCTTTTTGACTAAAGCTAAACCGTAATCGGCGAAAGGGCCGGTTTCCTCAAAAGGCCCATGGATAAATTTACCCTTGGCGTCGCAATAACCTTTCCATCTTTGTCTAGAAGGCGGGTCGCAGCCGCATTCGTCTTTAATTAAGACAATCTCGACGCAAGGGGCTAAAGGGTAACTCGCTTCGTTTAAATGCGCCCAGATTTCCGGTAAGGTTAAAGCCCGGGGCGAACTCCTCGGGCTAAGAGGATAGATCAGGCCTCGAGCATTGTCGTTCTTTTGCCAAATTTCCTTTTTCTTTTTATTATAGGTCAGTTTTAAAGTCGATAAAGGCACGATGTACTGACCTTTTATGTCTATAACGCCAATTTGATCGTCTATTTGGACGATAAAAAAGTCTAAATTATCATCCACTTGAGTTAAAACGTCAAATTCTGGCGCGATAATAATTTTACCATTTAGATCAGCCAGACCTAATTTTTTATTCTGGTTTATCTTAATTAAGTTCCGGCTTTTGTCCTCGTATTTAGCTCCTAAGGTCAAATCCGCGTAAGCCGGGGCGAGGAGCCAACCGTCCTTGGCCGATACTAAACCCATCTGGTCAAGGTACTTGGCCGCGAAAGCCTTTTGGCTTAAGAAAAAAAGGCGTGAAAAGCGCGGGGCGAGAAGCCATTGGCCGGTCTCGTCTAAAGCCCCCCAAAAGTCGCCCACCTTGGCCGTTACGGCGTATTCCCCATCTATCTCCAAAACCTGGGCTTCGGTAAAACCGGGGCGAGCGAACCAGGCCCCATTAGAATCGACCAAACCCACGCCGCCGTTTAAGTCAGTGACCGTAGCCAAACCATTTGAGCTAAAATTAGCGGCTTTCGCGAAAATTGGCGGGATAACGATATTACCTTTAACGTCAATAAAACCCCACAAATCGTCAAATTGGAAAATATGCAGGTCTTGGCCGCCGCCCGTAAAGCCGCGACCTGGCCCGGCCATGTCTTTAACCGCCGGGACCAAGAAAAATTGTTCGGCCAGTAAGGGATTGATCCAACTTATAGATATAAAAAATGAACAAACAATAAACATCAAAGTTAATTGTTTCATAAAATCACAATATTTTAATCAAAACAGATTTTTGTAAAAAAAGACTTGGCGCGGCGGCGCGACTTTTTACAAAATTAGCGGATAATTAAAAAAAACAATTTAGGCGTCGACTTGACCAATAAAAATAGCAAAACTTTAGCCAAACGTCAACTAAATATTGACCTCGCGATCTTGATTTAAAAACCTCAAAAAAGGCCAATTGAGGCTATTGTCTTAAATTGTCCAGCTCTTGGGGAAGACCTATGTGCTGAAATTGGAGCTTAGGCTAATTTTTTTAAAGATACAAAAAAAACAACATAGTTAATATAATAATAATATGATCCAAATACTTTTTATAAAATTTCTAAATCAATCTTTTAATAACAAATATTTATACTTTATTTAATATATTAGCATAAAAAATGATTTTTGGCTAAAGCCTTCGGAAAAAGGCCTTTTTTTCCCCCGCGACTTGTGAAATAATTGAAAAGCTGTCTTTTAGTCTTTTGACCCTGGCCTTTTTGTCGTTAGAAAATAATTAGCCGCTAAAAAAATTCGTTCTGGGGGGGGGAAACTTCTGGTCCCGCCGCCAATCTCTCGATCTCTTGTCTATAAAAGGCTAATTAAGTCTTTTAACATATATTTATAAAAGAGAAAAATATGCTTGACGATTATTTTAAAGACAAAATTCCTGAGTTTAATATTAACAACTCCCTTTTCGTGGCTCGGCCGGGTTTACCCTTTATTTTAGGCCTGGTTTTGGCCTGTTTGATCGCCTTTTTCTTCGACTGGAATTGCCTTTTAGTCATCTTTTTTCTCTTATTGCTCTTCACCGTGGCCTTTTTTCGGGATCCAAGGCGCGACCCGCCGCCAATAGGCTTTGGCCTTTCGCCGGCCGACGGCCAAATCATTCGCGTCGACCGGGGGGCGACCTGCCCTATTACTCTCGCCAAAACCATCAAAGTCAGCGTTTTCATGAACGTTTTTAACGTCCACGTGAATAGGGTCCCTTGCGACGCTCGCTTGGAAGGGCAAATGTATTTCGCGGGCAAGTTTTTTAACGCCAGCTTCGACAAATCCAGCACTCAAAACGAACGCAACGCCTTAATTTTAAACGACGACCAAAATCGCCAGATCGTCATGATCCAGATCGCCGGCCTCATCGCCCGACGGATCGTCAGCTGGGTCAAACCTGGCCAGAGTCTGACCCGGGGCCAGCGCTTTGGCCTTATTCGTTTTGGCTCGAGAGTGGATCTTTATCTGCCGCCGGAGGCCGAGATTATGGTCGGCTTAGGCCAGAAAGTTTACGCTGGCTGGTCGCCCATTTGGCGCTTTCCCAATTAGCCCATGGCCATTTGTTTAGATATTAACGCTTTTTTGTTCTTTTTTTCTTAGAGTAACTATTAATGAGTAGCTCCGAGTCGACTAAAAACGCGAAAGAGACTAAATTAGTGGGCGTAATTCCCGCTCGCTGGGCCTCCAGCCGTTTTCCCGGCAAACCCTTAGCCTTAATCGCCGGCCAAACCATGATTGAAAGGGTCTACGCCCGGGCCAAAAAAGCTCCTTTAACCGAAGTCTACGTGGCCACCGACGACCAGCGAATCTTTAAGGCCGTGACCGCGGCCGGGGGCCAGGCTTTAATGACCGCCCAAAGCCACGCCAGCGGGACCGACCGCTTAGCCGAGGCCGCGAGCTTGTTAAATTTAGCCGACGACGACGTCGTGGTTAACGTTCAAGGAGATTTACCCTTACTGGATCCTGATTACGTCGGCCAAATAGCCAACTCCCTTTTAACCTCAAAACACTCAGTAACGACCATCGCCGTGCCCTTTGACGACCTTAAAGACGTCCTTAATCCCAATCACGTCAAAGTGGTTTTTGACTCCCAAGGCCGGGCCTTATATTTTTCCCGAGCCCCCATCCCCTTTACCCGCGACGGCGAGGGGACCCTTTACTACAAACACGTGGGCCTTTACGCTTATCGGGTTAAGTTTCTTCGCCAATTTTTAAGCTGGCCGCGCGGCCTTTTAGAGGCGGCCGAAAATTTAGAGCAGCTAAGGATCTTAGAAAAGGGCTTTTCCATTCTAGTTAAAGTCGGCCAGGGCCCCTCCCCAGAAATTGACGTCCCCGAAGACGTGGCCACGGTCGAGGCGATTTTAAAAAATCAATAAAACCTAAAAAAAAATTAAGTCGATAAAAAAAAGCCGACCAAATCGCTAAAAAATTAAGCGAACTGGTCGGCTAAGTTTTTTTGGCTTAGTTATTGGCTTTTAGGCCAAAAGACAATTTTCCGCCGTCAAAACAAAGAAACGAAAAAAGGCTAGCGATTAATAAGGCAAAATCTTTTTGCCCGCCGTTTCGTCCAAAACAATGGCCGTGCCTAAATAGAAAGCCGAGCCGCCGCAAACGATGCCTAAATACCCAGCGAAAGTCAAGATAGCCGGGGATTGGGTGAAATAAAACGCCGAAAGCGACCAGAACACAATGACTAAAGTGACAAAAACAAATGATAAAATCCGGCCGCCTTTAAAAATACACAAAAGCAACAGGAAGGCGTAAATTCCCCAAAGGCCAATCCAGATTCCTAAAACATTAAGATTGGCGGTTTTGAAAGCGTCAACCGCGGGGAAAATAGCGGGCAAGAGGTAAATGCCAAAAAGGGAAAGCCAAAACGCCCCAAACGCCGTAAAAGCCGCGCAACCAAAGGTATTACCGCGGAAAAACTCCATAATCCCGGCAAAGGTCTGGGCGATACCGCCTAAGAAAAAGGCCATCGCGAAAATAGCCGCTTCCGCGGGAATTAACCCCGCGTTGGCGAAGCTTAACAAAACGGTGGTCAAACCAAAACTGATCAGCCCAAGCGGCGTTGGGTTAGCTAACTTTGAATCCATAACACTCCCTTCTACGTTTCCAGGGCGTAAAGGTAAAGCCAAACCTGGATAAAAATTGGGCTTGGCGAATAGATCCCCACCAAGTCGATCGAAAATAAGATCGAATCTAGGTCTCCCCTGGCCCAAAACCAAAAAAAGAAAAAAAATTTTTGCGGATAAATTAATATCCACAAAAAAAGCCTAAATGTCAAGTTATTAATTTTTAGCCCGAAAAAAAGTTCTAATAGGGCTATTGAGCCTTTAAGGGAGCGCGGGCGAGGGTAACCTTAACTTTTAGGCCAAGACTAAGCTTTTCGAATACGCGAAAAAGCTCCAAGGCCTTAAAAAAACTGGCTAACCACCCCCAAAAAAAGATATTGGCCTTTTTTAAAGCCCAAAAAGTATAGTTTTGTAGGCGTTTAGTCAGGCTTAGCCCTAAATCTTGTTGACGATAAAGTTTATCTCTTTTTTGGATTTCCAAGGCCAAAGCTTTAAGGCGTCAAGGCCAAAAAGAGCTAGAATAGGCTAAAGCCTTAGGGTTTCTCGCTCGCCAAAAAAACTCGCCCTTAAATTTTAGGCTAAGGCGGCTACCGCCGCTTTAAATTAGGGCTATGACCATATTCTGGCTAAACGAGATTTGAGAAAATTGAGCCTTTGGAAGATAGGGGTTTAGCGGCGGGGAGCGGGGCGAATTTTTTCGACGCTTTAGATCGCGAAATAAAACGTTAGAGCGCTACGCGTCATTTATATATGTTTAAAACATTATATAAGCCGCAAAAGCAGTTTAAGCTTAATTTTTAGTCTATAACGTTTACTTTAATCAAAAAATAATTTCTAAAGACATTTACTACGTAAAAACAAGTCTAAAAAAGTATTCGCCTTTTTTCTAAATTTCACCCCCTCCCCAAAAAAGAAGTTAAGGGACCGAGCGCAAGATGGCTTCGCTCAAAATTTCCGCGGCCAAGGCTCCTAAATAAGAGATATTGGCCTCTGGCCCAGAGCCGAGGCTTAAGGCGAAAACCACGTCCCCGTCAAACATTAAGTGGGCGGGAAAAATTGCCCGAGAAAGGCCACAGCAAGCCATGCGGGCCAAGCGAAAGGCGTTTAATTTATCTAAGGGGGCGTTAGTGGCCACGACCGCGAGGACCGTCTGGCCAGGGCGGGTCGGGGGGCTCTTTTCCAAGACGCCTAAAATCTCGCTCCGCGTGGCTAAACCTCCTTTCGACGAGATTAGGCCAGAGACGATGGCCCCGGTTTGGGGATTGACGACGCTGCCTAAAGAATTGACGACGACTAGGGCCGCCACTTTTAAGCCATTGGGCCTAGCCTCGCCAAACGAGCCCAGACCAGAGGGACTGGCGCCGTTCGGGCCGCCCAGTAAGCCGGAGGCGGCCGAAAAACCCGCCCCCAAAGGGCCACTTAAGGCCGGAGCGGAACTCGCGTTGACCGCGGCCGCGTAACCCATGGCCTCGTCGGGTAAGGCGCCGTTAGAAAGATTGGCCGGATAATCGTAGATAACCGCGGCCGGGACAATGGGCACCCGGATGGGGCCAGTCGCGAAACCCGCCCCCTTTTCCCGTAAAAACCTGACCACGCCCGTGGCCGCGGCCAAGCCAAAAGCGCTGCCGCCGGCTAGAGTTAGGCCGTGGATGGCGGGGACTAAGCTTTCTGGCCGTAAAAGATCCAACTCCCGAACGCCTGGGGCGAACCCCGGCACAAAAGCCGAGGCCACGGCTCCGGCTGGGCACAATATAGCCGTGCAGCCCGTTTTAGCGTTTCGATCCTCTTGATGGCCGACGGTCAAGCCTGGCAGTTCGCTTAAGGTGATTGAGGTCAAGGCTTTGGCTCCCTTAAAGATATTGGCGTTAAAGACTTGAGGCCCTCGTAAAAAAACCTTTTTATTGGCGAGGGCGGGTTTATTTACAATTTATAGTGGCATCAATAGTAATAAAATCGCTTATATAGTAGAGACAGGGTCTATAATTTCAAGACAAAGATTTAACGATAGGGGCTTAAAAAAACGTCCCCCCTTGGCAAAAATAGGGAAAAGTCAAAAGCCTCAAGGCCCTTTTCTTAATTCGCTCGATCGCTCCTTATTGTTGCCAAAGCTCATTTTGTTGAATATAATAAACCCTCGCCGCGACAAAGACAAAAAAAAAAGCCCTTTTTTCGGCCTCATAACGTTTTTGGAGCCAAAAAGGGCGGCGACCTAAAGCCTAAGGTCAAAAAAGGCCAAAACCCTTTAAGGGGCTAAGATTGTCTTATTTCCAGTAATAGGGGGTCAAGCCGTTTTTTCGCGCTGGCTAAAATAAGCTCGCCGCCCAAAAAAGAGCGAAAGCTCGTTTTTAGGGCTCAAAAAACGAAAAAAGTCAAAAAAACTTTGGGCCTTTGGCCAGTATTTATCGCATCTTTTACAGTAAATACGCCTTTTTGACTACATAAAATTTGGTAAAAGCATATCAATTACGCCTAAAAAGACCGCTTTTGGTCTATGGGTAAAATTAAAAATGGGGGATTAAATGAAAAATACCCTGATTATAGCTATTTTTACGGTCCTGGCTCTTTTAATTATTGGAGTCTCGCCCGCCCCGGCCGAAGTGGCTGGCAAGACTTTCATTAACGGCATTGACGCCAACTTTCCGCCCTTCGCCATGATGGGCCGCGATGGTAAAGCCACGGGCTTTGACATTGAGGCCGTGGACTGGATCGCCAAAAAGTTGGGGTTTTCGGTCAAGCATCAGCCCATGGAGTGGGACTCGATAGTGACCAGTTTAAAAGACAAAAAAATCGACTTGATCGCCTCGGGCCTGTCCGTCAGCGCCGAGCGGGCGAACCAGATCGCCTTTTCTAAGCCTTATTGGCAAGTCGACCAAGTGGTCCTAGTCCGCAAAGACTCGGACTTGACGGTCGAACAAGTCATGAGCGGCGACTTAAAAATCGGCGTTCAGCAAGGCACCTCCGAGGCCAAATCCATGGCGGACGCGAACGGTAAGAATGGCCGTCGTTATACCTTAGCCGCTTATGGCTCGGCCGAACTCGCGGCTTCCGACGTGGTCAACGGTCGCATCGCGGCCGTGGTCTTAAACGACGCCCCGGCTGGCGAAGTTATTAAACACTTGGCCGTCAAAAACATCGGGCAAGCCGGCATTCCTTCGGAGGAATTCGCTTACGGGGTCAACAAAGACAACGTCGAGCTCTTAGAGGCCTTAAATAAGGGGTTAGACCTTTTAACGCAAGATCCTTTTTGGGAAACTTTAAAGGCCAAGTACAATCCTGGCGTCCATTAATCCTGACATGGCTATTTCTTTTTTGGTTTTTGGGACGCTAAATGGATTTTTTTAAAAACCTTTTTTCGCCCGAAATCCTAAGAGCCATAACCGATTTTTCGCAATCGGCTCTTTTTATAGCCCAAGGGTCTGGCTATACGGTGGCTTTAATCGCCTTAGCCATGCTCTTGGGCCTTATTTTAGGTCTGCCCCTTTCGACTATTACGGTCTACGGGCCAGGTTGGCTAAAAAAGCTAACCGGTCTCTACGTGTGGTTTTTTCGGGGCGTCCCTATTTTAGTCTTGATGTTTTTGATTTACTTTGGTTTTTTCGACCTTATCGAGTCCTTTTATTTTAAGCTTTTTGAAGAGCGACTCGTTTTAACTCCCTTTAAGGCCGCGGTCTTATCTTTGGGTTTAGCCAGCGCGGCTTACCAGTCGCAAATTTTTAAGGGCGCCATTTTGTCGGTCCAAAGTGGCCAACTAAAGGCCGCCTTAGCTTTAGGCTTTTCCAAAAAACGGGCCATTATCCACGTTATTTTGCCCCAAGCTCTCCGGATCTCCATCCCGGCCTGGTCCAACGAGTACTCCATCCTCCTTAAAGACTCGGCCATCGCCTACGTGCTCGGGACCATGGAAATTATGGCCCGCACCCGTTTTATGGCCTCCACCACCTTCGCCCACATTCGCTTTTACCTCTTCGCGGGTCTTTTGTATTTCGTCTTAACTTGGCTGGGCGTAAAACTCCTCGCCGTTTTAGACAAAAAAGTCCGGATCCCGGGTTTAGCCCACGACGTTTTTCGGGCCGAAGACTAAATTCGCGAAAGAACCCCAAAAAAGGCTATAAAAACGTGACCGAGCCCCGCCCCTTATTAGAAGTTTCGCGCGTGACCCGCGTCATTGACGGCAAAAAAATATTAGACGACGTCTCGCTATCCTTAAATAAAGGCGATCTAAAAGTCGTCATTGGCCCGTCTGGCGGGGGCAAAAGCACCCTTTTACAGTGCGTCAATTTTCTCCAGGTCCCTAACCAGGGCGACGTTTTTCTGGACGGGGTCTCGGCCCGGGAGATGAGCCGCCACAACATTAACCTTTTTCGCCAAAAAATAGGCATGATCTTTCAGGATTTTAACCTTTTTGACCACCTCTCCGCCCGCGACAACGTGGCCATCGCCTTAAGAAAAGTCAAAGGCCAAAAAAAAGCCAAGGCCTATCAACGGGCCATGGAGGAATTAGACCGCGTCGGCCTCGCCGACAAAGCCGACCTTTATCCCTCGCAGCTATCGGGCGGCCAAAAACAAAGGGTCTCTTTAGCCCGGGCTTTAGCCATGGATCCCATGGTCATGCTTTTAGACGAGCCCACCAGCGCTTTAGACCCCGAGCTAATTGGCGAGGTTTTAAACGTTATCGCCCAGCTGTCTTATAGCGGCATGACCATGCTCATGGTCACTCACCAAATAGGTTTCGCCCGCCACCTAACCAAGGAAATTATTTTTATGGAAGCCGGTCGCGTGGTGGAAACCGGCCCGCCCGAGCTTCTGGAAGGCGGACCAGGCGGGGGACGGGCGGCCGAGTTTTGCGCTAAACTGGCCGAGGTCACGGGTCGCTAAAATGTCGACTTGGCAGTTTTACTGGGAGACCTTGATCCCCGCCGTCAACAAAGGATTGGGTTTATCCATCGCCTTAATCGTCCCCTCGGCCGTCTTAGGGCTGGCTTTAGGCCTTTTGGTGGGGGCGGGTCGAGCCATGGGGGCGAAAAAAACCCTCGGGCGCCTTTTAAACTTGTACGTGGCCATATTTAGGGGCACGCCTTTGGTGGTCCAATTGGTAATGTGGTTTTACGGCCTCCCCTCTTTAGCCTTAATCTTAGAGGGCTACTTTAAACCCTTAGGCTGGCCCCCCTTTTGGCGAGGGTTATTGTTGTCGCCCTACGCCGCGGCGGTCTTGGGTTTTACCCTTTGTAGCGGGGCTTACCAGTCGGAGTACGTGCGCGGGGCCATTTTATCCATTAAAAAAGGTCAATTTCTGGCCGCGAGAGCTTTGGGCTTTTCAAAGGCTCAAGCCTTTTGGAGCGTCATCGCCCCAGTGGCTTTGCGGCGGGCTCTCCCGGGCTGCGGCAATGAAATTATTTATTTGATAAAATACTCGTCCTTAGCTTTAGTGGTCACGGCCGTAGAAATTACTGGCCAAGCCAAAATGGTGGCTTCTTTGTATTTTCGGCATTTAGAGTGTTATTTACTGGCCGCGGTCTATTATCTAGCCTTAGTGACCGTGGCCACGGCCAT
Organism: Deltaproteobacteria bacterium; assembly: GCA_031257535.1. Taxonomy (GTDB): domain Bacteria; phylum Desulfobacterota; class Desulfarculia; order Adiutricales; family Adiutricaceae; genus JAIROO01. The sequence goes on from JAIROO010000281.1 coordinate 45,921, forward strand.
CTTAGGCTATTTAGAAAAAAAACTGGCCGTCCCCGGCCTTGACCCCCATTAACTAAAAAAACGCCATCAAGGTTGGGGCCCACTTTTACCAAAATGGCCCGACGATTTGGCGAGACCAATAAAACCCTATGTCCAGGCCCAATAATGGGGACGCTCCCCTTTTAGTCGTCAAAAACCTCACCCGAGCTTTTGGGTCGCGGCTAGCCATCCAGGAGGCGAGCTTTACTTTAGGAGTGGGCGAGCGCCTGGCCTTAGTTGGCCCCAACGGCGCGGGGAAAACCACTCTTTTAAAGCTGATCGCCGGGGTTTTAGCCGCGGATTACGGGACCATCGCCATCGACGGTCTGTCGCCCGCCTTAGCTCGACAGACCGCGGGGCTCGTTGGTTGGCTGCCGGAGTCGGCCCCCTTAAATCCAGATCTAACGGTTTTAGAGCACCTTTCGCTTTCGGCCGACTTTTTAGGCTTAAAATCGCCTTCCGCGGACCAAAAAATCGAAGAACTCATAGGGGCCTTAAACTTAAAGGAAAAACTGCCCAGATTATGCGGCCAGCTGTCCTTAGGCTCTCGAAGGCAGGTGGCTTTGGCCTTAGCTTTAATGGGCCCGCCCAAACTCTTGCTGTTAGACGAGCCCACGTCCAGCTTAGACCCTTTAGAGGTTTTACGCTGCCGCGAGTACCTTCGGACTTTACCCGAATCGACCTCAATTATAATCTCTAGCCACGCCTTAGACGAGGCGGCCAAATCCACGACTTTAGCCTTATTCGTCGCCGCCGGGCGGATAAGCGGCCCAAGGCCCTGGCCAGCCTTAGGCCCAGATCTGGAGGCCAGTTACTTAAGGGAGACCCGTGAAAGCCCCCGCCTTTAGCCTAAAAAAAGCCTTAACCTTAGCCGCCGCCGAGTGGTTGGCTTTCTGGTCCAATCCGGCCGGGGGTCTAGCCCTTCTGGTTTTCTTGGTCTTTTCGGGGATCTTGTTTTATAACGCCGTGGCCGAGTTCGCGGCCACCAATCTTAGCGTCTTAGCCCAAGGCCGGATCTTAAACGCGGACGTGGTTATTTTCGCCAATGGTTTGACCAACCTCGGGTTAGTCGTCCTTTTGGTCTCGCCTTTAACCACTATGCGGGCCATGGCCGATTACGCCCACGGCGGGCGTTTGGACCGGCTCTTGGCTTGGCCCCTTAGCCCCTTAGAGATCGTCGTTGGCCAGCATTTAGCCGCGGTTTTCGCTATTTCCCTTTTAACGGTATTAAGCTTAATTCCTTTTGGGGCTATCTGGCTTATGGGGGTGGGAAATTTAATGAGTCTTTTGACCGCGGCTATCGGTCTTTTTCTCTTAATTTTAGCCTGCGCGGCCATTGGCTTAGCCTTAGCCTCTTTTAACTCTACCCCCTTAGGGGCGGCGTTGACCTCTTTAGGGGTTTTAGGCTTGTTGTGGGCCTTAGGTTGGGCCGCCCCTTATCTGCCGCCCCAAGCCGCTTACCTGGCCCAAGGTCTGGCCGTGGCCCCTAGGCTAGCCCATTTTGTCGTCGGCTTAATCGATCTCAACGACGTGGTCTATTTCCTGGTCTTAACCTTAGTGGCCTTGGCTATCGGGCGACCCTTAGGTCATCAAAAATAGCTCGTTGTCAATATTTAAGTCTATTATTTCTAAAAAAATACTCCGCCTTTATTTTATTGCTTTATTTAGGCGCGTTAAAATTTTTATAAAATAATCGCCGCCTATTATAGTCCTAAATTGACGCTATAAGACCTTAAACCTCGACTCTAGCCAAAAAGCCCAGAAAAATCTATAATTGGCCAAAGAGGGGATTTTAGGCTTTACCCTCCCCTAATCAACTAAAAAGAAGACTACGCGGACCAGTGGATGCGCCTCCTTTATTCTTTCGTCTATTTTATTGGTTTTTTCTTGGCCACGCCTTATTGGCTGGTCCGCGGCCTTTTTAACCCCCAATACCTTAGTAACTTAAAAAGCCGGCTTTTTGGCCCGGCCAAACTCCTGCCCGCCTTAGACGGCAAAACCCGGGTTTGGGTCTGGGCCCTCTCCCTCGGCGAGGTTTTAGCCGCCCGGGAGTTAGTCGCGGAACTAGAAAAAGACGGACACGAGGTCTTTGTCACGGCCACGACCCTCGCCGGTCTAGCCATGGCTAAGGCTAATTGGCCCAAACTAGTCGTTCTGCCCTCGCCTTTGGACTTTTCCTTCTCCATTAGCCGCTTTTTGGAGACGACTAAACCCGACCATCTGGTTTTAGTGGAGACCGATCTCTGGCCAGGGGTCTTGATGGCCGCCCAAAAAAAGGGTCTTTCGACCGCCTTGGTCTCGGCCCGCTTAAGTCCTCGCTCCTTTAAAAATTACCGCAAAATCCGCTTTTTCTGGGCTAAAGTCTTACAATATTTCGACAAAATCATCACCCAAACCCAAGAGGACCAAGACAAGTTTATCGCCTTAGGGGCCAACCCGGAAAAGGTCGCGGTGGGCGGCAACTTAAAATTTGACCAAACCCTCCCCCCCGAAGATCTTCACGAGGCCAGGGGCCAAGTTTTAGCCCAAACCGGCTGGCCTAAGGCTCGCTATCTGGTGGCGGGCAGCTTTCACGCGGGCGAAGACGAAATGATCTTAAAGATCTTTTTAGAATTAAACCCCAATTTTCCCGACGCGCGCTTAATCTTAGCCCCCCGCGACCGCCGGGCTTTCGCCCAGACTTACCGTTTAGCCCAAGAGTATTTTCCCGATAAGGTCGCTCGCCGCGCGGAACCTAAAAGCGAGGACCAAAACGCTCTGGTTTTTATTCTCGACACCTTGGGGGAACTGGAAAATTTTTACTCTTTAGCGGAAATAGCTTTAATCGGCAAAAGCTGGCCTGGGCGGCACGAAGGGGGCGGCCACAATCCCTTAGAGGCCGCCGCCCGGCGGCGGCCAGTAATTTGTGGCCCGAAAATCCATAATTTTAAGTGGATTTACGCGGCCTTAGTCGCCGCGGGCGGGGCCCTGGTTATCGACCAAAAAAATCTGGCGGCTAAACTGACCGCCCTTTTAAACGATCCGGGCCTTTTAACGAAAATGGGCGAGACCGGTCAAAAGTTTGTGGTCGAACACCAGGGAGCCGTTCGGGCCACCTTGGATATTTTGGCCTTAAAAAAAGGCCTTTCGTGAGCCGATTATATCCTTATAATCCCCCTTTAGCCTTAGTTCCTCTATTACGGCCCTTAGGCGCGGGATTTGACTTTTTAACCGCCCTAAGACGACAAACTTACCAAAAAGGCTGGTCCAAGGCGGTCAAAGTCGCGGCGCCGGTTATCTCGGTGGGTAACTTAACCTTAGGCGGCAACCGGAAAACCCCTTTGTGCGCGTTTCTCGCTCAAGCTTTGGCGGGGCGAGGGTTCCGGCCGGCTATTATAAGCCGCGGTTATGGCCGAAAAGTTAGATTTTTAGACCGCGCCCCTCTTTTAGTGGCTAAAGGGGCAGGCCCCTTAGTCCGGCCCGAAGTGGCTGGCGACGAGCCTTATCTTTTAGCCAAAATTACCCCGGCCATCGTCGCGGTGGCCGCCGACCGCCTCAAAGCCGCGGCCTTGGCTTTAAACCAAGGCGCGGATATCCTAATTTTAGACGACGGGTTTCAAAGATTAAGTTTCGCCCGCGACGTCGACGTTTTGGCCTTAACTGGCCCCCGACCTTTTGGCGACGGCTTAGTTTTCCCGGCCGGACCCTTAAGGGAAAGACTCGCCGCTGGCTCCGCCGCCGACCTAGTCGTCGCCTCTAACGACTCCCCGCCTAACCCGTGGGGTCGACCCCAGTTTACGGCTAGTTTAGACCTTACGGCTTTAACTATTAATAATAGTCGCGAGACTCTCCCTTTATCTTTCGCCCGAAAAGTTAGGTTAGCGGCTTTTTGTGGCCTTGGTAACCCCCAGAATTTTTTCGCCTCCTTAAAAGCTTGGGATCTCGCGCCGGTCGCGAGTTTAGCCTGGCCCGACCACGTCCGCTATGGGGCTGATCACATAAAGCGCCTAAGGCGGTTTTATCGGTTTAGCCAGGCCGAGTGGCTGGTGACTACGGCCAAGGACGCGGTTAAGCTCGTGGGCCAAAACCTCCCGCCCCTCCTCGTCGCCGAGACGACCTTACGCTTAGAAAAACCGGGCGAGTTTTTAGACCTGATTTTAGGCGCCCTTAAAAGACGAGGTCATGGCCTCTAAACTTTTAGTCCGGGGCCTTAACTGGCTAGGGGACGCGGTCATGAGTCTACCGGCTTTAGCCTCTTTAGGCCAAGAAGAGCCGGCTAAAGAGATTATGGTCGTGGCCGGGCCTTCCGCGACCGCGGTTTATAGTCGCGCTCCCCTAAGGCCAAAAGTTTTAGCCGACCCAAAAGGCTTAAGATCTCGCCTTAAGCTAATTAAGGCTTTAAAAAACTTTTCGCCGGAAAAAACCCTGCTTCTGCAAAACGCCTTTGGGGCCGCGGCTTTGGCTTTTTTAGCGGGGTTGCCTAATAGAGAAGGTTACGCCCGAGATGGCCGCGGCATTTTGCTTAATCGGGCCATTCCTATCCAGCCTAAGTATCGCCTCGCCCACGAAGCTTTTTATTATTTAGGCTTATTAACCGACTTGGGTTATCCGGCCGCCTATAGCTCGCCGCGTTTAGTCTTAGAGCCCGACGACCTTAAGCTAAGCCAAGATCTAAGTCTTTCGAAAGAAGGCTTTTATTTAGCCCTAGCCCCAGGG
>JAIROO010000285.1 GCA_031257535.1 Deltaproteobacteria bacterium
ATATGTCCGCTAAAACCGATGAGCCCAAAAAGGCAGTCGATCCTTCGTGTTCCGAGTGTCCAACCCGCAATTGCTACCGCTTGGACTCTCATTTTCCAAAGTTTTGCTTAACTGAGGCCAATCGGGCTGGGGTTACCGACTCGAAGAACCAATACTTAGGCGATGGCCTCGACGCCAAAGTGGCTAAAGCCGCGGCCGAGGTCGAGTCTGAGTATTACGGGCGTTTGACCCGTTTAGAGGAAACGGTGGTTTTCGCCTTAAAATTGGGGGCCAAAAAACTCGGCGTGGCCGCTTGTTTTAGTTTTTTAGACGAGAGCGCCGTTTACGCTAAAGCCGTCCGCTCGGCGGGCTTGGCGGTTAGGACGGTGGTTTGTAAAGTCGGGGCCGTGGATAAAAGCGAGATTGGTCTGGCCGAGGAGAACAAGTTTTGCCCCGGACAACAGGAAGCTTGCTGTAATCCAATCCTTCAAGCCCGGGCTTTAAACGACTGGGGCTCCGACGTCAACGTCTCTTTGGGGTTATGCGTGGGCCACGATTACCTTTTTTCCAAGCATAGCCAAGCCCCGGCCGTGACCTTGGCCGTTAAAGATCGAGTTTTGGCTCACAATCCCATGGGGGCTATTTACGCCTCTAAGCTTTTTTACAACCGGATTTTGGATTTTAAAAAATATCCCAAATCCCGGTTGGCCCCTAAAAAATAGCCCCCTTGTCGTTGGCCCTTAAGGCGAACGGCGGTCGGTCAGACTTATGAAAAGACGCGTTATATATTAGATATTTATTATAGGTATAAATTAATCTTTACTATATTTTTATATATTATTAAACGTTAAATATAATGCCTTATCGATATTTTTTATTGTAATAAAATCTATTATAAGCGCGTCAGTTTTTTTCACGATTAGTTATAGATTATTAGCTAGCCTCTAAGTCGCTTGACAAAGGACCTTAATCTGCTAAAATTAATCAATTACGTTTTCCTTATGGTCTGGCCCTAAAAGGTCAGGCTCTAATTTTTTGGCTGAGGTTGATCCATCGGAGTTGGAAGACCTTATTGTCGCTTTTTTTGGCTTATTGATACCAAAAAAACTATTACTTCAAGTTTTTTTGGTATTTTAGGTAACGTTAGTTTAAATAAAGGCTGATCGATTTTAACGAAGGCCGCGAGCTATTTAGTTCGCGGTTTTTTTTGTCTAAAATTCCCGGCCTAGCTCTCTTTTTGGGATGATGGTTAATAGTCCTTTAAAGAGTTAACGTTTGCCAGCCAATTACATTTAAAAGGACTTCCATGATGACCGAAAAAAAATCGCCGCGCCCTAAAGCCGTGGACCCCTCGTGTTCCGAGTGTCACCTTCGCAACTGTTACCGTCAGGACTCCAAGTACCCTAATTTCTGCCTTTCCGAGGCTAACGTCCAAGGAGCCGCCGAGACCAAATCCCTGTACGCTGGCCATAGCCGCGACGCGAAAGTCGCCAGGGCCGCGGCCGAGGTTGAGGCCGAGTACTATGGCCGCCTAACCCGTTTAGAGGAGACCGTGATTTTCGCTTTAAAGCTGGGGGCCAAAAAACTGGGCGTGGCTTCTTGCGTGGGTTTTCTAGACGAGAGCGAGATTTACGCCAAAGTGGTCCGCTCGGCTGGCTTGGAGGTCAAGACCGTCGGCTGTAAGGTCGGGTCCATCGACAAATGCGAAATTGGCCTGCCCGACGGCTTTAAGCTTTCGCCTGGCCAACAAGAGTCCTGTTGTAATCCGGTCTTGCAGGCCAAGGTCTTAAACGACTGGGGGGCCGACGTCAACGTTTCTTTGGGGTTGTGCGTGGGCCACGACTATCTATTCGTCAAACACAGTAAAGCCCCGGCCGTGACTTTAGCGGTGAAAGATCGGGTTTTGGCTCACAACCCTATGGGGGCCATTTACGCGCACCGGTTTTATTACAAAAGGATCATGGATTTTAAAAACTTTCCCAAATCCCGCTTTGAGGACAAGTAAACCAATTATAGTTTTAGGTGGGCATAGGAGTCGAAAACGAAAAGTTTGACTCCTAATAGCCTCAATCATAGCGATGTTGGTTAATTAAGGCCAAAAACGTAAGTTGGCTCCGCCTGGCCTAAAAGCGAGGTTGGTTATTTAAGGCCAAAAATGTTGGTTGGCTCCGCGTGGCCTAAAAGCGAGGTTGTAAATTAAGGCTCAAATGGAGGTTGGCTCCGCGTGGCCTAAAACCAAGGTAGGTAAATTAAGGCTCAAATGGAGGTTGGCTCCGCGTGGCCTAAAAGCGAAATGGTTGGCTCTTAATGGCCTAAAAGCGAAATGGTTGGCTTTTAATGGCCTAAAAGCGAGGTTGGTTATTTAAGGCCAAAAATGTAGGTTAGCGCCTATAAGCCTAAAAACCAAAATGGTTAGCTCCTTAAGGGCTAATATCTTTGGTTAATAAAGGCTAAGTCGCTTTGGTAATTTTACGTTTCTAGCGTTTTAGGCTTAAAAATGCCATAAGGGGACTATTTTTGAGTATTTAGCTTTTGGTTGACGGGCTAAAAATTAGTCACGGCGTATATTTAAAAGGTCGCGGTCGTCAAGGGGGAGTTTTAGCGGGGCGAGCGGCGAGTCTTAAAGGCTATAACGAGGTTAGGCTCCCGGTCGCCTCGTCGAACTGGAAAAAGCCTATTTTTGGGGGCTCCTCCCCTTTAATGGCGATAATCGCGTAAAGGTATCCCGGTAAAGCCTCGGCGTGATCCAACTCCGAGGGCTGGGCCTCGCCGTCTGGATGGGAGTGGTAAAAGCCTAAAACCGTTAAAGAGGCTTTAAAGGCTTTTCTCTCCGCGGCCCACAGCTCCTCGGCCGTTAACGAATAACCATTAAGGCTCTTGGCGCTCCCAGGGATTAAGGCTCGAATGTCTAGGTCTTGGCCTTGGCGCGCGCCGAGTAAAAACCCGCAAGCTTCTAATGGATAGGCTTGTTGGCCCGCTTGAATAAGGCTCTCTTGGATTCGTGGGGCCAGATGGATCACGAAGACAATCCGCCGCCAACGGCCGGGAAAAACGCCACCCGGTCGCCGTCTTGGATTAAGGTCTTAAGATCGACTCGACGACCGTTGACGATAACTATTTTGATTTCCGTCAAAGGCAGATTAAGGCTTTGGGCCAAATCGTTAGCCGTAGTCTCGCCCCTGAAGTCCAAGCTAAGCCCTAAGGTGGGGTTATAGTCAGGGACGAAGGATCTTAAGGTCGTGGAAAGGCGGACGGCGATGGCCATTTAACAATCCTTAACTAAAAAGGGCGGGACCCCTTTAAAAAAAAAACGACGATAACGACAAAGACTGAATCCTAGCGGAAAATTTCAGGTTAAGGCCCTTTTAGGCGCGCGTTTTTGGCTTACGAGTTATCTTAAGAGCCGGGCGACGTTTTAAGCTAAAAAAGGGCTCCTTGGCCTTAGACGGCCTTAAGCTTAAGACTCCTTAGGATTGGGCTTAAGCGTGAGGCTAGAACCTTTGGTTAGGGGAGCGTCATTAAGCTAATGTTTTACCCCTTTAGCGACTACGGCTTTAAGGCGAAAAGAGATACTTTGGGCCGGGCTAAGGCTATTAGCTATAGGCCAAAGTTAATCCAAAGGCTTAACCTTTTAAGCCTTTGGATAACCCCTTGATTTTATTTAGGGGATTATGATCTTTTACGGCTTTTTTTAAAAACCTTGATTTCAAGACCCTAAGTAGAATGGCCGCGAGAGGCGGGACTTTTTCGCGTATCGCGCAGAGGGCTAATCCTTGACCCTTTTGGTCAAATGTTTTTCGCCAAAGAAAATAGCTAAGGGACAAAAATTACCGACTAACCTTTGGGGAACAAAAATATCTGCCAATGGATTGTAAAAATATATTTTAAAACTATTTAGTATCTTTTTTACGTAGAAGAAAATTTATAATCAGATGAAATAGACATATAAAATCAGATAAAATAAACATACAAAAAAACACTCCAAAAAACAAAAAAAATGGAGCTTTGGGCTTATTTTTGTCTTTTAAATTAAAGGTCTGGGCCTTTTTCGCCGATAGCGGTTTATAGGTGGCGTTAGTCCGCCTTTAATTTCGCTAAGGACCGGTGGTTCCCCAAAAAAGAGGGCCAGCCCCTTAAGTTCTGGCAGGATAATCATGCCCAAAGCTTGTCTGGTTTTGTTTATTATTTTTCAGTTTATTTAGACCATGTTTAGTTATAAAAAATGTAAACTGTATTTATAATAGATATTATTTTGATGTTATAAATCTGTTAATAATTATCTGTATATATATCTAAAGGTAATATAATGATATAGATATGTTATATTAAACGCTTATTATGATTAAAAGCGCGGTTTTATGTAATATTGTCTGTATAAATAATCAAATTTGTGCCAAATTATTATTTAGTAATAGCGACTAAAGTTTTGTCGTCAAGACTAAAAACTATACTTAGCCCAGATTTTTCGCCGGCGAAAATTTTCTCGCCTAAGGCTCCGGCCATCTTCGACTAACTCAGTCAGCTTTCAACTTCTGCTACAATTAGCTCCTCTCGCGCGTCGTTAGCTCCTCGTCTTTTTTTGGTTTTTGGTTAAATTGGTCTTTGGCCCTTTTCTTAAGTTCTCTAGCCTGGCTTTCCGCGTCGCTAATCGCTCTAAAAGGGTCAAGAGAAGACCATAATCCCCCCGAAGGAAAAAAATAGATCGCGTTTTCCGCGCCTTTTTGGTTTTTTTAGGTTATCGCCAGTTACGGCCAGGATAGCGAATTAATCAAAAATTACTTTGAGACTAAGTTCCTAAAACAGCCTTATAGCATTTTTTTAGGCTCCATGTTACATTTTAACTTAAGCGCGTTGGTTGACGCTCTCGTAAAAACCCCCTTTTTATTTCTTGAGAGTTTGTTTATAAACAGTAGATAGTGTTCGCTATAATTTTAATTTAGCGTATATAGTAGAGCTACGCCCCTAAAATTTCAACGTCAAGGTTTTTACGAAGCCATCTTGGTTGGCCCTTTATGGTAATTTGACTTAAAAAGTTTGGCTAATAGACTGCTAGTTGACTATTAATTAGCTCTTTTACTTATTGATTACTTATTGTTGTGTTTTTACTATATTTTCAATGGCGTATGGCTAAAAAATAATGTCTCGGCGTTTTTTGGCGGATATTGTTATGAAGTTAAGACCACATTGGGAACGTCTGTTTCTCGCCGCCTGTTTCGCTTTGGCTTTGGGGATGGTCGTTACCACCATTTTGGCTCAACGTTCTTTAAGCGATTATACCGTTCTTTTACAGAGAAATCTGGCCGATCGACTAAAATATACCGCTGGCCGGGCGACTCGTCTGATGCCGCAAGAGGTTTTAGAAAAACTTAAGACCCCAAAAGACGCCGAATCCGAGCTCTTTGCCCAAAAACGTCAGGAACTTATTCAATTCGCCCTCGAAAATAGCGTTAAGTTTGTCTATTTTCTCCGTTACGTCGACGGTAAACTCCAATATGTTATGGACAATGACCTTGATCCAACTACCCAAGTGTCGTTAGGCCAAGAGACCGAACCCGATGGCTACGTGCATAAAGCCTTCGCGGGTCAACGCGAGGCCACGGATTTTGGGATTTACGCCGGGGTCTGGGATGGCCTAATGTCGGCGTACGCTCCAATTTTCGGCTCCCAAGGGGAAGTGATAGCCGTAGCTGGGGTGGATATCAACGACCAAGCCATTGTTTTGGCGAGTCGGAACGTTAGGCAAATCAATCGCCTCATGTTCGTGGAGTTGGCCACGGTTTTGGCGGCGGTGGTGGTTTTAGTCGTTTTTTATCGCTATCGCGCCAAGGACTTCCAGTCGGCTTACCAAGCCAAAACCCAGTTTATCTCCATGATGAGCCACGAGATCCGGACTCCCATGAACGCCATCATCGGCATCTCCGAGATTTTGGCTAGCGATAAGGAGTTGTCCGAGTCGGCCTTAAGTTACGTCATGGACATAAAAATGGCCGGCGACGCTCTCTTAAATATAATTAACGATATTTTAGATCTATCCAAACTTGAGTTAGGTCGGATGAATTTGACCATGGTGGACTTTAACTTAAACGAGTTCATCGGCAATATTCGCTCCATGGCCAGCTACCTAGCCGAGGGCAAGAACTTGACCTTCAACTATGAGTCGAAAGGCTCCTGGCCGGCTTACGTCAAATGCGACGACGTGCGCTTAAGGCAGATCTTGATCAATATAATCGGTAACGCCATCAAGTTTACCCCCACTGGTTCGGTGACCTTACGTCTTATTGGCCAAGAGTCGCGCTTGGCCTTTGAGGTCGAAGACACGGGCATTGGCATTAAAAACGAGGATTTGCCATTTCTTTTTGAGCCGTTTAAACAACTAGAAGCCACGAGAAATCGCCACATCAAGGGCACGGGGCTAGGGTTGTCCATTAGTCGGCACCTTTTAAACCTTATGGGCGGCGCGATTGAGGTGGAAAGCCAGTATGGCCAAGGCTCGCTGTTTCGGGTGATCGTCCCCAAAGTCGAAGGCCAAAAACCCGTTCAAGAGGAAAATCTAGCTCTCAAACTAGAGTTCGATCCCAAGGTGAAGGTCTTGGTGGTCGACGACAACGACATGAACCTGGTGGTGGCCTCGGGTTTATTGCGGATCTTTAAAGTCAAGAGCGACACCGCCTCCTCAGGTCAAGAGGCTTTGGATAAGGTGGTCAAGAACGATTACCATCTAGTCTTTATGGATCAGATGATGCCCGAGATGGACGGGGTCGAGACTACGGCCCACATTCGGGCTATGGGCGGTCGATTTCAACGACTGCCCATAATCGCTTTAACGGCCAACGCCATGACCGGGACTAAAGAAAGCCTGATGCGAGCCGGCATGGACGATTTTCTGTCCAAACCCATTCAAAGGCAGGAGTTAGCCGCGATTTTAGCTCGCTGGGTGCCGGTAGGGGAGAAGCTTTATCCTTTAGAGGGTGGGGGAGCTTAGTTATAAAAATGTGTTAAAATTAGATGTAAGAATGACAATTAAATAGATTATAAATGTTTAAAGATTACGCGTATAGTAAAAAGACGTAAAATATAAAATTCTGCCGCGGGCGATAATTCCTAAAAAATCAGCCAAAAAAATTAGCTAAGAAAAAAATCAGCCCAGAAAAAAAACCACGCCTCCGCCCAAAATCCCTTTGGAGCCAACTTGCGCTTCGAAGTTCTTGTCTATAGAGCTTATCATCAGTTTAAGCCATAAACAGTTCCTAGAAAATAATTAAATGCGCTTAAACTGAAATCAAAATGAGAAATTATAAATTTTTAACTAATGTAAATATAATAAAATACAGAAAAAATTGTATATATCAAATTTACTGTATTTTTTATAGCTATTTAGAATTTTAAAGATGAATAAATTAGACCATTGATGGGGGAAATAATCAGACGTAACGCCTTAAATAAAGAAGTTTTAAGCGGCTCTTCGAGCTTATTCCATTGTCTTCAAAAAATTTTTTTAAATTAAATTCGCGTACGAGCCAAAAAACTGTAAAGTCGCTTAGGCGTTTTGCCGATAAATTTAAAAAATACAAAACCAGGTAATAAAAAAAACTTTCTTCGGCCAAAATTAAAAAGAGTAAATTTAACTTTGACCGTGGTTAAGTGGCGAAAACGATTAAAAATAGTTTTCGCCAAAGACGATAGCTTACGGTCTTGATAGTCGATTCGAGCGCATTTTCGGTCCTCTGCCAGTTATCTTCAGATGATTGCGTGCCTTTGATAGCCTTTAAGTCCTTACAAATCACCTAAACATAATTAAACGCGCCATATTTAGGGCGCGAAAAAACCGATCTCAAAAAAACGGCGCCGCGCCTAAGATTTTGTCGACTTAGACGACTTATCGACCAAGTCGCGGCCTCATTTTTGAAGATAGTCCATTGATTTAGCCCTGAAAATAAAACTATCGTTAGTATGTTTATTTTTTGGGGATTGGCGAGTTACTTACGATTATGTGGCAAATGATCCCAGAATCAAGGCCACTAAACTTTTTACCTTTAAGGTGTTTATAAGGCGACTAAATTGTTTTTAAAATTCGAAGGTCAAATATTTAAGCCGAAAATTGGGCCCAAAAAAGATAACCACAACCTTCAGTTCCAGGAGCTTTTAGAGGGAGAGGTTAATTTTCCGACCCGGGTCTTTTCCGACGAGCTCGGAATTATTTACCAGCTTAAGTATACCTCAAAAGTCAAACCCGATCCGCCGCCAATAATTTGGAAGTTGGACTTGTCCCTGGCCTTAGAGCTGGACGCGAAAGCCAAGCGCGAGGCGGTAATTTTAAGTTTATTTGGCGAGACGATAGCGATTGTCCATTCAAATTGCGATAGCCTGACGGAGTTCGCGGAAAACGTTAGTCTTAAGCTGGCCTTTGGCCAACTTAACGCGGAGGAAAAGGCGTTTATTTGGGACGCTTATCAGTTTCCCGAAAGCGCGGAGCTCGAAAGAAGGGGCCGTCTTAATTGGCCTGGTTCTCGCTTAGCTAACGTCTTAAAAAAATTACGCCAAAAATTTAAGGCCTCGACGACCGAACAACTGGCGTTTAAGTTGTTCGCGAACAAACCTCTTATAGGCCCTTCGCCGCTTTTGAGTAAGGACGCGAACGAGCTTTTCCAGTTCCGGGCGCGCGGGCTTACGTACGGAAAGGCGGTCAAAGAGCTTAATCCGCGGCAGAGCGATTATAAGGCCTTCAAGAGCGAAATCGAGACTGTCTTTAAGTCGCGAGAGCCATTCGAAATAGTTAAGCGCTATCTCGCCTCTAGCGATAATTTGAAATGCCCGTCGACTCTTTCCAAGGATTTAGGCCCAGAAAGCGCCGTCGAATAATCAGCCATTTATGGCCATTTTAAAAACGCGTTTCCGTTCAATTACGCCTCGGGCGTAAAGTTGGACCTTGGATTTTCCCCGAGCCGCTTTTTTTCTTAAGGCGAATTGAAGCCGCCTTTGGCTAAAAAGTCGCTCATTATTCTTGTTAAAGGGGAGCTTAAGCGTGAGCGAAATCTTTAAACAAAATGACGAAATTTATTGGCCGTCAAAAGTAGCTAACGTCAGTCAGGACGAAGAGACAAAACAAGACTCGTCGCGGCTAGGCGACGCGATTAACTTGCCAGCCCCATTGGCCATCCGCGACTCGTCGCGGTTAGGCGACGAGTCTAACTTACTAGCCCCATTGGCCTTAAAAAACCGTGGGTCTAAAACTAGCCCTTTTCGCGACCAGGTCGTCTTATCCATCTGGATCGGCAGCGGGAACGAGAGTCCTCGCGAAGAGAAAATTTTGTCGGTCACGAGCTTTCCTTACGAGAAGAGTTCTTGGGGCGTTGATTTTAATTTTCCCGGCTTAGGTCAGTTCAAAGTGCTCTATCAAGCCGATTTTTCTAGGATCATAGAAAGCCTTAGGTCTCGTTTTAGACTTTTGGATTTAACCCAACAGGAAACCCTCTTCTTGAAGGATATCGTTATTAACTCTAACGTTTCGTGGCCAGAACGCGCGAGATTAATGGGTATTTCCCTCGAGACGTTACGAAGAAAGACTCGAGCTCTCACGCGCAAGTTTGGCTACCCGACCTTAGAGTCCTTGGTTTTCAATCTTTTTAGCGATAAGCCCCAGATCCCTCGCGACAGCTTAGAGTTTACCGAAAGGGAATACATTTTGGCTGAGGCTCTGGCCCAAGGCCTTAACTTTGGCGAGGCCGCTTTGAGGCTAAAGCTTTCCCGTTGCCAGTTTTTCCGAGTTTGTAAGGCTTGCCTTAACAAACAAAGAAGCGACGGTTTTGTCGCCCGGACTAACCTTGGCTTCCTTCTTTACGTTATGGCCAAAACCAAGTGTCTTATCTCTTTTAAGGATATTGACCAGGAATTTGACGGCCTTTAAGCCTTAACTCCTTGACCTTCCTCGCGCTTAATTTGGCTTAAACTCGCGTCAAGCGTAAAATCGCGACCCGATTGAGGCCTTATTGAGCGCGGGCGAATTTCGCCTTTAAGAAAAGTTTATTCATTTTCTTCTTTTTAGGCCTAAAAATACGTTAAGCAATGTTTTTTTTCGATTTTTTACAAGATTAGTTTTTAAACTTTTGATCCAAATTTTTATAGCTAACGCAATGATTTCATTTGAATTTCTCCGCTTTATTTGCCTCATTTTACGCCCCATAAAAAAATAGAAAATCTTTTAAAATCCTTGGCTTATTTGAACTCTAGTCTTATAATAATACCTATTTGGCTAGCCAAACTTATGCCGCTAAGCGTTGAGGGTAAAAGCGTCTCTTTGAGGCGGTAGCCTAAAGATTAACTCCGTTTCATTCGAAAGCCTGTGAGCTATTAAGGAACATTGAGGGCAAAGATAGTTAGGAAATCAATTTTTTTGTAACTAGCTGATTTTATAGCGTTATTTTTGTTTATCATTTCAGAACTTCAGTTTAAAGATCAAGCTGAGAAATTTCAAACAAAAAAAAAACTTGACAAAGAAATTTATTGTTCCTAAACTTGTCAGTCGTCATCAGACCTATTATTAATCCCCTTGTTTTCGGGGATGTCTGTTTTTGTTATTTTTTGACGCGCGTTTAAAAAAAGTTTATAACGCTGGCCATTGATAGACGCGCCCTTTTTGTTGGCTGTAACGCCCTTAGGCGACTGGATTATTCTGGCCGGTAGCGACCTTGGCGGTCAAAGAGGCAATGAAACGGCTTTCGCCCTTGGTCTAAAGTCCTCTTTTGTTGGGCCGCTAGCGCGTCGACCGCGACGCTTGTGAACGCTTGACTCGCGAACGTTTTAATAGCCTCGAAATGGAAATTGTCGAGGCCGACCCGCCATAATATCGGGGAAGGCCATTGTCTTAGAAGGCGACTTTTTATTAGACGTATCCGACTCAAGTCGCCAAACCATAGCGGTGAGATTGGCCGGCCTTATTTTTTTTAGAGTAGTCGTTAGAAACCATCTGGGGTCCCACCAAGATATTGGTAGCGGCGGACGCGTAAATGACGCCTGGCGACGCGGGGCGCCCAAGATAGCTGACCTTTAAGTCTTTCGATGTTAAAACTGGCGCCTTTCGGAGTCAGGCTAAACGGGATGAAGAGTCCCTTCGTCATTTGATTGAATGTTGAGTTTATCATGCGACTCTGAACTAAAGAGTTACGCTAAAGGAAAGGTTTTTTTCTATGCTTAAAAAGTGTCTAGGTTATTTTTCTTCGCTATTGTTGTTGGTTTTTGTTTCGTCTAATCTCCTGGCCCAGGCTCCTACCAACGCTCCCTTGACCGAAAACGACGTCAAGGCCTACGTCGCGTTCTCCAAACTGTCCACCGCCGCTGATCAAGCCAAATTCATGACCGACGGTAAAGTCGATCCCGTAGCTTTTAATGTGGCTATGGCCAAACTGAGTTTTATTTTAAACGTTAAGTCTTTGGGCCAAAGCGAGGCTCAGGAAAAAACTATGCTGACCAGCAACCCAGCCTTACCCATTAGCGACGCTGATCTAGCCCTAGTTAAAAGCCATCAAGCCGAATTGCTCGAGGCTTATAAGGCTCTGACCGTCCCTAAGAAATAACAAGTTCGTTTAAATATTTTCGCCCGAGCAAAACCCCCTCTAGAAAAAAGGGGGTTTTGCGCTTTTAATCCTTTATAAAACGGCTATTTCTATTAAATACCTCTAAAAATTTTATCTTTTAATAACTTCAATTTTATCTACACTTCCATATTGCGCTTAAATTTAACTTAAATGATTAAAAGAGAATTTGGCCCAGGCGGCGGACTTTAAGGACTGATTTAGTCTTGGAGAGGGTCGTCTCTCTGGGCCTAAGTTTTCTCTAGCGAGATTGGCTTATCTAAAAATTAGAAGCCGCCAAAATAAGGGGGGGGAGGGAGATTTGGCGGTTGTTGCCATCTGGTCAGTCTTGGTTTAGCCAACGCCAACAGGGTTTATACGCCAACTTTACGCGGCTACCTAAAGGACCGCCTCAAGTTCTAAATATCTGGTCTACGCCTTCGTCAGCTTAATATGTAAAAAGCTCTAAATTCGTCATAGCTAGCTCTCTATTCGCCTGGAAAATGACTGATAACTCTTCTAAAACGTGACCGCGAACTAAATTATCCCTTTTAGTCGCCTAACTTTAAGCGATTGGACCTGGCCGCGGCTGGCTCAGGGTTAAATTTGAGTAGTTTTTTCTTTGGCTCCCTTGGTAAGAGCGAAAATAAGACCGTTTTTGACCACGAAAAAACCGTTCTTCAAAAGTTTTCTCACCCCCCCGCGCTTTCAAACCCCCAGAATCCCAAGGCCAGCTCATCGCGGCCCCCTAAATATAAAAGATCTTCGCTAGTCGTTAGGTCGTTACGGGAAAAAAACTCGGGTCAGGCTTGATTGTTTTGGCCGCTTATCTTTCGTTTTAGTCGCCTTAAGCTTACGCTAAGGCTTCGCGGCCACGGTTTCGCGCCTCGCCTTTAACCGCGATTTTTTTCAGGCCCTCCGGTTTAGCGAGTCAAAAGTTCCAGCTAATTCAGATAAAACACTCATGACCCTGGGCGCTCACCCCGGAACCATGAAACTGTTGGGATTGCTAGGTCTTCAAGACTCAATATTGACTCTTATACCTAGTTTAGTTATATAAAGTTG
>JAIROO010000059.1 GCA_031257535.1 Deltaproteobacteria bacterium
AGCCCCAAAAAAGATATTGTAGCAATTAAAAGCTAAAGGGTGATAATGTCATTCTCATCTCGAAAACCTTCTTGGCGGGACAGCCAAAATTCAAAATATTTTCTGGGCTTGGTATAAATGAGGTCCCCCAAGCCGCCGGCGAGGTCCTCTAGCTAGCGAAGTCGTCTAACTCCAAGCGAAACCCTTTAGCGCCGGCGAGATCGTCTGGCGTCCGCCGAAGGTCGTTAGCCCAGAAGTGAGGCCGTCTATCCCTTTGAGGGGGACCAGCTCGGAGTTTAGCCACCCTTTTTTGGGATACGGCTTTTGGGTCTAGCTCTGTTGGCTTATCGACCGAAAGCCAAAAAGCCAAATAGCCACCAAAAAGGGTCAGGACCGGGCCCTTTTTTAAAAAAAACGACTACTTTTAGCGACTCAAAATGGTTTTTGGCCGATTTTTCGCCGAAAACTTTAAAGAAAAAATTAAAGTCAAAAGGCCTTAACCTTAAAGGGTTAGAAAATCTTGTTCGCCAAAATGACCCAATTTCTGGTAGAATCCTAAGGCGTTACGCTCCTAAACTTTTATGGGGATCTGGCGGAAAATACTCTTTTTCGGCCTTTACGCCTCGCCGCTTTTGGAGTTAATCCATTAAAAGGCCAATGATTATGGCCCCAAGGCCCCCTTTGTCCACCCTGGTCCCAAAAACTTATTACCGCTCTTTAGGGCCTTTATTAGACCGACCGACCCTCGCCTCGGCCCCCAACTGGCCGGCTATTTTTGGTCGTAACGCGCCTAGGGAGCTTGAAATAGGCTTTGGCAACGGCGAGTTTCTCGACCGCTCGTCCCAAGCCGCCCCCGAGCGGGATTTTATTGGCCTTGAGATCGCCTGGTCTTCCGTTAAAAGAGCCTTAAGACGTTTAGCCAATCCGCCCAGGGCCAACGCGCGCGTGGCTATTTTGCCCGCCTACTCTGGATTGGCGCTTTTGTTTAAAAGTCAGAGCCTTTCCGTAATTCGCGTTCTTTTTCCCGTGCCCTGGCCGCGAGAAAGCCACGCTGGGAAGAGGCTCTTGTCGACCGCTTTTTTAAACTTAGTCGCCGACCGTTTAACCGACCAGGGCCTTTTTCAACTGGTCACCGACGACCAAACCTTAGCCGACTGGACCTTAGCCGAGGCCCAAAAGTCGGCCCTGTCCTTAACTATAACTAAGGAGCCGGCCGGACTTAACACCAAGTACGAGCGCAAGTGGCGCGACCAAGGCTTAAACTCCTTTTTTCATTTTACGGGGCGGCCGAAAGGCTTTTCTCAATTAATCGCCCCCAGCCTTACGAGCATGCGACCGACCTTTCTTGACCATTTTGACCCTTTAAACTATCGCCCCCAAGGTCTGACCGGGCCTTTAACCGTTATCTTTGGCGACCTTAACTACGACGTGGCCCGCCGCGAGGGCTTACTTTTCACGAAAGTCGTCGAAGAGGGCTTTGTCCAGGAGTTTTTTATCCGCGTTAGCCCCTTACCCGACGGCCGCTATAAACTAAGTCCAGCTATCTTGGGCGAGGCCTTGCCGACGGCTGGCGTCCAAATGGCCTTGGCTTTGGCCGCTTTAAAAGCTCCCCATGACTGAGAGCGTCGCCGGCCAAATCGAAAAAATCGTCTTTCACGATCCAGAAAGCGGTTTTTCGGTGATCGCCTTAAAAACCAAAACGTCGCGCGATCTAGTCACGGCCGTGGGCAATTTTGGCCGACCCGCCCTGGGGGAGTTGGTTACGCTAACTGGCTCCTACTCAAAGCACCCCAAATTTGGGCTCCGCTTTGAGGTGGCCACCTATGAGGCTAAACCGCCTGATTTAACCCCGGATCTAAAAAAATACCTCGGGTCTGGGCTCATCCCTGGCTTAGGCCCGGTCTTAGCCGCCCGCGTGGTCGACAAGTTCGGGGCTAAAACTTTAACCGTTTTAGACCAAGAGCCCGAGCGTTTAATCGAAGTGCCGGGTTTAGGGGCCGTTAAACGAGAAAAGATCATCGAGTCTTGGCGCTCGACCATGGGTTTACGCCGCCTTTTAAAGTTTTTAGCCACCTTTGGCTTAGGTCCAGCTTTAGCCCAAAAAATATTTCGCCGCTTTGGGGCCACGGCTGAGGAGACGATTAGAAAAGACCCTTATCAGCTGGCTTTCAAAGTCGAGGGAGTGGGGTTTAAAAAAGCCGACCAAGTAGCCAAAGCCTTAGGCTGGGCCGACGACGACCCTAAACGGTTAGAAGCGATTCTTTTAGTGACCTTAAACGACGGGTTAAAGCAGGGCGACGTCTATCGACCTTTAGAGGAGCTAATTAGAGTTGGCGCCTCTTTGGCTCCCACGGCCAAGCCCGAAGACCTTAGCGAGGCCTTAAAACGACTGTCCGCGGCGGCCGAGGTCAAGCTCTTTAAACTCCCGACCCAAAACAGTCAAGACGTTTACCTTCAGCGGTTTTTTCGGGCCGAGGCTTGGACGGCCAGAGAGATTTTGAATATTAGCCGAGCCCACGCCAGCGTCACCGTCCCGCGCCCGACCAACGCCTTAAAATGGGCGGAGTCGACCTTGGGCCTGGCCTTAGGCGAGGACCAAAAAGCGGCCGTTTTAGGCGCGATTACCCAAAAAGCCGTGGTCGTCACTGGCGGCCCCGGCACGGGCAAGACCACCATCGCCTTAGCCATCTGCCGGATCTGGCGGGCGGTGACCGAAAAAATCGCCCTGTGCGCCCCCACCGGTCGAGCCGCCAAACGCTTAAGCCAGGCCACTGGGCTCGAGGCCACCACTATCCACCGGTTACTAGAGTACTCCCCCAAAGACAAAGGCTTCGCTAAAGGTCCGGGCAATCATCTGGATCTGGACATGCTTTTAGTGGACGAGGCCTCCATGCTGGACATACTTATGTCCAACCAACTGTTTGGGGCTCTCCCTAACCAAGCCACCTTGATTTTAGTGGGCGACCGCGACCAGCTACCGCCAGTGGGGCCAGGGCGGGTTCTCGCCGACATTATGGACTCAGGGGTAATTCCGGTCTATCGTCTAACCACTATCTATCGCCAAGGGGAGCGCAGTCTGATTACCGAGGCCGCCCACCTCATCAACCGGGGTCAAACGCCCGACTCCTTGCCTAAAGGCCCGGAGGTGGACTTTCATTTTGTCGAGGAAAACGATCCTTTAAAGGTCCAAGACAAGATCCTCCGCTTAGTGGTCGAGCGCGTGCCGTTAAAACGGGGTTTAGATCCCCTAACCGAGGTTCAGGTCTTGTGTCCCATTCGCTTAGGGGACTTGGGGACCCAGACTTTGGGGGAACTTTTAGGTCAGGCCTTAAACAAAAAAACCGGCCCCTCTCTCACCCATTATGGTCGGACTTACAAGGTTGGCGACCGGGTCATCCAGGTCCGGAATAATTACAAGCGCGGGGTCTTTAACGGGGACTTGGGGTTTGTCGTGGCCGTCGACAAGGAAAACCAAGAACTCACCGTAGAGTTTGACTTAGGCCGAATCGTTTACCAAATCTTAGAGCTAGACGAACTGGCCCCGGCCTGGGCTTTAACCGTCCACAAAGCCCAAGGCTCGGAGTTTCCGGCGGTCATTATGCCTTTACATTACAGCCATTATCGCGTTTTAAGGCGGCAGCTGTTATACACGGCCGTCACCAGAGGCCGACGCTTGGTCATGCTGGTGGGCTCTAAAGCGGCTTTAAACAAAGCCGTGACCGACGCCAGCGAGAACTTAAGGCGGGGTCATTTAGCCGACTTTTTAGTCCAAGGCCCGCCGCCTTTGAACTCTATAGAAGACGTCTTTGGCGATAGTTTTAACGACGACTAAAAATCGCGCCGCAAAAGTTTTAATCGCGAGTAAGACAAAAAAAGCGCCCCCACGAACCAAGGAGACGATAAAAAGTGCGCCTTTTAAGCTGGAACGTTAATGGATTAAGGGCCGTCTCGAAAAAGCCGGGTTTTAACGAGTTTTTTAACCGCCCCGGGGTGGACGTCTTAGGCCTTCAGGAAACTCGGTGCCAATTGGAGAGCTTAGAGCCGGAACTAGCCGCGCCTTTAGGACGCTGGTCTTACTTTGTGAGCCCCGCCCTAAAAAAGGGTTACTCTGGGGTTGGAGTCTATACTCGGGAAAAACCCTTAAACGTCATCGCCGAGCTCCCGGATCTTAAGTACGCCGACGAAGGGCGCCTCCTCCACTTGGAACTCGGGCGATTTCATTTTTTGGCCGTCTACTTTCCCAATGGCCAAAGGGACGAGGAGCGACTGGCCTATAAGCTAGGCTATTACGAGGCTTTTTTTCAATACTGCCAAAAGATCCGGCGGACCAAACCCGTGGTGGCTTGCGGGGATTTTAACGTCGCCCATCGCCCCATCGATTTGGCCGAACCCGAGGCCAACGCCGAGACGTCTGGATTTTTGCCCGAAGAAAGGGCCTTTGTGGACCACTTAATCGCCAATGGCTACTTAGACGCTTTTCGGACCTTAAATGGCGATCTTAAAGACCAATACTCTTGGTGGTCCTACCGGGGCGGCGACCGTCGCCGGAACATAGGCTGGCGCATCGACTATTTCTTCGTCTCCGAGGAGTTACGGCCAAACCTAAAAAAGTGCTGGTTGGAGCCGGAGACGACCGGCTCGGATCACTGCCCGGTGGGTTTGGAGCTGGCTTTTTAAGCCTTAAGGGGTTTTAGCCTTAAGAGCCAAAACTAAAAAAGCGAAGGACTTTTTAAGCATACTTTTTTCAAAAAAAATTCTAAAGCCAAAAGCCTTAGGGCCAAAACTTTTATCCTGACATTTGGCCCTACCTTTTGACCTTAGCCACTTGGTCGGTTTTTTTTAAACCCACCCCCCCTTTTCTGGCCTTGACGCCTTAAGGCGGAGCGCCTAGCGTTTTAGGCCGCGCTAAAGCCTATTTAACGGCTAAGGGTCTTTTTAGGCCAATACTTACGGTCAAGTTTTAGGAGGTTTAGGATGGACCAAAACGATTTCGTCTTAAATGCCGGGGAGTATTTAAAAACTCGGGCCGACCAAAACGACCAACCAGCGGCGATCCTTATAGGCGAGGCTCTTTTTAGCGGTTTAATAACGGAAGCCGACGACCAGCGCGTTTTGACTTGGTTGCGTTTAGCCGAAGGCGGCGACTCGGCCGCGGCGGAAATCCTTTTCGGCGACTACCTAAAAGATGGGCGCGGGACGGCTCCAGATCCGGCTAAAGCCGCGAAACTGTACGAAACCTGGGCCACGAAAGGCCATAAAGAAGCCCAGACGCGACTGGCTGGCCTTTATGAAATAGGCCTTGGCCTTAATCAAGATTTTAGCCAAGCCGTTTACTGGTACGAAAAAGCCGCGGCCCAAGACGACTTAGAAGCCAACCGCGTTATCGCGCGAATGTATCTGGAAGGCCAAGGAACCGAGGCCAATCTCGAAAAATCCTTAGAGAGCTATCGGCGAGCCGCTGAACTGGGCGACCCCGAATCCCAAGCCGCCTTAGGCGTTTTTTACTCCTTGGGCCAAGGTCTTGCCCAAGACTTAAACTTAGCCGTTTTCTGGTGGCAAAAAGCCGCCGCCCAAGGCCACGAAAGCGCGAGCCATTACTTAATCTCTTTGGCCGAAGCCAACCTTCTCGTCGAGAAAAAGCCGGCCAAAACCGTTAAAGCCAAAGTCGAGCCAAAAAAGGCTCCGGCCGTCAAAGCCCCTAAAACCCCTAAACCTAAAAACCCACCGAAGACGAAGGCCGAAAAAGCCCCGAAGGAGCCGAAAACCCCGAAAAACGGTTAGGCTAAGGCCATAGAGACGTAAACTTTTTCGCCCTTTTTGGCTTTTTGGCTAGATTTGCTTTTGGCAAAAAATCCTACCTACTTGTTGGCCGCGGCCCTAATCGCGAAAAGATTTCTGGTTTTGGCTTAAGGCCTCATGTTTTTGGGTTTGGCGAGTCGGTTGTTAATTTTATCTTAATTTACTATTTAAGATATCTAATTATATATTTATTTCATTTTTATATCAAAAAGGCAAACCCTAAAAATTAGAGTTCTAAGGCGAGACGACCTGGCTTTTATCCTGGTTGACCTTAAGTTTGAGCTTGTCCGTAAGGAATCGGGTTGAGGTCTCCATTACCCTCTCGGCGGCTCTTTTCGACCTCACGAAAATTTTATAGTCGTCGGCGGACCTGACGAACTTAAGGCCTTTGGCCTCAAGTTGTTTGTCGAACTTTGTCAGATAAATGTCGCTTAAGAGTGGGGCTAAGGGGGCGCCTTTAGGGACTCCTTCGGCCGTCGCTGAAATCAATCCGTCTTTCAGGACACCACTATTTAGAAACAAACCTATGAGTTTAATAACCCTTTCATCCTTAACTACATCCCTCATCATATGAATGAGTCTAGCTTGGTTTGGTATATCGAATTCTTTAGCCAAATCAATGTTTATTACATGATTGTAACCATCGTCGTAGTATTCCTTGGCTTTCCGAACGGCCATTTCCAGGTCCCTATTGGGCCTAAATCCATAGCCGTGGTCCGAAAAAAGGCCATCTTCCCACAAAGGGGCTAAAACCTGGGCCACCGCCTGTTGAACTAGACGATCCACCACGATTGGCAGTCCCCCATAGCGACCGACCCCGCCACCTTGGCCTTTTGGTTTTTCGACTCCGCGGGCTGGTTTAGGCCGATAACTCCCATCGCGGATCGACCCGATCAACTCATCTTTACGCGTCAAAAAGTAAGAAGATAGGTCCTTAACCTCCATTTTATCTACGTCTTTCGCGCCTTTATCGCTAACTACCCAAAGGTAAGCCTTATTTAGGTTATCGCCGTCTAAGATCATTTCCATTAGGTCAGTCGCCGCAATGTTCTCAGCCATTGTCTCTCCCTTTCTAGGGGGGTTCGCGCTCCTCTTTCGCCTTTTGGCTTTCAGCCTATTTCCTGGTCCAGCCCAATCGCTTGGTATTCCGCTATTAAGGCCCGAAATCTCCTCGGTCGGTCCAAACGACCACGGCCAAGGCCAAGCGGGCAAAAAAGTCGCCTCTTTAGGTCGGCGACGAGCCCTTCTTACTGCGTGGTTTAACGTTATTAACGTCCCCAGACTGATTTTGGCCAAAAAGAGCGAACGTTTTTCTCCCATTACCATAGAATACTAGTACTAAAGAGGTAATTTCTTCCTCTTTAAAACCTAATAGGCTGTGATAGTTTCTTTTTTCGATATTATCTAAGGCGTCCTTAGCGCCTTTAAATAATATATCGTCAATTTTTTTGTTGGAAATTTTATTTTTTGGTTTAACGTCTATTAAAATCTTCGTTATATCCTCTTCAGGGAGAAAATTTTCAAGTGTTTTAGATAGAATCTGGTCTATTTCAGTTTGAGTTAAACAATATCTATCTAAAATAGGCGCTCTAGATCGAAATATATCGGTATTATCTGCTCCAATATTAAAACTAGTTGACTTGTCAGGTAATGCTTTATAATCGGATACAAATAAAATCCTATCAGCTATAATTCTATCGTATAGTTCAGGAGGTAAGATATTTTTAGCTTTTTTAGCTAAAATTCTATTTTTTTCTAGTTCAGTAAGCTCGTTTATACAAGGATAATACAGCAATTCAATAATCAAATAGTTATGGTTTGGCAGATAAACGCCAAGATCTAATCGTCCAGCTTCGCCCGCTATTTCGCTCTCGACCTGAAATTCCAAAGCTTTTAAAATCAATTTGAAAAAAAAGTGGCAGGCCTCCGCGTCCTTTGGTCTCTTATGAAACTTGACCTCGCCGAAGAAAGAGCTAAAAATGGAACTGACGATCGCGCCGTCTTTGGCCAAAAAAGCCGATAGGAGTTCGTCTTTCTTGAGCTCAAGCTTGTCCGTCGGCCAGTTTAAGAACCTAAAACATTCGTCGTAATAAGCGGCGGCGACCTCAAAATTCGGGAGCTTAAAAGAATAACCTTCCATAAACGTATTTGAAGCCCCGGGGATTTTGAAGGTTTTATCAATAGTCAGATACCCGCCGTAGAAGAGAACCGGCGCGATCTCTAATCTAGGTAATTCCGACTCTCGGATCGTCTTGGCGATATATGGGGCCAATCTTAGATCCAGGAAATCCCAGGGCCTGGCCTCGATAAAGGGGGTCAAGTGGTCGAGGCGACTGGAGGTAAAAAAATATTTTTTAAAAGCCTTATCGCGAAAAAAATTGAGAATGGAATTGGGGTTTAAGACCCTAGTTTCTCCATCCCAGGCGTAGCCGCCATACCAATGGCCAATTTTGTCTATTAGGTCGCTAAGCTCCGCGCCTTTTTCCAAAAGGCCAGATTTTTTAAAACTTATAAGAGCCTCCTTAAGCTGGTCCGCGAAAAGGGCCTCGAACTCTGGCTGGGTAAAACCGCAAACGCCGGCGAAACGAGGATCAAAGGAGATATCGTTGAGGTGGGTGGACCTTAGGCCCGAGACGGTCAAAGGTTGGCTAGTTACGCCAGTCACCAAGGTGAAGGCGATCCTCTCGGCGACCTCGTCTTCTTTTAGTATGGCTAAGAAGTCGCGCAGAATTTCGGCGTTGGCCAGGGCCACAGGGAGGTTAGCTATATTTCTAGTCACCGGAGCGTCATATTCGTCAATGAGGACCACGATCCCTTCATAGCCCGCCGAATAGACGATTTCCGTAAGTTCGCCCAAACACTGGGCCGGCAAGACATACGTCAGCGCGGAGTCGTAGTGGTCGGCGATTATTCGGAGCGTTTTCAAAAGGTTGTATTTAAAGATCTCTGGGGTCTTTGAGTCAATTGAGGCCAGGTTCAAAGAGAGGACTTGGCGTCGGGGATAGGCGTAATCGGTCTGGTCAACATAAAGGCTATGGAATCGCTCGCGAAGACCAGAAAAAAGCTCAGCTATCGCGCTGATTAATAAGGTTTTGCCGAAACCGGGGGGGCGGGTCAGCAGAAAATGTTGGCGATCGCTAGTCACCAAATCATGGACGTATTTAGTTTTGTCGGCGTAGATTAATTTTTCGTCTCTTATTTTAGCGAAGGATTGGTCAGCTAAAGGTATTCTTGTAAAGACCATTATTGCGCTCCTAAAGGCGAAAAGGCGATTTTTGGGCTTTTTGGCCTAAAGATCTGGTAGATCTCGCAAGGTAAAAAAAAAGTAAAAAAATAAGGAAAATTTTCCGCAAAACTTTTCTTCTATATCAATTATCGCCTTAGGTCGTCAACTTTTAAATGACTCTTTCGCCGCGCGAATTCATTCTTTTTTTTGGAAAATAACCTCGCTTTTAATACTTTTTAGCGGAAAAATAGCCTGTTAACTTGGGCGAAAAGGATGGTTAACCTTAAAGAATCTAAAGGAGAGCGGCGAAATCAGGGCCAAAAAGGCCGCTTAACGTTTTTTCCCGATTGGTCGCCATCTCCCATAATTAGTCAGGTCCACGAGCAAGATTAAATTGAATATCAACTATTTTAACGGCGCTATAAAGTAGATAAATACTTTACAATCAATTAAATTAATAATGATCATATTTTTTAATATAAACATTTATTTAGGCGATAAATATTAATGGTTTACCCGGATCGATAACCTTAAAAGCGGGTTAAGTATTAGCCTAAAAAAATTGACTTTAAGACTATCGCCTTTTATGCTGTCTTAAGTCAGCGCGCTAAATTAAAAGGGGTTTGGTCCAGAGGGCCACCCTGGTCTTAGGCCGCGGCTAGCTTAACAAATTACGCTTTAAAACCGGCAATATTATTCTAACCAATAGCTTAAAGGGACAAAAAAGCCTTTATGGAAAGCGTAAACCCTCGCGATTTTTTTCAATGGCAAAAAGATTCCCGTCGTCGAAGCCTCTTTTTCTATCTAATTTTTAGCCTCGCCGCGGTGGCCTGGTTTTTTGTCCTTTACTTTGGCCTGATTTTTATTTCTACCCTGACGCTGAATAAAGTCCACTCCATGCGGAGTCGGATCCCTCGCCCTACTATAGCCTTCCAGCTCAAAATGGTAAAACCCGCCATTATCGTCGCCGTCGTTTTATTCGCCATCTACACTTTAATCTCGTCCATTAACCGCGTCTTGTTGATCCGCGAGCGCGGCAGCACGTTTATAACCACGGCCATGGGCGGAATCCCTTTAGGGGAGACGGAAACGGTCTTAGGCGGGACGGCGGGCCCTTTGCGAGAGAGAATTTTAAGAAACGTGGTCAGCGAAATGTGCTTAGCCGCGGGCGTCTCGGAGCCAGATATTTATATCCTCCCCCATGAAAACGGGATCAACGCCTTAGCCACGGGTTTAGGGCCCGACGACGCGGCCATTATGCTCACCAAAGGGGCTTTGCGTTATCTAACCCGCGACGAACTCAGTGGGCTAATAGGCCACGAGCTAAGCCACGTCATTAACGGCGACATGCGGCACAATACCCTTATGGCCGGCTGGTTACACGGTTTTTTCTCTCTAACCTCGATCGGGTACTTTCTCCTAGCCTATTTAAACCGGTTTTATTACCTAATCCCGGCCGCTTTTTTTTGTATTATAATAGGGTTTCTAGGGAGCTTAACCGGGAAACTAATTCAATGCGCCTTTAACCGCCGCCGTGAGTCCTTAGCCGACGCCTACTCCATCCAGTTTACCCGCGATCCCAGTTGTTTAGCCAGGGTCCTAATAAAAATCGGCGGCTTAGACGAAGGCAGTTACATAAAATCCAAAAGGAAAGCCGCCTTAGAGTGCCGCCATTTGTATATCGCCGAGTCCCTTAAAAGCTTCTTTCAAACCCATCCACCCATAGCCGAGCGCATTTGGTCCTTAGTTCCTAAATGGAATGGTTATTGGCACGATTTTGAGGTTGAGCCTATTGATTTTCTAGCTGAAAAGCCTCAATGATTCGTTAACGCCCAAAAATTCCGTGAATGTTTAATTAATTACTATTAAATATCTTATTTTTTTGACATTTATTTTACTTAGCCGCCCGTCTCTTTTAGTTGGCCGTCCCCGACCTTAATTTTTGGCGAGTCTATAGCTTTTTCGCCAAAACGCCAAAAAACCCCTAAACTAGGGCCCCTTTAAGTCGCCACTTTTTTAAAAAAAATTTTTTCTAACTTTTTAGCCCCAAAAAATTGGTTAACCTAAGAAAAAATCCCGTCAAAAAACAAGCCGCAGTCCCTTTTAATTTTAGCTTTAATATTTTATTTTTTTACATTAATAATAAAAAATATAATTTTACTTAACAAAAGTTTTAAAGAAACTGTCAATAAATTACTTGCGCCTTTTTTTTTCTTCTGATATATTGACTTTATTCGGAGCCCAGGTATGACTTCTAAACCGCGCCGTGGGATTGAGCCTATGGGGCCAGGGAAAAGAACAGATCAGCTTAAGGTTAAGCCGGCTGGATGTTTTTTTTTGGGTCTCAACTCGGCCAGGGCTTGGTTTTTGCGAGTTTTGGGTCTCCCTATTACCTCTCTTAAGGAGAATATATGGACCGGGAAGTGAAGAAATTCTCGTCCCAAGAACCCATTAACATGAGTTCCGCCGACTTAGGTTTCGCCAAGAAAATTGGCCAAATCGCGGGGACGGACCTCAATTCCTGTCTGACCTGCATGAGCTGTTCGGGCGGGTGTCCCATGTATCCGTATATGGATTACGGTCCCCACGGTATCATGCGACTAGCGGTTCTTGGCTTAAAGAAAGAGGCTTTGACCTCCACCTCAATCTGGCGTTGCGTGGGCTGTCACACTTGCGCCGCCGTCTGCCCCATGGCCATTAACATCGCTGGGGTTATGGACTATTTACGGGAAGAATGCTTGGCCGAAAAATTGCCGGTCGGCGACACGCCCTTAATGCAGTTCCACCGGGCCTTTTTGACTTCAGTGCGCTTTCATGGCCGGGCCAGCAAAGTTGAGCTTATGGGTCTCCACAAGCTCTTTACCTTAGGCGGGGGCCCCAAAGCCTGGATGCAAGACGCGGCCTTAGGCGTTAAGATGATCTTAATGCGGAAGCTTCACCTTTTGCCTTCTCGGGTTTCCGGGGCGGGCATTTCCCAAGTCCGGAAATTCGTGACCGGTCCTTGGCGGACTCGTTAGGAGGAAACCATGTCCAATTATTTGATGGAAGCCTCCTACTTCCCCGGCTGCACCATGAAAACGGGCGTCGAGGAATCTAACAAACCCATGGAAATCGTCCTCTCTAAGCTGAAAGTCAACTTAGAAGAGTTAAACGACTGGAACTGTTGCGGCTCCTCTTCGGGCCACGCCATGAACCACGAGATTCCCGTGGCCATGGGGGCGAGAAACTTTTCCCGGGTCCCCATTGGCAAACCCGTGGTTATCCCCTGCCCCAACTGCTTTCGCAACTGGGCCACGGCTAAGCATCACCTAGAGACTGAGCCGGAAACCCGCAAAAAATACGAAGACGCTTTTGGCCGTTTACCCGTCGACGCGCAGCTTTTAAACATCTATGACCTATACTATCAGGTTATGGAAAAAGCCAAGACCGACGCGGTGGAGTTTCCCAACGCCATCCCCTTAAAGGGTTTGAAGGTCGCGGTCTACTACGGCTGCAGCGCTATGTATCCTAAAGATCTGCGGCCCACGGACCAACCCCGGGATTCCGTGGAGCGGCTGATGAAAAACTTAGGCGCCGAGGTCGTGGTCTGGCCCTGGCCCCACAAATGCTGCAGCGCCTTCGTGTCGGCGGTCTATCCAGAAATCGCCGAAGAGTTTATTACCCAGATCGTCGGTGGCGCGGCCCAAGCCGGAGCCGAGTGTTTGGTCACGACCTGCGCCATGTGCCAGATGAACGTGGAAATGCGGATCAAATCCTCCAACATGGCCAATGGCCTACCGATCTTCCACCTTAACCAATTAATGGCCGTCTACCTGGGGGAAAAGCCCAGCGCCCACCAAGATTGGTGGAAATTTCATTTAATCGACCCGGTCCCGTTACTCAAAAAAGTTGGCCTTTGGGAATAGCTTCCCCCTTAAGCCATAAAGTCAGAAAAAAGGCCGCCATCTCTTGGGAGATGGCGGCCTTTTTTTAGCTATATTTTGAAGTATATTTAAACCAGTCAAAGGTTAAGAAAAAGTAAGAAAATAAAATAAATTTAAGTTTAAACAAGACAAAATATAGCTAAAAAAACAAGGTAATCAATAGGATTGATTAATCTTTAGGCGTAGACTCTTCGTTTTTTGGCTTATTAATTAAGATGCCAGGAATAGTAATTGATAAGTCGAACCTTTTAGCGTCATTAACCAGCTTATTTACTATATAATCCATACCTAGACCCTTTTCTTCAATCCACTCTGGAAATATTTTATTAAACATAACCATACCCGTATCCAGCATGATTTTACCTAAATACTTTTGATGGCTATTTCTAACTTTATTAACGCGAGAGGGCGCGGCCCCGTAAATGGCCAAAAAATGGGGCTGTTTCCCTCGAAGCCTTATAAAAATGGAGGCCATAAAAAAACCCCCTTTCGCCTTTTTCGCTAAAAATAAATTTTAGCTTAGGATTTCGCGCGACGCGTAAGACTCACTTAACTTTAAGGGTCTGACCTGGCCGGATGGCGTCGGTAGCCTGACCGTTTAATTTTTTCAGCTGGTCGACCGAAAGGTTATGGGCTCTGGCGATCCCGTAAACGGTGTCGCCAGGTTTAACTTCGTAAACCCCTGGACTAAGCTTCCCGCTCGTGGACCTAGTTTGGGCGGCTGGTTTAACCAGTAGCCTTTGGCCAGGGGCGAGACTGTCCCCGATCCCGTTGTTTAGGCGTTTTAACTCAGCCGGGGTTAGCTTATAAAAGGCGGCGACCGAGGCTAAGGAGTCGCCGGCGACGGCCACGTAATAGTCGCCTTCTTGAGCCTTCGGGGGGGCTGGCGACGCGCTCGCCCTTGGGCCGGAAGTCGCGGTGGCTTGGGTGGGAACTTTCAGCTTTTGGCCAGATCTGACGGTATTGGAGCTTAAATCGTTTAAAGCCTTTAGCTCGGCCGTGGTCAGATCATGTCTTTCGGCGATAACGCTAAGCGTGTCCCCAGGGACGACCTCGTAAATCGTGACCTTATTGGCGGCCGCGGGAGTCGTCGACCGACTAGCCGAGTTCAAGGGGCTAGGGGCGACGTTATTAGAGCTAACTTTAAGTTTTTGGCCGGGCTTAAGGTTATCGGAGCTTAAATCGTTTAAAGCCCGCAGCTCTGCCGAGCTTAAGCCGTGTTTTTGGGCGATAAGGCTAAGGGCGTCTCCCGGGGCGACCTCGTAAAGCGCGGTATTAGCTCTTGGGGCCTCCTCCCTCGGCCGACTCGCGGGGCTCGACGTGGGGCTCGACGCGGGGCTAGCCGGGCTAACTTTAAGTTTTTGGCCCGTTCGGATCCGGTCGGAAGTCAGATCGTTTAAGGCCCTAAGCTCAGCCGAGCTTAAGCCATGCCGGGCGGCGATAACGCTTAGCGAGTCGCCTGGGACCACCTCGTATAAGGTCGGGGCCTTAGCGGGGGTCGCCCGCCGGGCTGGGGTGGCCTCTTTGGAGTTTAGCGGGACTTTAAGTTTTTGGCCGATCCGGATCTTATCGGAGCTTAAATCGTTTAAGGCTTTAAGCTCGGCTAAAGTTAGACCATGCCGCTCGGCCACGACGCTAGCCGAATCGCCGGAGACAACCTCATAAAGGCCGTAACTATCATTACTAGGCGAGCTAGACGGACGCGAGGCGGCGATCTGGGTGGCCGAAGTCGGGCTCTTTTCGTTCGCGGCCGGATAACTAGCCGCCTCGTCTTGGCTAAAAGCGACTTTTAGTTTTTGGCCACTGTGGATCCGGTCGTCGCTAAGACCGTTTAAAGCCCTTAACTCGGCCGTGGTCAGATTGTGGCGCTCGGCGATGAGGCTTAAAACGTCCCCTGGGACCACCTCGTAGAGATCGGACCCCGTCGCCCGACCGTGGGGGCCGGTCAGGGCGGCGGGGGTAATGGCCGCGGCCGTTAAGACTTTTAGCTTTTGGCCAACTATGACCCGGTCGCTGGTTAAATTATTTAGGTCACGCAGCTCTTGAGAGGTCATGTCGTAGCGCTCGGCTATCTGACTGACCGTGTCCCCAGCCTGGGTCACGTAAACCGCGGTCGTGGGGCTAGCGCTCGTCGTCGCCCGAGCCGGGGTTTTGGCCGACCCGGCCGCGACTCTTAGCTCTTGGCCAGGTCGCAGCTGGTCGCTTTTTAACTGGTTTAGCTCCCTTAGCTTAGCCGAGCTTAAAGAGTGCCGTTCGGCGATCTGGCTGACCGTGTCCCCAGCTCGGACCACGTAAGTCGTAGCTAAGGCCGGGGCGTTAGCGGGAGCTTTGTCGACCACGGTCGTTCCCACCCGCAGTCTTTGCCCCACCCGAATAGTCGCGCTCTTCATGGAGTTTAAAGTCTTGAGCCGGTCCGAGGTGGTGGAGTATTTTCTGGCGATAATCCCTAAAGTCTCCCCGCCTTTAACCACGTGATAAACCGGGGTGGCCACGGTCTCCTCCACCCAAGAGGTCTTGGAACGGGGGAGAGGGCTGTCGGTCACGGTCAAGTTGGAGCCGACTACAAGGACTTGCCCCTCGCGAATGGAGTCCGAGGTTAAGTTGTTGTCGCTTTTTAGCTTGGCGGTGGACACGCCATAATGTCTAGCTAGATCCCCTAAGGTGTCGCCAGCCCGCACCCGATGCCGGACGCTCGCGATGACGTTAGGGCTGGTCCGATTCTTCTCCCGGACCACGGCTCGAGCGGGAATAGGCGGCAAAGTGGTGGGCTGGCGGTCTAAAGGTCGCGGAGCGGGGAGCGTAGGTAAGGTCTCGACCCGGGTCACGCTTTTAACCAAAACCGGGGGATGGGCCTCGTTATACATGGCCTCGGTCACCGTCCGACTCTGGCCGCGACTGGTCGAGGTGGCCACTCTTAAAGGTTCTTGGAGGCCTGGGGCTTGGGCTAAGGAGGCTGGCAGGACTAGGCGCTGGCCTGGTCGTAAGCGGTCGGCGGTTAGATTGTTGTACTGTTTGACCACCTCGGCGGTGAGGTTATAACGGCTAGCCACCGACTCCACGGTGTCGCCCCGTTTAGCCAGATGGACGGTCATCCGGCGGCTTCTTTGAGCCTCAGGGAGCTGGGCGTAGAGCTGATAAAAGGACTCGCCCACGCCTTTGGGCACCCGTAAAACAAAGTCTAGCTCCGAAGGCGGGGTGGCCAAGCGTTTTAAGTGGGGGTTTAACTCTTTGATCCGCTCTAAACTGGCCCCGGCCAACTGAGCGGCCATGGTTAAGTCAATGGGCTCAGGGACCACCACCTCGTCCCAGGAGTCGACCTCGGCGTTCTCGATCTCAAAACCATAGGCGAAGGGGTCTTTAGAAATAATGGCCGCGGCTAGAAAACTGGGCACGTAGCGTTTGGTCTCGTTAGCCAAAAAACCGTCGGCTTTGGCCATGTCCCAGTAGTTGTCCACCTCGGGTTTACGCATGCCTTTTTGGATCTTGCCCTCGCCCGAGTTATAGGCGGCGATGGCCAAAGGCCAGGAGTTAAACATGTCGTAAAGGTCATATAGGTAGTCGGCGGCCGCGTAAGTGCTCATGATGGGGTCCATGCGCTCGTCGACCCACTCGTCAATGGTCAGGCCATAGCGCCGACCAGTGGAGGCGATAAACTGCCAAGGCCCCACCGCGCTGGCGTGGGAGACGGCCTCGGTCCGAAAACCGCTCTCTATTAAGGCCAGATAAACCAGATCCTCGGGCAAGCCCTTTTGCCTTAAAATGGCCTTCATGATGGGGATATACTTCTGGCCCCGATTTAGGGACCGAGTCATAAAACCCCGGCCGTCGTTTAAGAAATAATTAAGGTTAATTAAAACCTCTTGATTTAACTCTAAAGGGATGTCGTCCTTTTTTCCAGAAATGGCCGCGTACTCTTGGCTGACCATGCCACTTAACTGTTTTTCGTAACGCGGGCCTAAGCGATAATATTTCTGGCCCCCGCTCCGACCTTCTTTGGCCACCAAGTTAGCTTGACGGCCTATAGCCGAGTCAGGAAGTTTTTCGGCGCAACCAAAGAGGGCCAAAGCCATAAGCCCGGCCAAAGCGATACTTAAAAAACGAGCGCTAGTCAACTAAGAAATCCCTTAAAAACAGATTTGTTGATTAATATAAGCCAAAAAAGACTAAAAAGCAAGCTGGAGACCTTTGACCAGTTCTCTTAGGGGTAAAACTAAAGACGAGACAGCCAAAAACCCTAAGGCCCCCCAAAAACCCGCTTGGATTGGTGGCCAGCGAACTGAGATGAGATAATCTCAGGCGGTTGGCGTCGTCTTTGAACATCTGGTCAGATTCAAGTTCTTGAGGACGATATCTTGCGCTTTATGACAAGTAATTATATTCCTTTTACCAATAATTTGGCCGAGCGCGATCTAAGGATGCTTAAGGTTCGACTTAAGATATCAGGCTGTTATCGCTCAGAAGATAGCGCTAAAAAATCACTTACCCTTCGTCCGAATCCATCGTAGCTATACCAAAACCCGAAATAATTTACCGACTTATGCCGCCTTTCTATAGATATAGCCGAGTTTATTCATTGCCTATATCGGTAAAAAATTCCGGGAGGCGGTATACATAATGACCTGTAAAAAGAACGACATAGGGCCTTACCAGGCTATATTGATTGCTTTTGAAGGCCAGATTCCTGAGTTTATCAAAAAATGGAGGGCCAGCGAGAGTGAAACAGCGTCTTGAGCTAAATTTGGTCATTCCTAATACTACAATGCGATTTTAAGAGACTATTTACACCCGGCGATCAACAATCATTAATGGGAATTTTTATATCATAATTTTGGAGCCACGGAATCTTCCTACGGACGATATTAGGGATTGGGTGGCGCGGAAAGAAAATGAGTTATTGGATCAAGAAAGGAATATTAGTGATAAAATAGCTGACAAAGGTGATGTTTGTGTGTTGCCGAGGGAGCGAACGATGATTCCAGAAGCGACGTATACGAAATATTATAA
>JAIROO010000026.1 GCA_031257535.1 Deltaproteobacteria bacterium
GGTATAGTTACCACTATACATTGTGTGTACAAGCCCTTATTGAGAATGGGCCGTGGTTTGCGGTAGTTTTAGCTGGGAAACCCAGGCCATTTTGCGGTACTTTTATCTGGGAATAAACATTAGACTTACGCCATTCAATAACGCCTAATTTTAAGAAATCAGCGAACTTTTCAGTATATTTTACGCTGTGATGAACTTTAAGCTTTTCGCGACTGGGTTTGTCAGGCAAAACTGGATGCTTGACCACGTTTTGATGGATGGCTTCAACTAGTGGGTAATCTACGATTGTCTGAACGAATATAGAACCATTAATATGTTTTGGAGTAGCAGTTACATCAAGTTGTAAACTTAAAGAAAATCTTTTTTGAAGCAAGTGATTATGAATGTCCTGGATAGACTTGAACCAAACTAAAGATGGGTCATGAACGTGGTGAGCTTCGTCGTTAATGTTCATAAGCTCATCGACATCGCGGACAATCGCTCCGAGATCGATCTTCGAGTCAGTCGTTCCTCCAGTTGGTCTTTTGCCCAGGAAGTAATCCATGGTGTTCTCGTCTTCAGCGGACGGAGGAAGGTCTCTGTCCGCGTAGACTCGTTGAATGTTGGTCAAAAAGATATTGCCAACAGACTGGGAAGAATGGATTTCGTCTTGTTTGTGGAGCGTTAGCTGAAAATCGTTCTGCCAGTTTCTGCCTTGGTAACCATTAACGGGAATAACAGGATCTTCGTTAAAAATCTTAAATCCAGCGAAATCTTTATAAATTCGATCCAAAACGATGATATTGGGAGCAATGATCAAAAAATTCCTAGCCAGACGTGACTTTGGCTCGAATAATTTATGAAAATAGCTCCAAGCAGGAGCTAGGCTCATGACTTTGGTCTTGCCACTGCCTGTGGCCATTTTTATGACCAATCTAAGCCAGTTTTCGTCAAAATCGTCTTCCTTGACGACACCTGACCTATCGTAGCGCATAAGGTCATATTTATCTTGAGCCTTGGCAGCGTCAAAGAGAAAAACAACGGTCTCTATGGCTTCTCTTTGAGCGAAAAAATATTGGAACTCGCTCATAAGGCCATTTTGGTTAGGCAGCAAATGCTGTTCCGAAAACCACCAATGGAGAAGAGCTTGGCTGGTTTCACTGGCTCCTAAGTAACTGTTATCTCTAAATTTTTTTTACTTCCCTTCTCAGTTTGGCGAAAAGAGGCGGGATAAGCTTATCCATGGTCTTATCGCGCATGGACTCAGCGGCTGGAATATCTCGTGAGTCTATTTGAAACCCCGCGATTAGGAATAAGTCGACTCAATTCACGGCTTTATTTCAGTTGACTGTCTCTCCATATGAAAACATAAATGTGGTGAAGGAGGAGAAGTCAAAATTAGAATTGCGGAATCTTTGTTGACAAAACTGAGCCCAGGCGGTAAAAACTAAAAAAAGGATTTGATTGAGATCATCATTTTTGCTACGCCAAAATGCTTAACAGGATCGAAAATCTCTAGCATAGTAAAATTGATATCTTAAATTTCAAGATACTCTAATTATATATTTTTTATCAATTTTTTTATAAAAAAATAAATAAAATGAAAAATACTAGTGTAACTCATACAATTGTATCTGTATTACTGCAAATTTATGGATTAATATCTTCAATTTTTGCTTTTTACTTTAATTATAGTTATGCTAGAGAAAATGGTTTTATAGAATGGTTATTTTTTGGTGAACTTATTGCACTCTGTAAGGCTATTTTATGGCCTTTTTTTGTTTTATAATGCAACTTATAAGGATAATATAACATATGTCTTTTAAAAATATAGTAAAATATATAGTCATTTTGATATTTATATTGTTTTTTGTTACATTATTATCAAATAGCTACGCTAAGGCAGTAGATAAAGAAGTTGTTAAATATATAAATTCTCTTTCTAAAGAACAATTATTTGATTTATATGCCGAACAAGTTATTACCATGGCTTTTGATTTAGTTCCTAAATATAATTATTTAAAATCAAAAGTTAAACATAAGGCTAAACAGTGCATTATTGATTCATTGAATGAATTATTTACCAGAAAAGAAATGATTGATCTATACCTTCAACCGCCAGATATGGATTTTAAATTTTATACAAATAAAATAGATCAATCTATAGCTAAATATATCCCCTGCTTTGAAAGTATTTTAGAAAACCAATGAACGCATCTTATTATAAAATAAAAACGTAATGTGATTTGTTTTTTACAAGTATGGAATTAATATGTATTAGTATTCTGGTTGATGACAGCATTAAGCCTTTCTTAAGCTATGGCAACAACTTTAAAATTCTCCAATCTTCAAAAATTTGAGCTGATTTATTTATAATTATTTTGTTGTCCCCCCCTTTTTTCCCATTTTTCTCGGGGATTGTCTAGGGCTTAAGGTGTTAACATTGCCCTATTCGATTGTAAAGTCTTCATAGGCCATTGACTCTTAATACGTTAGATTTGACAGTTTCTCGTCTCCCGTCCTGAACTTTGCAAGACTCTCATGGCCGCATCAATGGCTCCCAGAGACGCTCAAAGATTTGAACGCATTTTTGCTATCCAAGACAGCTAAAAGCATGTCAAGGCCGCTCAGGCATCCCTGAAGCATCTAAAGCCGTGGACACCATCACCTAATCAGACATGGCGGAATGGCTATAAGAAAAGCTCTATAAACCGCTTTTCAATTCGTTCGTTCTTTTTTGTCAAGAAAAATTACAGACTGCCATAATATCATCTAAATATCATTTTTTTCATATAATAATAGAATAGTCATATTATAAGTAAATTTATCAATAAACATATCTATAATTATCAATTAATGATTCGATTTTGATTTCTATAATTCTGATTCATATGAAACTGAGTTTTAGAATTTTCCAAAATAGAGACATCACAACACTCATTCGTGCAAAAAACATAACAAAAACGTGATATTAGTCTGATTAACTTTACTAATGTTCTGATTAACTCTGATCTATGAACAAAACAACAATGTCATTTTTTTTAGCTAGATAATGACAGTTTTGAGCGTCATAATGGTCACCGCAGAGAATTAGCGACCATCAGGCTATATACTATTTGGATATACCAAAAAAAGCAGTAAAGTTGTTTTAATCTATCTTTTTTGAACTATTTTTTTTGTTTTATTCATCGGGTTTTACTACCTAATTCCTTCGTTCGCTAGCGTCACTATTTTCTTCCTTATCTTCTACTATTTTTCCATTTTCTTCTTTTTTGTTAGGGTCCTCGTCAGGACGTGGGTACAAAACTAAGCGATAAAAACCCGCTAAGGCCGTCATAGGCCATAAAAGCAGCAAAGTGGCGATTAGTTGGAGCAAAGCGTTAAAGGGAAATGACATCCAGCCCCTGGGCTCGATGATCATGGCTAGAGCGCTTAAAATTAAGTTCGGAATCGCGGCCAAAAGTATTAAGGAAATGCCTCCTTGACTCGCGTGCCTTGGAAAATGATCTAAACGGGCGAAGATTTGTCTAATCCGTAATTGACCCCAAAGACCGTCTAGGAAAACGTAAAAGGGTATAAACTGGAGACAAAGGATCCGTCGTAAATAAGGCCAGGTCAGTTGGAAAAAAATAAGGCCGGAAAGAACCAGACCAGCGATGGTTAAAAGACCCCCCATTAAGGGGTTTTTGGTTAGAGAGGAGAAGATAGCCAAAGGCATGAGCGTTATCATGCCTAAAACAAACAAAAAGAGCAGATAAAGGGAAATAAAGAAACAGATAACGCAAGAAGAGACATATTTCTTTATAGCGAAGAAAATATCCCCTAACCCAGGCTCATAACCGTCCCATAAGCCTAAAGCTACCCGCGAGGTGGCCATAATAGCCAAGCATAAAAACAAAAAGGGTAAGCAAAAACCGGAGAGGTAACTTAAAATTAGGCTAAAACTATCTGGATCGGTTAAGAATCGCCTTAAGTCTTGATAAGCTTGGTCTTGGTTAAGCTGAACGGTCGCGGCGAACTTGTTCATGACCGGGAGCAGGGGAGCCATTAGCTTTGAGGCTAAAATATTGACCAAAAGGCTTATAAACTCTAAAACCAAAAGAAACTTAAAAAGCCCGACCGGTTTTTCCATGACCACGTTCCGGGCGTTTAAGAAGATCTCCCAATAAGAGGGCGTCTCCGGGGTCGGCCCGGGCGGTAAGGGGGAGTTGAGCACTTGGTTAACTTTCAGCCTTAGTTAAAGCTAGATACTCGTCAAGCTCAACTAGGATCTGCCGGTACCCATTATATAAGTCAATGAGTTTATCGTTAGTTAAATGGTCGGGGATAGTTAAAAGGACCACCGGTAGTCTAGCCAGAAGGTGATATAAACCCCGGATGTTGGTTAAAGCCAAAAGTTCCTCGGCCGAGAGATCTTTAGGGGACTTAGACTTAATGATCGCCCGCAGATCAGGGCCATAACCGGCTAAGGCTTTAGCGTCCCTAAAAGCCAGGTCATGGATAGAGTTAATGGGTCCAGCTTCTTTTGGCGGGTTAACTTTTTGGAGGATATCCAGCCAGAGATTGCCGTCTAGATCGGCGATGAGACTATTTAAACGCCGTAAAAGGTCAGGAAAAGTCAGCATATATATTTAAGCCAAAAATATAATAAACTCGTTAAGTTTTGTTTTAGTCATATAATGACAGTTTAAGCTTTAATAGGTTAAGATATTGGGGTGGGCCTGGTTATCGCGACCAGCTAAAGCCGTTAGCTCAGCCAGATCGTCTAAGACCCGGGGCTCTGGCAGTTTCGTGGCTCGCCAGTTCCAGTTGCCTTTAGC
>JAIROO010000036.1 GCA_031257535.1 Deltaproteobacteria bacterium
GTTTGCTCCATAAGTCCTCTCGTATTCACCTTTCTTCCCCCCTTCCCTAAACTTGGTTTTGCTTCCCAAGCCTTCCCCCAGCCCACGCTGGCCATCGGTACAATGAGGGCTCTGACTCCCTCCGAGTTCACATCCACCCCGATATGGTCTCCCCACTTAATTCGCCGCGCCGATCGAACATTCCGCTCCCAATCACCTAAGCATTGCCTCCGATCCGCCGTTTAATCAGCTCCATGGACCCCATTTAAGCGGGGGATTCGCGCGGCTCAAGCTACCTTACGTCGAAGTTTCAGTTATCGCCGGCTTCAGTAGTTAGTCCACCTCTAGACTTCGCAATATATATGGATGCTCGTCACAATACCAGGCCGAAACAGGTTCGTCAACCCGCAGACCGCTCATTCACCTCCTGTCGCTCCCCACCCCACCTCTCGGTGACGCGGTTACGATTGGTTACATGGATGCTGACTATCCCTGAAGCGGACTTACACCGCTCTGATAAGACGCCTTCATGGGCGCACATATTTTAAAAACTATATCAGACATTTATAAATAATAATTTTAAGTTAAAGACATAAATAATTGAATGTCATAAAGATTGATGCCTTCATAAAAATCATCTTTTTATCGTTGTTAGCTAATATATATAGAATAAATTGTGGTCGTTGTAATTTCTTATTAGCTTATATAGTCAAGGCGCAAGCCTAAAATTTCAAAACAGGGGCTTTTACGAAGCCATCGATTTTCTCAGAAACTTACTCCCCAAAAATCCCGCCGGCCAAAAAACCGTCAAACCGTTTAAGCCAGGATAAAAATTTACGGTTTTAGCGATCTTCGCGGTTAAAGCCCACCTTTGTTTTCGCGGGAACAGCGACGTAAGACCGCTTACTTAAACTCCAGAAAAAAACGTTTACCTCATAAAAACCATCGTAAAACTATATATAACACCTATAATTTCATTAAAGATTATTTAAATAGATTTTAACTTATATAATAAGATATAAGCAAATTAAATGGTCGTTTTAAAATGTTTTTTATATTTATTATGGTTGTATAAATCATTTTAATATATTATATATCTTAATTGTCTTCTTTTTCTTAGTTTAATGACAAAATAAAGACCCGCGCGATCTCTGATGCCTTGGTAAAAACCCCCTTGTATTTTTTAAGGGCTTGTTTATACACAATGTATAGTGGTAGATACACCTTTATATTAGCATTTATAGTAGATCCACGTGTCTAAAATTTCAAAACAGGGGTTTTTACGAGACCATCATCTCTGGCAAGAGAAAAAAATTTTCATTTTTAGGCGCGTTAGATGGTCTTGTTAACCAGCGACTTTTAGAGTATAATCAAGAGGTTCTTCCTTCGAAAGTCCTCAAACTTTCTGAGGAGCGCCCCTTATGACCCTAACGCGCGTCAAAAGACGAAATTAAGGGTCGCCCGCTAGTCGAGGTCGCATGGCTATTTTGCCAATTTTAAAATACCCGGATCCTAGACTCCGGCAAATTTCCCGGGCCGTCACTGACTTTGACGCGGGTTTAGCCGAGTTAGCCCAAGACTTACGCGAAACCATGGTTAGCGCCCCCGGCGCGGGTTTAGCCGCCCCTCAAGTGGATAGGCCACTTAGGATCATCGTCATGGACGACACGGGCGAGGACGAGCCTTACGGCGAAAAAGTCTTGACTTTGGTTAACCCGGTTATCGTGGCCATGGACGGAGAGCAGATCTTTAACGAGGGCTGCCTTTCGGTCACCGACCTCCAGTCGGACGTCCATCGAGCGGCCACGGTCACGGTTACCGCCCAGGACCTTACCGGGGCCTTTTTTACTTTGACGGCCACCGAAAGGCGAGCGGTCATCTTACAACACGAAATCGATCACTTAGACGGGGTCCTTTTTTTGGATCGCATAAGTCGCGTCAAAAAAGATATGTATCGCAAGAAACTGTTAAAGTCCCAAAAAATGGCTAAAAAGTCATGAAAGAGCTCTGGCGACTAGTTTTTTTAGGCAGCGGGCTCATGGCTTTGCCGGCCTTCGCGGCTCTGATGAGCGGCCCAGACCAGGTTGTTTTAGCCGTCACCGCCCCGCCGGCTCCCGCCGGCCGGG
The DNA here is from genome assembly GCA_031257535.1 of Deltaproteobacteria bacterium. Taxonomy (GTDB): domain Bacteria; phylum Desulfobacterota; class Desulfarculia; order Adiutricales; family Adiutricaceae; genus JAIROO01. The sequence continues at coordinate 2,106 of JAIROO010000036.1, forward strand.
GCCGAGTCTTACGACCGACTCCCATGGCCGAGCACGCCCGAGTGGCTGGGGTGCCCTTAATCGAGACCGCCAAGATTAACGGCCCGGAGACGATATCCGCCATTACGGCCTTAAAACCCGACCTTTTGGTGGTCTCGGCTTTTCGAGGGTTTTTGGGTCCAGAGCTCTTGACGTTAGGCCAAGTTCCGCCCATTAATATCCACCCCTCGCTCCTGCCGCGCCACCGGGGTCCGGCTCCGGTTAACTGGACCATTTTAAGTGGCGACGACCAAGCTGGGGTCTCGATAATCTCTTTATCCCCGGCCATTGACGAGGGCCCTATCTTAAGCCAAGCCACGCGAGCTTTAACCCCCGGCCAAGGGGCGGGGGATCTGGAGGTTCTCTTGGCCCAGGACGGGGCGAAACTTCTGATAACCACGATTGAGGGCCTAAAAAATAAAACCTTAAGCCCCAAACCCCAGGACAAAAATCTGGCCACCTTGGGACGACTTTTAACTAAATCCGACGGCCAATTGACCTTAAAAAAGTCAGCCAAGGAACTGGCCAACGAAATTAACGGCTTTGACCCTTGGCCTGGGGCCAGGGTCTTGTTTAAGGACAAATCCTTAAGGCTCTTTGAGGCGGTCGCCCAAAGTGGCCAAAGCTCCCCCGGTCAAATCGTCGGTTTGGACGGGACTCGCCTTTTAATTGGAACGGGTCGGGATATCTTGTCCGTGGCCCAGTGTCAACCCGAAGGCCGTAACCGGATGACTGGCTCTGATTTTTACCACGGCTACCGGCCCTCTATTCTGGGGAGTTATTAAGCCGACTTAGCCTAGATTGACGCTCCTTACATCCCCTAAAACGCCGCCAAAAAAGACGGTCTTTTTAAACCAAACTCCCCTAGTTTATTGAGATCGAGAAAACCATGAACCAACTCGCTAATATTTTGGAATGCGGCATGCTGATCGCCTTTGGCCTCGCCTGGCCAGCCAATATCCGCAACTCCTTAAAAGTCAAATCCTCGATAAGCAAAAGCGTCCACTTTCTTATTATCGTCATTGTGGGCTATCTCTTTGGCTTAGGGGCTAAAATAGCCGCTGGAGCCGTCAATTACGTGGCTTTTTTTTACCTTTTAAACCTTTTGATGGTCTCTTTCGATCTTTATCTTTACTATTATTACCGCCGACTAGACCGGTTAAAGAAGATGGCCAAAACCCCATGAGACGAGTTCTTCTCGCCATGAGCGGAGGAGTCGACAGCTCCACCGCTGGTTATTTGTTAAAAGAGCGGGGCTTCGCGGTGACCGGGGCGTTCATGAGTTTACTCGCCAACGACCCTAGCGATTCCGCCGAAAAATCCTGCTGCTCCCTAAAAGACGCCGAGGATGCCCGAGCCGCGGCCAATAAGCTGGACTTTGACTTTTTTGTTTTCAATTTTCAAAGGGCTTTCGCCCGCGAGGTCATTGGCCGATTCGCGAAAGCTTACGCCACGGGTTTGACCCCTAACCCTTGCTTAGACTGTAACCGTCACCTTAAGTTTGGGCTATTTCGGGAGCGGGCCACGATCTTAAACCACGATTTTGTGGCTACTGGTCATTACGCCCGAGTGGAGTTCGACGCGGATTTAAACCGCTTTGTTTTAAAAAAAGCCGTGGATCCGAGTAAAGATCAAAGTTACGCCCTCTACGCCTTAACCCAAGCCGAGCTAGCCAAAACCCTCTTTCCCTTAGGCGAGATCCCCAAAACCGAGATCCGCTCGCTAGCCGCCGCCTTAGGCCTCGCCAACGCCAACAAACCTGATAGCCAAGACATCTGCTTTGTCCAAAAAGGCCATTACACCGACTTTTTGGCGAGTTTAGGTCCGCCGCCCCCGCCTGGGGATATCGTCGATCTCGCCGGCCAAGTCCTCGGGCGTCACCTTGGGCTCCATCATTACACGGTCGGTCAAAGACGAGGTTTGGGCTTGTGCCGGTCGACTCCTTGGTACGTGGTGGCCTTAGATCCCCAAAAAAATCAGGTGGTGGTGGGCTCGGAAGAAGATCTAGCCCAAGAACGGGTTTTAGTCCAAAGCGTAAACCTTATCGCCTTGGACCAGCTAACCAAACCCAAAACGGTCATGGCTAAGATCCGTTACCGGCAAAAAGAGATCCCCGCGGAAATTAGCCCCACCGACCAGGGCCTAATTTTAACCTTTAAAACGCCCCAAAAAGCCGTCTCCCCAGGCCAAGCGGCCGTGTTTTATGAGGGAGAAACCGTGATTGGCGGCGGGGTTATCGCTCGCGACAAAATCTAAACGCTTATGTTTTTTGGCGAAAAATAAGAGAAATTAATTTTTTTAAGATTATTTTTATCTAAAAAATCAATACAAACTAAAAGGGCTAAAATTAAGATGATTTAATAAAAGAATTGACTAAAAAATTGATTCTTTAAAATCTAAAAGAATTATACTTAAGCGATTAAAAACTTTAGGGACTAGAAACTAAAGGGACTAACACTTAAAAAGGCTTGAATATTAAGGGACTAACCTTAAAAGAGCCTAAGGCCTAAAAGGCATAGAACCTTAAGGGACTAGACCTTAAAAAAACCTAGAACCTTAAGGGATTTAACCTTAAAATAGCCTAGAAACTTAAGGCATTTAACCTTAAAATAGCCTAGAACCTTAAGGGATTTAACCTTAAAATA
>JAIROO010000043.1 GCA_031257535.1 Deltaproteobacteria bacterium
AGCCAGGATTATACTTAAATCTGGCAGGGCTAAGGTTGTGAGAAGGGAGCCTTTAACTATCAAACGCATTCATCCGCTAGACTAAAGTCTACCGGTTTTCTGCGAAAGATTTTATAAAACTTTTAAGATCGCCAACTTTAAAATGAATTATAGGTAAATTCGGGTCCTTAGATATTTAGGTTTTTAGGGAAAGGGCAGGGTCACTCCTCCCCTCCCTTGAACCTAAAAGGCTTTAGGGTTTCGACTTTTCCCCTCCCTTAGCTATCCGGTTATCTATCCGGTCGCTGAGGCCTTAAGAGAGATTATCGCCTTAAACCGGTCTTTTTGGCCATCTTTAAAGCTCTTCGCCTTTTTGGTCCTCGCCTAACTTGTCCTCGCTTTTCGCGTCCTCGCCTAACGCCTCCCCGCCTAACTGTTCCTCGCCCTTAGAGTCCACCTCTAGAGCCTCTCCGCCTAACGGGTCCTCGTCTTTGAGATCCGCGCCTAACGGGTCCTCGTCTTTGAGATCCGCGCCTAACGGGTCCTCGTCTTTGAGATCCGCGCTGTTCGAGTCTTCGCTTTTCGGCTCCGCGCTTTTCGGGTCCTCGCCTTTCGGCTCCGCGCTTTTCGGGTCTTCGCCTTTCGGCTCCGCGCTTTTCGGGTCCTCGCCTTTCGGCTCCGCGCTTTTCGGGTCTTCGCCTTTCGGCTCCGCGCTTTTCGGGTCTTCGCCTTTCGGCTCCGCGCCTTTCGGGTTCGCGCCTAACGAGTCCTCGCCTAACGGGACCTCGTTTTTCGGGTCAGCGCCTAACGAGGCCTCGCCTAACGGGTCCGCGCCTTTCGGGTCAGCGCCTAACGAGGCCTCGCCTAACGGGTCCTCGCTTAACGGGTCCTCGCTTAACGCCGCCCCACCTTTAAGGTCCACGTCTTTCGAGTCCACGCCTAACGGCTCCCCGCCTTTGAGGTCCAGGCCTAATGGGTCCTCGGCTTTCGGGTCCTCGCCTAACGCCTCCCCGTCCAACGAGTCTGACCCTTGAAGACTAGTCGTCTTGGGAGGAGGAGTCGTTTTTTTAGCCTCACTTTCACTCGACTTATATTTTTTCGGTAAAATGGTCAAATTTCGAATTAGCCCAAACCCGTAACTTCGGGTAGTTAGACCAGGGACACTCTCAATCGCCATATGCACGAGCCGCCTTTCAGGGGAAGACAGCTGCGTTAAGACCTGGGGTTTGTTGGTTTTTAAAACTTTGTCGGCCATAAAAGCGGCTTTTTCCAAAATGCCCTGATAGCGGCGAGCCCTATAATTTTCCGCGTCCACGACGATCTGGGGATTGTCGTCGCCTGGGTCGTCCAGTTTGTCGGTCTCCAAAGTTAAGTCTTGGTCAGCCGCCGCCTGGGCCAAGAGTTCGCGGCGCGCGTCCGCGAGCTCTTCGGCTGGACTATCGCTCTCTTTAGGACAAGAAAGTTTGTCGCCTACGCGATTCTTTTGCCGGGTCACGCGATTAATTATGAGCTCTAAAGCGTTTAAAGAAGCTCCTTTTCGCCCGATCAGAAGATAATTGTCCAGGCTTTGTAGCTCTAAAACGATCCGCGAGCCTATCCGGCTAGTCTTAATATCCGCGTTTAACCCTAAGCGCTGGATAATCTCCCGTAATAAACCCTCGGCTTCCAGCATAGCCGGATCCGGCGGGCCATCGTAAACCGTCTCCCCGGCCCCGGGTTTAGTTAAAGGCCCAGGGATAGGAAAAGCCGACCATTTAATCTTTAAGCCCTCTTCAGTCTGGCCTATAGTCCCGCCTTCGCTCTTGGGACCTTTAATCTCAGTCGTCTCAGGGCGTGGTTTGTAGCGGTTTTTCTTCGGTCTTTTTTCCCATTTTTTATCCAAAGGCTCGGCTTTAGGCGTAAATTTCCGCAAAGAAGCGGCGCCTGGTTTTACGGGTCGCGTAAAGCGAGACTTATCGCGAGAGAAATCGCTTTTAGGCGGGCCTTTAGCGGGAAGAGGCTCATTAGGGGGAGATTTTTCCGTTTTTCTTAGATCAGGGCCTTTGGCGAAGGCCTTATCTTGGGAGCGGGAGGGGCTGGATTTTAAATCCCCCTGAACGAGGACAAGGTTATCGGGACTGTCCCGTTCAGGGGGTTTGGCCAAGGGCTTTTCAGGCTGGCCAAGAGGGCTAGAGCTATTTTGACGTTCGTCTGGGCGGTTATCTAGTTTTAGGCCAAGACGGTCGTCTAAAGGTTGACTATTTGGGGTCTTAAGGGGGCGCCCAAAGGAGTCGTCGTCGGCCGCGTCATGGGGGCGACTTAGGCCTACGGCGGAGTTATTAAAGGGGGCCTTCAAAGGGGTGGCGGCTCCCTTTCCCTCAGCCGCGCGGGCAGGCGGCGAGACCGCGGCCGGGGTCTTTTCCGCCAAATCGTCCTGTTCTAAAAGGGGCGTGGCCTGGGCTCTAATCTTGGCTTTCCGACCGCCTATCCCCAGAAAACCTTTGGATCCCGTGGATATAATCGTAAAATTTAAACGCTCCGGCGGGATATTTAAAGCCTTGGCCGCGGCGTTAATGGCCTCCTCAGTGTTTTTCCCCTCAAAAATCAGTTCGGGCATATGGATCCCTAATTTCGTCCCTAAAAAGTTATTTTGGCGACCAATTCTTAGGTTTTAGCTTTAACCGGGGCTGTTGATTTAGCCGACTTATTAATGAGTTTCTGCTGAAAGATTGATAAAATATTATTAACTAACCAATAAAGAACCAACCCTGAAGGCATGTTGATCAAGATAAAAATAAAGATCAAAGGCATAAAGGCCATGATCTTAGCTTGCGTGGGATCGCCCATGGAAGGGGTCATGCGCTGCTGCCAAATCATGGTGACGCCCATTAATAACGTTAATACCGGAATCCCGGTGGGGGCCTCTAAAAGGGGCAGCTTAACGTCAAAATAAAATAGGCGATCCGGCACCGAGAGATCGGTAATCCACAATGCGAAAGGAGCCCCTCTTAGTTCCAAGGCGTAATCCAAAACCCGGTAAAAGGCGATAAAAAAAGGGATCTGTAAAATCATCGGCAAGCACCCACCTAAAGGGCTAACCCCGTAGACTTTATAAACCCGCATCATCTCCTCTTGGAAGGCTTTATTGTCGTCTTTATATTTGACCTTAAGTTTGGCGATCTGAGGCTGAATGGCCTGCATTTTCTTCATGGACTGATAACCCTTAGCCGTTAGCGGCCAGAGGGCTATTTTAATGATGATGGTCACCAAAATAATGGCCACCCCATAATTGCCCACGAGATCGTAAAACAAGCGCAAAAGCCAGATAAGAGGTTTAGCTAAGAGGCTAAACCAGCCATAGTCTAAGCTGGCGCCCAGATTATGGCCAGCCGTGGCTAAAGAGGTCGCCTCTTTAGGGCCAAAGTATAAGTTCTGGGTATAAACGACCGAGCCGCCTTTGGGTAAAGACAGCGGTCGGGACTGAAACAGCCGATAGCCCACCCCTTCCCCCGCGCGCTCGGCTCCTAGCTTTAAGCCCTCTGGACTTTGACCGTCCGCCCCTTTCTCAAACACAAAGGCGCTTAAAAAGTGCTGGTCCATGTAGCCTAGCCAGTCGGCGTTGACTCGAGCCAACGCGGCCAGCTCCTCGCCAGCGTCAGCCGGGGCCTCGGAGAAGAGATTTTGGTTAATAAAACCAGCCACTGCCCCATACCTGGTGGGCCTTAACGAGTAAGAGACTACGGGTATGGTCTGGCCTAAGCGACCTTGATAGTTAAAGTTACCCTCGTTGGTTAGCTTAATAGACTGGCCTAAAAGAAACCCTTGACCCTTAAAGGTCAGGGTCTTAACTATGGCCAAGCCCACGTTGGTTCGGGCGGTTAAAGTCAGGACCCCCACGCCCTCAGGATCCACGGTTAAGCTGGCCCGGTCGGCCGTAAACGTCAGGTTAGCCAAAGAGACCCGACCATCCCCGCTTTCTTGGGTCAGCCAAAGGCCTAAAGGCAGATCTTTATTTAAAGGGTTAACCATATCTAAAGGAGAGTCTGGGGTCGCGGGATTGATTTTGTCGCGGTTATAATTTTTCAGGGTCAAGCTTTTTAAACGGCCGCCGTTTTCCGTGACAATGGCTCGGATATCGCGGGTCTCGACCACAATGTCGCGAATGGGCGCGTTTAAGCTATCTGGGGCTGAGGCGATGGCCCAAGGGTCGGTGGGCGGACCGGTGGGACCTTGATAGGCTGGCTGATTAGAAGTCGCCTCCCCATTTAAGGAGCTATAAGTCGCGGTGGAGCCGGGAGCGACGGCCCCACTAACCGGAGCTCCCGCTTGGGTCTTGGCCGAGGGAGCTTTGGGCGGCGGCGGATAAAGGATGGGGTAGATGTAACTGACGAGCGCGAAAAAAGCCATCATGGCTAACATGGTCGTCAGGAAACGTTTTTCCATTAATCGCTCCTAAAGTCGGGCGTCTAGTCTTGTGGTCAGGCCGTCCCTAATTCTAAGGGCAGCGGCGTTTTTCCGGGGGGAGTTGTTTTTCAGGAACCGGATCGTAACCGCCCGGATTCCAAGGATGACAGCGGGCGAGCCTTCTAAGCGTCAAAAAAGCCCCGCGCCAAAAGCCATAAAGTCGGAAGGCTTGAGCCGAGTAAGCTGAGCAGCTAGGGTAAAATCGACAGACAGGCGGCCACAGAGGCGAAATAAAACGCTGGTAAAACAAAATTAAAGCCAAAACAGTCTTAACCAGAGCCTGACTAACAAAAGCCAAGACCCTTTTAGACAAAGGTTTGACGATAAATTGACTTTGGCCTAAAGAATTATCTAGATCGCCATAGTTAAGGGGTTGGCGGTCGTCTCTTTCGGCTAGGGCTTTGGCCTCGACCTTTTGGCTAACCAGGTCTGACGCGCTGGCCGTTAAGGTCGGGGCTGGGTTCGCCGATTGGTTCCGCTCTAAAGGGTCAACCTGGCCAAGTTCGCCTAATTCGCCAAAAGGAGCTAAATTTTTAAGGTTCCGCCCCTCGCTTAAGTCGTCCGGCTTAACCGTCGCCTTTAGCTCGTCTGGAACCGGAGTCATTAACTAGCTCCTTTTCAGGGCGTCTTAAACCAAAAAGCCTCGTCGCGTTAACCTTATAAAAAAGGCGCGAGTTTGACCGAAACTTTACCGCGAAACCCTTTAGTTAAACTGGTCGCTCGCGGCTTTGGCGGGACTTTTGGCGGCTATCTGAACTTTTAATGAGACCGAAATTTTGGGGTCTTTTTCGGAACTGGCGTAAGAACTCAAAAGGCGCGGCGTTAGCTTGGTTAAGCGGGCGACCTCAAAGGGTTCCGGGGGCCAGTTAGTCAAAGCCTTTTGAGTCGCGATAAAAAGCAGGTCCAGCCCCTCAGGCCATTGACCGCGGTTTAAGCGGAAAAACTCGCGGGCTTGTCTTTTTAAGCGATTGCGAACCACGGCCCGGCCAATCTTCCGCGTGACCGTGACTCCAAAACGAGTGAGCGGTCCGGCGTTGGGCCTTATGACCACTAAGAACCCACCCACCATGGCGCGGCCAAGGGATTTTTCTCTCATCAGAAGATAATCGGCCCGTTTTCTGAGCCGCCGCTCTTTAGGAAAACTATAATCCAAAGGCGCGAATCCCTAAATAATAAGATAAAAAAATCCGCGAAAAACCCCGCGACCTAAAATTACGCCAGCCTTATAGCTAACCCTAAAAAAAAGGTCCCGCCTTAAAGCGCCAAGCGGGCCCGACCCTTAGCCCGGCGCCGCCTAATGACCGCCTGGCCGCCTTTAGCGCGCATGCGCTTTAAAAACCCGTGGGTTCTTTTTCTTCTGAGATTATGCGGTTGAAAAGTTCTTTTCATGATGGCCCCTTAAAGCGTTAACCAAAAAAGGAGAGCGGCGAAAATCACGCCATTAAGCCGAAACGCCTCTCCTTATCGCCCTCCACAACAAAGGGCGTTAATAGTTACCTAAAATATCGCTCAACTTGGTTAAACGATAAGGTCTAATATTATTATTTTAGGCTGGCCAAAGCTAGCCTAAAAAATATAAGGTTTTTTTAATCTCCCCGGGCTCTTTCTTGAGCCTCTGAGCGGGTTTTACAATCAATGCATAAAGTGGTAACTGGCCTCGCCTCAAGGCGTTTAAAGCCAATTTCGCCACCGCATGACTCGCAGATCCCAAACTCGCCATTTTCTATCCGCTCTAACGCTTCCATAATTTTCGACAAAAGCATCCGTTCTCTCTCTCTTAAGCGAAGAACGAAGCTCCGGTCCGACTCAATGGAAGCCCGATCCGTGGGATCTGGATAATTGACAGTTTGGTCTGTCATGTCAGCTACGGTTTCATCGGCGTTTTGTAAAATTTCGTTACGTTGATTCAAGAGAAGCTCTTTAAAGTGCTTCAATTGGTCTTCATCCATCGTCGCGCTCCAGGTATCGACCAGCGAGGCCCTTTAGGCGGGATTGGGTGGTCAGAAAAAATAAATCTCAAGAAGAACTTATACTTATAACCCTGAACTAGTATCAACTAAGGCAAAAACAAAAAGATAAAAACCTCATTGACTACGTAATGTCAGCCAACATCATCTCGCGCCTGGCCTTAAGGCCAAAACCGCCAGAATTTGGTATAATAACAAAAGGTCCGCCCTTTTGTAAAGAACTAAACCGGAAGTTTTTGGGGTAAAATTTAGGCTTATGACGCCCAGAAAATTCAAAGGGTGGCCTAAAAAACGCGTCTCGCCAAAACAGGGCTTGGGACCTTTCCCAGAGCCGAAAGACGAATATTATTTTCGCAAAAAAAAGATATCCTATGGCAGGGAAACTTCGCCATTTTTAAAAACAGCCAATTCTGAAGAGCTTAAACTTGAAGAGCGTAAGACGAGAAGACTGATTTACCGTGAAAACAAATTTTTTTAAAACAATTATCCGTATTTCCCATTTTTTATCGGGCTATTTTTATCGATTTTATTCGTTGGTCGAGAGGTTTTCCAGTATTTTTTTTTCGCTGCTGTCCTCGAATGATTTTACTATACA
>JAIROO010000050.1 GCA_031257535.1 Deltaproteobacteria bacterium
AATATGGCCTTAAAAAATATTTGTTGAAGTAAGCGCTGGTTTAACTACGAGCTTATTTTAAAAAATCAAGTAATTTCAGATAGTTATTTGTGTCTATCCAAATAACTTGTAAAGTCGGGTTAGGAAAACTATTATAAAATCGCCCAAAAAAGCTTTTAAAGGCTAAAGCCAGGTTAAAAGCCCTTTAAAAATAACCAAGGCCGGATTTGGCTAAAAAACTTTCCTGACTCGCGGCGTCCCCCTGGAGTCAGGAATCATAATTTTTTTAAAAATATTTGTGTCTCGGTAAAAAGTCCCGTTTATAGGCGGCTCATCTCGCGGCCCGTAACTAAAAAAACGGCCAGAAAGAATATTTGTCAGGTCATTTAGGGCCAAAAAAACCTTAGAGCTTAAGGATAAGCGAAGGACAGACGAATAGCCGCTTCCTCGCCAAATGATCTGGACCGACACAAAAACTGGGCGTAAACCTCGTTAGGCGCTTGACTAGGGTGGTAGTTAATGGCCAAGCGGGCGAAACCCTGGTGACTACCCCAAGCCAAAAAATCGGCTGGCCCCGGTCCAGGGATAGCCAAACGACCAAAGCCAGGGACGTAAAGGCCCGGAAAATCCAAAGCCGTCACTGGCTTAGGGCCAGTTAAATCAGAGGCTACCTTGGCGGGGGGGAGGGATCCGTCTAAGTTTAAATAAATAACTAAGCGGCCCACCGCGTCGTAATGGCCAAAGAAATGGCGGGCCCGGGACTGGTCGGTAGATATGGTTCTAACGTCGCGCGCGCGAACTACTTCGCAAGGGCTAAAGTCGGCTAACTCGTCGGGCTCAAGAGGGGTCCGACCCGCTAAAAAGCCGCCCGCGACTAATAAAGTCGCGATCAAAATAACCGCCGCGATTTTGACCAGATGACCTAGCCTCGCCAACGCTCGAGCTCGGGCCGCTTGGACTCGGGCCATAAGCTCTACGGTTATAGGGGTTAACTTTAGCTCCCAGCCGGGGGCTTTTAAGTCAATGGTTCTTTCTAAAAGAGCTAGATTACGTCTAAGCGACCGAAAAGCTCCCCATTTGGGGTAAGATTTAGGATTGAGGCCCTTTAAAATCTGAATGACCTTCTCCGCCCAAAAGTTGAGCCACTTTAAGCGCTGGTCGGCTCTTTTTAAAGGCGGGGTTAGTTGGTCCCAGCTCTCGGATAAAAGCCGAGTTAAAAGCTGGGTTCCAGCGGCTAAACCGGGAAAAGACCGCCGGGCGAAGAAAGCCGCGGCTAAGGCGGCGGCCGCTCTTAAGTCGTAAGGGCTTTGAGCTAAAAGCTCGCGAGCTAAGCGCTCGACCTGTACCCAGTCTACGCTCTTGGGGGCGTTTAAAGACAAGGGCTCGCCAATGGCCCCCTTTAAAGCGGCGTAAGTTAAAGCTAAGGGGTCTGGGTCAGACATGAGGACTAACGGCTAATAGCGAAAGCCACGGCCGAAGTGGACGGGGCTTCGTTTAAGGAGAAAGCTAGGCGCGCGGCGAAAAGGCCGCCCCCACCCTCTTTAGGGCGACAAAGAGCCTCTAAAGCGGCCTTTTTGGGGGGTTTAGTGGGGTCATAGTTAACGCTTAAACGGGTAAAACCAGGGTGCTGACCCCATAAAATGGCCGTCACTGGGCCCACCTGGTCGGTCACGGTTAAACGGTAGGCGACTAGTTTGTGGGAGCCCCGAAAATCCAAGGCCGTGACTGGTTTAGGGGGCGAGAGATCCTCTCTTAAAGTTAAATCGCCGATAACCCCCGCGTAAGGGGCTAATAAAACAAACCGACCCTGGTCGTCGTAGTGAAAACGAAAGTCGCCAAAAGAGGCTTCGCCCTTACCCTGGCTTTGGGGGTTATTTTTAGCCACGCAAGGCCGAAAGTCGGCTAGCTCGTCGGTGGCGACGACGACTGGGGCGGGCTCTGGAACTGGCTCTGGCGTTGGCTCTTTAACTTTGGCCACCATTTTTGGCGGCGGGGCTAAAGCCATTAAACGCCTGGGTTCGGCGGGACCCATGACTTGGACGATAATGGCCACGACGGCCAGCCACGCGATTAAGCCAAAACAAAGCTGGCGGTGACTAATGGGACTCATAAGGGTAACGTTCCTTACGCTTCGGTCCGTAGATAACCTTAAGACTGTTTAAGGCGTCTAGGCCGGTTTATTAGTTAAAGAAAAGAAGGCGAAAATTAACTGTCTTTGTTTTTGAACTTTGCTAAAAACTTAACAAAAAATTTAAAAGAAGACTTGTAAAGAAAATTGACCAATCTTTGGTTAACGTATTTTCAGCTAAAACAAGGTCAAAAACTTTTTGGCCGTTAACTTATTGGGGTCTGATTTTTGGCCCGTCTTTTGGCGATAGGCCCACCCCAAAAGGGAGCTTAACTATAAAGATAGGGTCAGAAAGCCTTAATATAGGGTCGGAGAAAAGCCGCTAAATATCGCCCACACCTTAACTATTAATATATGGCGTAAGTCTTTAGCCCTTAGCTTTCTCTGGCCGTTACCAAAAAATAAATAGCTTTTCTATTTTTACCGGCGAAACTTGTCTTACCGGCTAAACTTGCCAGCCGCTTTTTGGTTATTTTTAAGTCTTTCTAACGTTCTAACTACATATAGGGCGAAGGGTCCAAGCCTCTTAAATTTTTCAGGCCCTTAACTATTAATATAGGCGGCTAGTCGCTAAAGCTACTTTAGTCGCTAAGCCTTCTTTAGTCGCTAACCCTTCTTTAGTCGCTAAAGCTCATTTCTTTGATAATTGAGGTCGGCAGTTTAGGGGCTTCGGCTAAATCGACAAACTTTAGAGCTGGTCTGGCTCCTTCCGCTTCAATGGCTAGGCGGATCTGGGAGACGCCCAAGCTCTCTAAGGTCTCCTCGTCCTCAGGAAAGTCCCCACGGGTTAAGGTTAGTTCGCCCGTGGCCACGTCCCGCAAAAAATAAGCGAAAGCGTCTGGACCTTGGTAAAGAAGGGCTAAGGTTAAAGACGGAAAGGCGATCTCCACCTCAACGTCCCCTGATATCCCCGGCCGAAAGTCAAAGGTTTGGCTCACTGGGTAGTTAAAGTTCTCGATGACGGTGGTCCCGTCGGGCGACTTTAAAGAAATAGAGCTTTTTTGTGGTTTTTCCGTAGCCTCGTCGTTAACCTCCGCGAAAAGCACTGAAAGTTTAACTGGATAGCGCTCTTTGATGGGCTCTAGGGGGGCTAAAGCTAAACGACCCACGGCTAAAAGACGTAAAAAATCCTCGTTAAAAGGAAACTCGCGACCTCGCCAAGCGGCCGGGCGATAAACTTGGCCTTTTTGCAGAAGAAACGGGGCGGCTCGATCGGCTAAGAACTTGTCTAGTAAACCATTGGGCGAGTAAAGGGCTTGCCGGGCTTCGGACTCAGATAAAAACCGGGTCGGGGCTAAGACCTCGACTTCCCACTGGCGGTCTAAGGATTTGGCCGTCTCTTGGGCTAAGAGATTTTGGAGGTTTATTAAGGGGGCTTTGACCAGCTCTTTCACCGGGTCGTCGGATTCCTGGCCTGGACCTTGGTAAAAAAAGGCTAAGTAGCGGTCTAAGGCTTTTTCGGCCAAAGTAAAAGGCGACTGGGCTGGATCGCCGAAAGCCGGCCCACCAAAGTGGGTTCTGGCCATGGCCGTGGCTTCGGCGGGTTGGCCGCTAATGGCCTGGTTGGCTAAGGCTAAGGCGGCGTGATAATCCTTGTAGGGTTGCGAGCCACTCATGATCCGGCCGACCAGATCGCTATCGCGGTACTGCCGAGGATCGAGTAGCTCCCTTAAACTTAAAGCGTCGGAGGCTAAAAAGTCGGCTTTTTCCAGTAAACCAGCTAAACCACCGCCGCCGCTAGCCGGATTTTGCGACCTGCGGACCTTTCGATGGAGGAGATTTTGGGCCACTTCTAACTCTAAGTTTCGGGCGAAGGGCGGGGCCGAGTCTTTTTCCACGAAAGGACTTAAGTGCTCGTTCATCAGCCTAATGGCGTTGTCCACGTAAACCGACAGCTCCCCCGGCCGAGTTAAGCGCTCTGCCCCGGCGGCGGCGAAAAGGCCAAAAGAGCGCCATTTAGCCAAGTAGTCGCGGTCGTAGTCGGCTAAAAAGGCCTTGGCTCGCGGCGTAAAGGCTTCGGGATGGCGATGGATCCGGGCTAATTGGCTTAAAGCGGCCACTATGGCTTCCCGACCTTTTTTAGTGTGACTAGCCGCCACTTCCGCGAGCTTAGCTCGATTCGAGAGCCTGGCGAAGACGTCGCCCTCTAAACCAGTGGCTAAACTAACCGGTCGATTTTCTGGGAGGGCTTTGGCCCAGTCTAATAACCACCCAAAATCCTCGCCGCCCGATTCAGGGATGGCTTTGAAGATTAAAAGCTCTAACCGCGATAAGGTTCTTAAAGGTCTTTCGCGGGGCGGGCGGCCTTTTAAGTAATCCACCAAGAGCTCGCCATAAACCAGATTCCAAAAAGGTTGACTGTCGCCGCTAAAACCCGCTGGCCAAGCTGGAAAAGCCGAAAGAAGCGTCTCTAAGCCCAAAAAGTCGTCGTCTAAGCCCAAGCGATAAGCCTCGGCTAACCACAGAAGCTGCCTTAAACCCAAGAAACGCTTAGCTGGCGTCTCGCCCTCGGCCACTTGCTTAGTTAAAGCCGCCTCTAAACCTAAACTGGCCGTCTCAAATCCTTGAAAAAAGGCTTCCTTAGCCTGGTCGAGACGTTGACCAGCTCGGTTTAAGCCTAAAGCTGGCCAGAGATCGTCACGGTCGGCGAGCTCTAAGCGCTCCCAGAAGCGACTTAAACCATAAGCCGCGTTTAAGGCGGCCCGCGGATCGTCGGCTGGGGAGGAGATGGTAAAGTTTCTGGCCGGATCCGAGCCCGCGGCGGCTAAAACGGCTCGATTGTGTTTAACGTTGGCGAGGGCGGCTAAGCAAATTAACAGTAAGACCGCCCACCAGCTAAGGTAGGCGAGTTTAATTTTTTTCTGCTTATAGGTTCCGGGCAAAGCTAAAGGCCTAACCAAGGGTAAGACGCCGGCTCCAGCGGCCGCCGCGTTTATGGCTATGGCCCTAAAATTTGTCCGCTTTACGCCAGGGGAGCTTATAGCGGTCGGGAGAAGATAAAGGTCCTGGATAAAGGGCGGCGGGAGATTGGCTCCGGGTCTAGCTAACTGGCCTAAAAAGGCGGCTAGAGGTTTTTTTAGGGTCGAGACGGTTTTACGAGCTAGTAAAATGGGTCCAGCCGAGTCTACCCCTTGGTTGGCTAAGTCCTTAAAAAAGACAAAGGTCAAGAGTTTTTTCAGTCGGTTAGCCGCGTTACTTGCCACCCGCGTCGTTAAGCTCTGGTCTAAGTCAAGGTCTTCTAGCTCGTCGTCGTTAAGATCCTCGAAATCGGATAAATCGTCTAAAGGCGAGTTTAAGGTCGCGGCCTTAGAAAAAGTTGGCGTGGTTAAAGGGGCTGAGTCTGACCTCTGGGTCAAAGGTAATGGGGGCCGGGAGCTGGGGTTTTTCGGACTCGCCGAGCTGACCCCTAAAGACAGACTAAGGCCGGCGCGACTTAAAGCTAAGGCTCCTGCCGCGAGCCCGGGGACGCTTTCTAAATCCGTTAAAGCGATTAAGACGGGAAACTGGCTATCTAAACCCTCGTAGAGATCCAAGATCCGGCGCCGGGCCTGGTCAGCGTAGCGGTTTAACTCAAAAGTCGCCTGGGGGACCAAAAGAGAGACGGGCAGGTACAGGGTTAAAGCGGCTAACCCCTGGGCGGTCTCTTCTTTTAGGATTTTGACTAAACTATTTAAAGTCTCTGGATCTAAATCGCTAAAACCCGTCCGCTCTCCATAAGAGGTAAAACCGGAGTTGGCGATCGACACCGCCCCTTCGGGGAAAGAAAAGTCCCATAAGCTCTCGGCCTCGTCGCGGTCGGCGGCCAAGGAGCTGACCCTTTCGGCCTGGAAGTCAGACTCGTAGGGATCGGGGAAAGGAGGGCCGTCGCCTAACGAGGCCGGGGAAAAGGAACTTTGGCGAGAAGTCGGCCCTTTATAAGTGGGGTCGCCTAAGGTCAAAAGCCACGGCCGACGTTTGAGGCTCGCGCGTTCGGCGGGACTTAACTCTTTGAGACGGAGAGCGAACTTCTCGGCTAAAGGGTCGAGTCGGTTTAAGGCCGGGCCAATGGTCGGGTCTTGGTTTAAGACGTTTTTGGCGTAAAGCCTTTTTTCTCGCCATGCCCAAAAACGGGCGAACGTGAAGTATAAGCCCGGCAAAACTAAGAAAATAATCGGCCCTAAAGCCGCGATCCAGGCGTTCCAGTGGAGAACGAAGGCCAATAGAAACAACAACGCCCCGGCCGCGGCCGCTAAAAGCAAGAGAGTTAAAATTAGGAAAAACTTTTTCAAAGCGTCACCTTTATAAGGGCCAAGAGCGACTAACCGGAGCCTAAAACAAGAGCTAAGACCGTAACGTTGAGGTCAAACTTATAGTTTGGCTAAGACCAAAAAAGTTAAAAAAATAAGGCTAAAAAATAGACCAAAGCTTAAAGGATAATATTTTTAAAATGGCAACTATTTTAAATAGGTTAGCCTAAAAACCCATACCAACTTTTTTTTTGGGCGAGGCCCTAATAGCGCGGCTAACTTCACGTTGGCTAAACAAAAATTAAGCGACGTTAACTAAAGCTAAACGAAAGATTAAGCCAATTTCAAAAAAGCGCGCCAAAAGATTAAGGGCCTTTTACGCGAATCTAAACTTAAAGCTAAAACCCTTTAAAAAAGCGCGCCAAAAGATTAAGGGATTTTTACGCGAGACTAAATTTAAAGCTAAAACCCTTTAAAAAAGCGCGTCAAAAGATTAAGGGCCTTTTAAGCGAGACTAAACTTAAAGCTAAAACCCTTTAAAATAACGCGTCAAAAGATTAAGGACTTTTTACGCGAGACTAAACTTAAAGCTAAAACCCTTTAAAAAAGTCCGGCCAAAAGATTAAGGCTCCGGTCAAAAAGGCAAAGACTCCACCACGGCCGCGCCCTTTAAAAAAACGGCTAAAGCCACTAGAGCTGGGAGTAAACCATGGACAATCACGGACCTATTGCGCTCCCAAAAAGAAGGTGGGGCTATTTTGGGGACGGCGCGTATTGGGCTTAAAACGCCTGGCGGGGGCCTGCGGTTGGTTAGAAAAGCCGCGGCCGCGGCTAATAAGGCTCTTTCCGCCTCGGCTTGGGCGGGATCGGCTAAGCGGCCCCTAAAGCCTAAAAGCAAAGCCAAAGCGTAACAGTCTAAAGCCGCGTCTAGGCCTTTTGGTCCTTCGCCTTTGTCTCGCCACAGCCGGGCTAAGGACTTTAAAGTGGGCTCAGCCGTCCGACTAGGCGCCCCATAACCAAAAGATCCCCGCGTTGACCCCTCTAAACTGACCGGCTCTTTTTGGCGAGGGTTTAAGGTTAGGCCATAATCTGGGTTTAACGCCTCGTTAAAGCCATAAGAGGGTTGGCTAGGGTCAGTTTGACTCTTAAAATTAAGGAGATTTAGGGGATTAAAGTTTTTATCGTCCAAAAATGTCTCTTTTAGACCATTAGTCGCCTGGTTCGTTAAAGGCGGGCGCTGGTCGTAATCGAGAAGGTTTAGTTTTTTAGCTGGATCTGGCCACGGATCTCGACGCGGATCTCTATACGGATCTCTTCCGGGATCTCTATAAGCGGGATCTAGGTCCGACCGCGAGCTTAAATCCCCCCGCGAGTCAGAATTAGCGAAGAAGCTTAAATCCGCGCCCGAGCCCAAGTTCGACTGGAAGCCCAGGTCTGACCGAAAGGCATAGTCCGGCCGGCGGTTTTGGTCCGCTAAAGAGCCGTAACCAGACCTTAGGCTTGGATCCGCTACGGAGCCATAATCCGCCCGCGAGCTTAAAGCCGGATAGTTGGGGCTATTTGGGGCTAGACCCTTTGCGCCAGCCAGATACTCCCGCCGGCTCATTAAAAGGCCCGCTAATTTTAGGTAAAAGAGATCGCCCCCATGGGTTCCCCCCAAACGTTGGCGAACCAAAGGCGACTGGGCCCAGAGAGAGCGATCTGGCCTACGCGAGGTTAAGATCCGCTCGTCGATAAAAGCCCACAGAGCTAAGCGAGCGGCTTCGGCTTCCTTTGGGGTGAGGCCCGCTAAGGGCTGGTTTTCTTCTTTTTCGAGGGCCAGCTCGACTTGGCGGCCAAAGCTAGCCAGATCCGGCTCAGCTTGAGGTTCGGGGCCTAAGTCTAAGCTTAAAACTAGGCTAATAAGGTCAAAAAACCTCTCCACGAAGGCCACGCGATTTACTCCTTTCTCCCGGCGGCGGTTAAACGGATGAGAGCCCCTTCTGGAGCCTCGGGCCACAGTAACCCTAGGCGGCCGTCGTCTTTTGCCTCAGCCCAGAGAGGATCGTTTTGGCGAATGGCGAAGTAATTTAAATCCGGGCGACTGGGCAAACCTGGGGGTGGCCCTTTTTGGCGACTTAAACCAATGCCCGGCAGACTATGAGCGGCTAAAAACTCCAGTTTGCCCGGCGGTCCTAAGCGGGCTCGCCAGCTTAAGGCGGCCGCCAGCTCGGTCGGGGCTAAGGGCGAGCGGACGGCTAAACAGTAAGCCCCCTCGCCTAAGCCATCGGTCGGTAGATCCAAAAGGAAGTATTGCCGCTCCCGTCGGAAAGAGAGCGTGACGGCGGGACCCACGGTCAGAGCCTCCAAGAGGCGGATGATGGCGTTTTTTAGGGTCTCTAAGGCGGCTAAAGGGTCCAAGTGGTCGTATTTAGGCGGTAAGAACAAGGACTCGCTAGCCGCTCCCCCCGGCGGCGAAAATATGGCCAGCTCCCCGGCGAGGTTGGCTAAAGCCGCGTAGACCGCGTAAGGATGACGCTGAGGGGCGTTTTCCAAAAGGGCGAGGCTGGGTAGATGGCGACCAAAAATCCCTAGCAAAGCCAAAAGAGCCTGGCCCGGGCCGTCCAAGTCGGTCTGGCGAAATTGGACCGGGTCAAACCGATACTCCTCTAACTGACCTAAGCGGGCCAGAAGCGAGGATAAAACGTCGCTTAAGATGGGTCGGCCAGGATGCCCAGGGTAAAAGGTTAGGGCGGGCGGGCCATAAGTTACGTCTAAGCTGATCTTCTCGCCGTCCCTTTGGAGTCTGGCGATAGGGATATAGTCCACGGCTTCGTCGTTTTTAGGCGGCCCAAAAACCACCCGGCCTTGGTGCCATAAGGTCTCGATCCGCCCGACTGGTCCCCGACCTAAAAGGTCGGGGACCAGGTCGGGCTCCTCAGGGGCGCGGTAAGGATAAAAACGACCCAAGTCGACCCCGGGCTCTTCGCCTAAGGAAGAAAAAACCGGGGGCTCTTTGGCGTTACCCCCAGCTAGGCTATACCGGGGCAGGGCAAGGCTAACGGCCAGTTTTTCCTCGGTTGGGCCAAAAGAGTCACGAAAAGAGCTGGCCGCGATCTCGACGTTGTCGGGAAAACGTAAAAAACGACCGTCAGAGGTTAAAAGCTCTAAGCGGACGATCTCAAAAAAATGGCTGACTAAGCTTGTCTCGTTGATTTTGAGATCTAAAAGGCCAAAAGGGTAAGGATGAAGGGCGTTTAAGGCCCGGCTGAGCTCAAAACGCCGCTGATAGTCGATTAGTTGAAAGTGCTGGGGCTCTAAAAAAGAACCCTGGCGCCAATGGATGTCGCGTTGGAAGGTCATGGCCTCTTCCCTTTGGAAGAATCTGGTCTTAACGACCGTTTCGCTAACGTATTTAAGCTATTTAGTCAGGCGGACAATGGGGTTCTCGTCCCCGTCAACTTTAGGCGGGGGACTGGCGCGGGCCGCCTTGGCCGCTTGTTTGAGCTCTTTTTCCCCGGGGGTGGCGATGGTCGGGCCGTTCTTGGGCCGGGGAGGCTTATTTGTTTCGCCGGCTTGAGGCTCTAATTCCACGTCTTTCGCTAAACGGCCATAGTCTTTTTCCGTTTTGGGGAAAAAAGCCAAGTTCTGGGCTTTTAAGCGTAACCAGGCCTCAAACTCTTTGGGGCTATACCTTTTAAACAAAAAGTACTCCCGGCTCTCGTCAATGGGTAAGGGTAAGACGGCGGCGGCTGAAGTCGGCCTTAAATCAAAATAGCCGGCCACGGCCCCTAAATAACGGGTTTTCTCTAAGCGGTCGAACCGTAAATCGCTCTTTTGCCCTGGTTGAACGTAGAGACGATCGGAGCTGATAACTCCTTTAATTTCCAGCGAGCACTCTAAGAGTTTTAGTAAGCCAGGTTTGGCTTTGGCTAAGGTTAAAAACTGGTTAGGGTCCTCCAACTGATATAAGCACAAGGTCAGACCCGTCGAGCTTGGCCCGGTCCCTAACCCGGCCACGTTTAAGACGGGGTCGGCGATTAAACCCACTCGAATGGCCCCGGCGGCGAAGGTCCAGTTAATAGTCTCCACCGACTCGGCCGGAGTCGGGGGCGCGGGCTCGGGGGCCGTGGGTTTGCCGCAAGCGTTCAGAGCTAAGCTAATGAGCAGGAGCTCTAAAATTAAAAGGCCGTAATTTTTCACAAGAAAGCCTTATCCGCCTCAATTTCGTCGGCTAAAAAGTCGATAGGACCCATAGACGCGGCCTGACTAAACTTTTGCTCGGGTTTTAAAGGCGGCGAGTAGATCTTAAAAGTCCGCTCGTTAAAGGGCCCTAAAAAAGCGTCGCGGCCTAAAGCTAGGCCCCCGCCTAAAACCAAGGCTTCTTCTGGCTGGGGCTGGTAAAACAACAGGAACTCATAGTCTAAAGACTCTTGGTTATAGTCGTTAATAAGCCCCTCGACTTGGGCCCTTAATGACCCTCGCGGCAAAAGCTCTAAAAATAGGTCCTTGGTCGGGGGGGCGATCCTAAGGTTAAACTTGGTCCGTAAACTGGTGGTCTCGCTCCCGAGTAAAAGGCCCTCGCCTAAAGCCGGGCCTTGACCCAACTGGGCCCGAGCCTCGGTTGGTAGGGCGAGGGTTCGGGGGACAAAGGGCTCTAAAATAACGGGCAGCCCAATTAAGTTTTCTAAAAGACGGGTCAAGCTTTGAGCCGAGCGCGCGTACCTAGTCCACAAGGCTAAGGACGCGACTTGGGGCCCACGGTCGTCGGCGTTGGTCTTGGGTCCGGCCAGATCCCATAAGATCCGGGGCTCATGGGGGTCGGCCAGCTCAACTACGCGTAAGCCTAACTGGCCCCGAAAGTGGCCTAAAGCGTGGAGCCGGTAAAAAGGGGCGGCTAAAAGGTCTAAAAAGTCGCGAATGGCCCGCTCGTCGTCTTTGGCTTCTTCCAAAACCGTCTGGCTATAGAAGGCGGGTAAGGGCGAGGCCAGGCCGTATAAGCCCAAGAAAGCCGCGGTTAAACGGTACAAAGGCCGGCGAAAATCCAGGTCCTCGTCCTTTTTTAAATCAAAAAGAGCCTCAGCCTCGACTAGGTCGCTCGCCGGCATGGCTAAAGAGGAACTGGCCCTGGTCGTTAAGCCGGTCTCCAAAAAGGCCTGGTTAGAAGGGAAGTCTGGACCGTGGGCTAAGGTCAAAAGCCTTAAAGCTTGAAAATAGTCGAAGTTTTCCGGGCTGTTTAAGATCTCGGCGATCAGAGAGTCTTTTTCTAGCCAAAGGGGATCGGCCATAAGTTTTAAGGTCCTTTTAAAAACTTCTAAAAACCAAAAAAGCGGCTTTCGGGCGAGGCGAAAAGTCTTCTTTAAGCCAAAAAAAAGCGCCTTTCGGGCGAGGTTATAAAATCTTTTTAAGGCCCAAGCGGATGGGCCAGGCCCGCGTTTCCTTCGAGTTTTTGTCGATTAAGCTTAAGGCTAAGGCCGAGTTTAAGGGCAAAAAGTCAATTAAAAAGCGCTCTAAAACGTCGCCAAACAAGCCAATCTCCCCAGGGGAAGCGAAACGCGAGCCATCGATCAAGAGGCTAAGCTTAGTCCCTCGAGCTGGCCAACCCCGGACGAAAAAGTCTAAAGTCTCGGCCGTCAGATCGACTAAGGCCTCAATCTTTTGTTTAACCCCGATCTGGCGAGTCGGGTCAGCGTCGAGAGGGGGAGCGTAGAGGGCCAGGATATCCCTTAAGCTTTCGGCCGAACTCAAAGGGCTTAAGCTTAAATGCAGACACGACAAAATCCGCCATAAAGCTCCTTCGGCCGCTGGAGCCGGAGCCACTTTTGAGGGTTTTACCAAATTAGAGAACAAGGCCATGGCCGGGGATTTCTCCGTGGGAAAGGCGATATCCCCGGGGCCTAAAAAATCAGTTATCTCGCGGTTGTAGCACTCCAGCTCCAAAGACAAGGTCTCGGGCTCGGGAGGTTTGGATCCTTTGGGGTAAATAACCTTTAAATACAGATCCTCGCCAGTTAACCCACCATGGCGTAAAGCGTAGTAGCCAGTCCCTATGGACCCATACCCAGAAAATGGGCGGTACTCGCGCTCTTGGCCAGTAGTCGAAAGGCCGACGACTTTGACTACTCGATTGATGGCTAGCTTTTCGGTCTCGCTTCTTTGGGGTCGGACTAGATACTCCTCGCGGCGGTGGTCTAAACGAATGGGGTGAGCCGCTCTGGTCACTAAGTTAACGGCCGGGGCCACGTTTAAGACAAAATGCTCGGGTTTGACCGGGGGCGGGTTTTTGAGGGGCTCTTTAAAGAAAAAGCGTAAAGTTAAGCTATTGTCCCCGGCGTTTTTTAAAGGCCCTAAACCACTAACCCGAACAAAGAGAAACTTTTCGGGAAAAGCGAAATACTCACGAATTAACCCCGCTCCTAAAAAAGGGCCGGAAGACCGCGGCTGGCTCGCGGCGTTAGGGCTTAAGAGAGCCGAGTTAGTGGCCAAAACCCCAGCTGGACTTAGGGCGGTTAGGGGCAAAGGATAAGTCAGAGAGCCGGCCGCGACTTCTAAGCCTTTGGTTCTGGTTAAGAGCCAGTCGCGGCGGTCGGCGGCTTCCCCAAACTCGCCGGCTAAGTAAATGACGAGGCTGTCTTTTATCCAGTCGCTTAAGGGGGCGGCGGCGTCAACCTTTAACTCCAGCCCCGCGTTAGGAACTCCGCTAACTTTAATTAGGCGAGCCCTAGCGACGATGGCCGGCCAGATGGCCACGCTTTCGGTTAAGGCGAAACGAGCCCTGACCGAGTTGACCGGCACGGCGGCTAAGACCGCGCCATAAGGGACGATTTGGCTCTCTTTGAACCCCGGGGCTGGCTGAAAGCGCATCAAAGTTAAGGCCGGCAGAGTCTGGCTCACCTCGGGAAACAAAAGGTCCATTAAGGCCTCGGCTAGCTCAGGAAAACCCTCGTTGACCCGTCGACGGACCACGGCGGCTAAGTAAGCCACGCCCTCTAAAAGCCGCTCCACGTCCGGGTCGGCGCTTTTAGTGGCTAAAAAGGGAGCTAAAGCCGGGCGCTCTTGGCCAAAACGGGTGGCCTCGGCTAAAAGGTGGTTTAACTCCTGACGATACAATTCAATGGGCATTAAGGGTCCTTGTTAACCAAAAAACTAATCTAAAAACTAAATTTTAACCAAAAAATTGCGCCAAAAACTAAAATCAAAGACTAATCTAAAAACTATATCTAAACCTATAATAAAAACTATACTAAAGACTAAACTAAAAATTAAACTAAAAA
>JAIROO010000070.1 GCA_031257535.1 Deltaproteobacteria bacterium
TTTTTAATCATCCTGAACTTGATTATATGAAGTATACATGATGTTCCGCGATTTTTCTCGCGGAGATACTTAGTATACAAGGACTTTGCGAATTACGGTTATCTATGTTCCGAGTAATAGTTAAAGCCGGAGCCAGACACGCGGTAATAAAATCCTTTAGTGGTTCCATAAATCGCGGCCCTGGGAACCAAACTCTCGTTAGAGCCGTCGTACCTTATACCGACGCTTAGGCCCACTGGTTTGTCGCCGCCTTTTTTGGTAATGACGTTAACCACCCCGCCAAGGGCGTCGGAGCCATATAAAGCCGAGGCTGGACCTTTAATGACCTCAATGCGCTCAATTTCCGAAGGATCGACGTTAATGTGCCCTTCTTCGTGGTTATCAAAAAATGTGAAGGCGTACTTTTGCTTAACTCCGTCAACTAAAATCAACGAACGCCCAGTTCCCGCTCCCCTGATACTAAAAGTGTAGTAGCCATATTTAGCGTTACTGCCGATCTGGACCCCAGGCGTCTCCCTTAAATAATCTGTCGCGTCTGACATGGGTTTTTCTTCAATTTGTTTTTCCCCAATTACGGACACCGACAAAGGGACCTCGGAGAGATCCCGGGTGACCCTGGTCGCGGTCACCAAGACCGGAGCCAAAGAAACGGATTCTTCGTCCTGTTTTTCTTGGGCTAAGGCCATAGTCGTGGGAAAAAATATTATAAGGCCGATAACTCCACTAAAAAAACCAAACCAAGCGCGAAAAAAATTGCCCATTTTCGCCAACAATCGCATTGTCTCCTCCAACGCCTTAGATAATTAGTTATAAAAATTACGCCAAAACGCTAAAAAGCCCCAAAAAAGTCTATTTATTAAAAGCCAAAAAAGGAGCGGCAAACCAGCTCGTTGATTTTGCGAAAATCAGTTTTTTTTAACGTTTAGCACCGCGCAATGTCGCCCCCCTTAGCAAAAAACGTTTCCGCCGCCAAAATTTATTTCGTTTAAAAAAACTTTTAGTTTACGGGTCTTAGCTAACTTTAACGCGCTAAGCCAAGACCAAATCTTGGCCTTCCTTAACCAAAAGCCAAATTTTTTCTATAGTTTTAGTAATTTTATCGCTGGTCAAATAACGCGCGAGGCCACCACCGAGGTCGTTTTGGACCTAATAGCCGCGACGACTTTGGACCTAATAACCGTAACGACTTTGGACCTAATGGCCATGACGACTTTGGCTGGCCGCAAAGCCAGCTTGGATTAATATTAAACTTTAAGGACAATAGGCTTTAAGAAATAAAAAGTCAATGATTTCAATAAGTTACGCCCAGAAAACTTGTTACGCGCTAGTAACTTTTTTCCTTTTAGTTCGGTTTAAAACTCGTTGAGAAAAAACCCATTTTGGTCTTTTTTGTCGCCACTTTAACCTTTTAGCAAAAGCCATTTAGGGCTCTAAAAAAATCAAAAAATTTTCTAAAGACCCCATTTTTTGGACTCTGGCTCGCCTTATGGGTTTAGAAATATCTTGAACCCCTTTAAACCATCGCCGCAAGAACCTATCCCTTTAAATAAGATTTTATTGAAGGCGCGTCTTTTGTAGAGCCTCGACAACGCCACCAAGCTCACGGATCGGCCTTAGCCATTCTTTGATAAAAACTGATTTGACCTTTAAAAAAAGTCATAAGGAGGAAAGGAGGAGATAGAAGAACAAGGAGTTAAAACTAAAAAACGGAGCTAAAAAAAATGAGAGGCTCAGAAGCGTGGCTAATAAACTTTTTAAGCCTTTAAGCGGGTAGAGGCAGACGGACGGAGAGCAAAACGCCCTTTTCGTGGTTTTCGACTTCGATCTCGCCTTTGTGGAGACTGACTATTTTTTTGACCAGATAAAGACCCAAGCCTGAGCCGTAAACTCGACTCTCGCCGGCCCGATAATAAGGCAGGCCAAGATTTTCTAGGCTTTCTTCGCTTAAGGGCTGGTGGTCGTTGTAGCAGGCGACCAAGACGTCGCTCTTTTCTTGGGCCAGGCTAAAAACGACTTTTTCCTTGGGCTCGGTGTATTTTAAGGCGTTGTCTAAGACGTTAGCCAAGAGACGATCCAATAGAGCCTCGTCGCCTAATAACCACAACCCAGAATCGATTTGACTAGAAAAATCAATCTTTTTTAACCCCGCTCGATAAGCGTTCCGCTTAACCACCTGCCGACAAAGGGAGGAAAAATCCAAGGGGGCCAGCTCAACTTCTTGGTGGCGTAGTTCTAGTTTGCCGCTTAACAAGCCAGAGGCGACCATATTTTCTAAAAGGTTGACCTCTAAGCGGGCTTGACTTAGACAATCGGCCACGGTCTTAGCCAAAGGTTGGTCAAAATTGGGGGGGCTCGCTTTTAAGGCGCCGTCCAAAATCTCCAACGCCATGGAGAGAGAGGCGACGCTGGAACGCGTCTCGTGGCTCATGTTGGCCATCAGCTGTTTAACGCCAACCACGTGTTTAGAGAGATTTTCGGTTAAAACGTTAACGGCCACCGAGACTTCGGCCACCTCGTCCTCGCCACTTTCGGGCAGCCGCAAATTAAGATCGCCCGCGGCGATCTGGGTGACCCCGTCCCGAAGTTTGGCTAAGGGGTGAGAGATTCTTTTGCTGGTCCATAAACTGAGAAAAAAACTTAAGGCCACCACGCCTAAGATCCCCTGCGCGAACACGCCCCAGTAATGGACCAAGTAAATCCGCTCTCGATTAAAGCAAAGAAAAAGGGGCGGACCGGCGGAGTTGTTTAACGGGACGCGGGCGATTAGAGATTTTTCTGGGATTTTCAATAGATAAGCGTAAGCCCCGTCGACCTCGTAGGTTTTAGCCACGTTCTTGGCTCTAACCTCGGCCTCCATTCCTGGCCAAGCTCTGCCCCTGAGGACGCGTCCGGTCTCGTCTTCTAACCACAGCCAGAAGTTGTCGATTTGGTGAAAATTTATAAATTTTTCTAGATCCTCGTCGTTTAAATCTTTAGCCTTAGCCGCGACTTTGACGAAATAGCTCGTTAAATGCGCTATGTGCTTGTCTTGATTGTAGGCGAAAGCGAACCAAGTAAAGCCGCCAACCTGGGCCAATAAGACGATTAAGAAGCTATAGAAAAAAATTTTTCGCCAAAGCTTAGTTAGCATTAATCACCACAAGAGGGCGCGGGTCGCCAACTGTAGCCATAACCCCAAACCGTGGCCAAAGTTTGGGGATCAGCCCCTATTTCGGCTAAAACCTTTCTGAGCCGGTTGACGTAGACGTTGAGCCCGTGGTTTTCGGGCTGAATCTCCTCGTCGTAAACGTGAGCCAAAATGCGATCGCGGCTTAAAATTTCTCCGACGTTCGCCATAAAAAGGTAAAAAAGACGAAACTCCAAAAGGGAGAGAGTTTTGTGGGCCTTTTGACCTGGCTTCGTTAAGATCAACCGATGGTGGCCGACGTCCAAGGTCAAGGGTCCAGTGACCAGCGAATCGGGAGCCTCTAAACTCGACTTTTGGCCAGGGTTCGCGTCTAGGGGCTTGGCTCGCCGTAAAACCGCGTTGATCCTCGCCAAAAGCTCGGTTAGGGCGAAGGGTTTACCAATATAATCGTCCGCCCCTTCGTCCAGGCCTTTGACGCGGTCGTCTTTGGTGTTGGCGGCGGTTAGCATTATGATGGGCACGGCCGACAGACTTCGAAGGCGCTTTAACACCGAAAAGCCGTCGTCAACGGGCATCATCACGTCTAAAAGAACCAAATCAGGCTTAAATTCCGAGACGTGAGCGATGGCTCCCCGTCCGTCTGGCCAGGAAGCCGTGACAAAGCGGTGCGATTTTAGAAAATCCTCCAGTCGCCGCCGCAGCCGAGCCGCGTCGTCGACGATCATGATTTTATTGGCGATAGCTTGGGTCATGGTTATTATTTATGGCTAAAGTTTACAAACCAAAATGGTCGGGCTTTAAACCCCTTAAACTTAAATCCAATTTGGCACCTTTTCTCCCACTAAAAAGGCCTAGAAAAACCAATCTAAGTTTTTTAGTATCCTTTAAATAGCCACCCGCTAAACCCTTTAGCCAAGTTAGCTATAAAGTAAAAGGTGATATTTTCTGACTTTTTTAGGGGTTTTTGGCGTTTTGGCCAAGCTTTTTAAATAGCCAAAAAGCTAAAGTTTAAGACAATTAAAAGGCCAGGCCCATCGGCTTTTATTAGATCTGTTTAACAAGGCCTGTCGTGGCTAAACGGAAGATAAAAATCGAAAAACAACGGCCAGGTTTAATATTTATTGAGAATCATTTTCATTATAAAATTTTTTTCCACGTCTGTCAACTCTTTTTTAGCTTTTTGCCCTGGCTTAAATTGAGGATTTACCCTTAAGCGACCAGAACTAAAATGGCTTTTTTTCGGACAAACAATCGCGGCTAAAGTTTTTTAAGTTCGCGGCTAGCCAAAAACTTTAATCTCCTCTTTAAGCCGTTAATCTGGTTAACATCAGCTTTAACGTTTATTTTTTTAAATTTTATATTATTTAAAACAACATTTTGTTGGATAAAATTTATTTAAATAATTCTTTTATCATAATTATTTCATAAAAATTATATATTAATTTAATAGCGTATATCAGCTTTCAGTTCAAGCCTCCTTAAACTAATTAACCTCTGACTAGCGTCTCTTTTATTCGTCTTGACCTCCCAAAAAAGCGCTAGCTTTTCGTCTCGCCCCGCCAAAAAAGAGAGAGCCTTACCCAAAATCTTTAAAGGCGAGTTTTTTAGCCAGCCGCCTAAGGGATTTTTTGGCCTAAATCTTATCTTGCGTCAATCTAAGGTTAGGGCTAAAATAGGAAGGTTTATAGGCTATTTCCCAAAGACGCGACTTTAATCAAAAGAGCGTAATTTTTGGGGTCAACACAAGGTTATAATACTTCCAAAGATATATCATAATAACACTTAAAGGCTTATTATTAAATGGCAAACGCGGCCGTCGGTAAATTCACCCTCGAATACCTGTTAAACCTCCTCTTAGGCGTGGGTCTAATGGGGCAACAACACGCCGAGTCGATAAAAAAGGATTTTCAACAAGCCTTTAGCGACAGTAGCCGCCGGCGGAGCGGGCAACCAACGGCTTCCGGCAACGTCAGCACTGACCCTTTAGATTATCTGATTAGTTTAAAGCTGCCTCTACCAGGAGCCGTGGAAGGGCGCCTCATCGACGACGACGTTTTGGCGAGACTTATGGCCAAAGACAGTGGCCTGCCTTACCACCGAGTCGAGCAAAGGGAGCTTGACCTTGACTTTATTACCCATCTTTTACCCCAGTCCTTCGCCACCCGGCATCTAGTCCAGCCTTTGGGTTTAGAAGGCTCTAAACTCGCCGTGGGGGTGCGCCACCCTTTTTATCAGGCCGTCTTAGAAGACGTCCGGCGGGTGGCTGGCCGGGAGATCCAGCCGGTCATCGTCAGCCAAAGCAACCTTAAAAAACTTATTACCGACATTTACGCCTTTAACTCCTCGGTAAAAGGGGCGGCCGACCAGTACGACGGGGGCTCGCGGACGGGTTTAGACATCTCGAATCTCGAGCAGTACGTCAAACTCAAAAACGCCTCGGAAATAGCCGACGACGACCAGCACATTAAAAATTTAATTGATCTGCTTTTCGCCGAAGCCTTTGAGTCCCACGCCTCGGACATCCACATCGAGCCCAAACGCGACCAGCTCCTGATTCGGATGCGCTTCGACGGGATCCTCCACGACATGTACCATCTGCCGGCCGTCATCCACCCGGCCATGGTCTCGCGGATTAAGACCATCTCCCGCCTCGACATCGCCGAAAGACGTCGCCCCCAAGACGGACGCTTAAAAATCTCCCACAAAGATTCCGAGGCCGAAGTCCGCGTCTCGACTATGCCCGTGGCTTTTGGCGAAAAGGTGGTCATGAGGATTTTAGATCCCGAGGCCCTTTTTCTGGATTTAAAGAGCATGTTTTTTAACGAGGACGATTACCGCAAGTGGCAAGACTTTATGAGCCATCCCCACGGCATTATCCTCGTGACTGGCCCCACTGGCTCGGGCAAAACCACGACCCTTTACTCGACTTTACGCCAGCTCTCGACCCCGGAAGTCAACGTCACCACCATCGAGGATCCCATAGAAATGATCCACGAGCAGTTTAACCAAGTGGCCGTCCAACCTAAAGTCGGGATCACCTTTGGCAGCATAATCCGGACTATTTTACGTCAGGACCCGGACATCATTATGGTCGGCGAGATGCGCGACAAGGAAACCGCCGAAAACGCCGTCCAAGCGGCCTTAACC
This sequence comes from Deltaproteobacteria bacterium, assembly GCA_031257535.1. Taxonomy (GTDB): domain Bacteria; phylum Desulfobacterota; class Desulfarculia; order Adiutricales; family Adiutricaceae; genus JAIROO01. Next base: position 6,275 of record JAIROO010000070.1, read on the forward strand.
GGGCACTTGGTTCTGTCGACCCTCCACACTAACGACGCTCCCACGGCCGTCACCCGCTTAGTTGAGCTGGGTTTAGAGCCTTTTTTGGTGGCTTCCACGGTTATCGGGGTCATGGCCCAGCGCCTCGTGCGCCGGATCTGTCCTTACTGCTCCGACGAGTTTGTCTTGACCGGCAAGATGGCCTTAGACTTGGGTTTTATCACTAAAGGGGATCTAACCTTAAAGCAGGGCCGAGGCTGCGACGAGTGCCGGAACACCGGCTACTTAGGTCGGGTGGCGGCCGTGGAAGTCATGCCCTTTTCCGACCAATTAAAAGAGATGGTTTTAAAAAACGACCAAAACGCCATGACCTTAAAAAACCTGGCCCGGACCGAGGGCATGACCACTTTAAGGGAAAACGCCTTGGATCTGATGCTAGTCGGCAAAACCACTATCCAAGAAGTTTTGCGCGTGACCTCGGCCGATTAGAGCCTTTAAAACTAGAGCTTTTTACCTTTTTACCTTTTACGGCTATCCGCCAGACTCATTTTTTGGCCTTATTTTTGGCCTAAATTTGGCGATTAATAAAACCCTTAGCGAATCGAATTGGCCTTATGCTCGCGGAACTAAAAGTCAAAAACCTAGCCTTAATTGAGAGCCTGGCCTTAACCTTTGGCCCCGGGGCCAATCTTTTAACCGGGGAGACTGGGGCGGGGAAAAGCGTGTTAGCCGGGGCTTTGGGTTTATTAAAAGGCCAAAAAGCCTCGGTCGACTTGGTGCGGGCCGGAGCCGACGAAGCCGAGGTCGAGGCTTTGTTCGTGTTAAACAATCCCGAAAAATTGGCCCCCTTGTTCGCGACTTACGGCTTAAACCCCAGCGACGAGATCATTATTCGCCGCCAAGTTACGGCTTCTGGCCGCAATCGGGTCCGCTTTAACGGAATTTTGGTGACCTTAAGCCAATTGGCCGCTTTTGGCGACGAGCTTTTGGCCGTCACCTCCCAGCACGAGCAGTTGAGCCTGATTAACCCGGCCAAACAAATCGACTTCTTAGACTCTTTTGGCCAATACCAAGGCTTGTTGACCGAAGTCCAGGCTTTATGGCGGGCTCGGGAAACCGCGGCCGACGATTTACGGAAAATTGAGGCCGAACTCGTAAGCGATCGCGAGAAAAAAGAACTCTACGAGTTTCATCTTTCGGAAATCAAAAAGGTTAATCCCCAGCCAGCCGAAGACGAGCGGCTTATGGACGAAAAGAACCGTCGCCGCTCAGGGGAAAAACTGGCTGGCTACTTAAACGCGGCCCGGGAGCAGCTAGAGCGAGGCGAGGACAACCTTTTAAGCCGACTTAACCGCTTAAAAACGGCTTTAATCAAAGCCGCGGAACTGGACGACTCCTTTAACGAGACCGCGGAATCGGTCAGCGATCTAGCGGTGGAACTGACCGATTTGGCGGCGACTTTGGCCCACACGGCCAAGGGCCAGATCTATAGGGACTCGGAGTCCGAGGAGATCGACGATCGTTTGAGCCAACTGGCTAAACTGAAAAGAAAGCACGGCCCCACCTTAAACGAGGTCTTAGACAAAGCCAATCGAATGGCCACGTCTTTAGCCCGGTTAGCCGAAGGCGACCTGGAGATCTCCTTGGCCCAAAAAAAACTGGCCCAAGCCGAGGCCGAGGCCTTAGCTAAAGCCAAAGAACTCTCGACGGCCAGAAGCGCGGCGGCCGAGGATCTGGCTAAAAACTTAACGGCCACCTTAAAAGTATTAGGTTTCCCTAAGATTCAAATGACCGTGGTCGTTAGCCCTAAAGCTCCCTTAGGGCCTAAAGGGATCGATCAAGTCAGCTTTTTGTTTTGCCCTAACCCGGGCGAGGGTTTACGGCCCTTAGCCAAAATCGCCTCTGGCGGCGAGCTCTCGCGATTGACCTTAGCCTTAAAAATCGCCCAAGACCCTTCCTCGGACCAAAGTCTTGTCTTTGACGAGATCGATAGCGGTCTATCTGGGGCCGTCGCCGAAGCCGTGGCCGCTAAAATAGCCACCTTAGCCACTCGTCAACAGATCTTCGTTATCACCCATCTGCCGCAGATGGCGAGCCTTTCTGGCCGCCATTTTTTAGTGGCTAAAAGCGAGGACCCCACCCGCGACCGCACCGTCACCACTATCGAGGAATTATCGTCGAGCGACCGAGCCAAGGAATTAGCCCGCATGCTCGACGGCTCCTGTCCCTCCCCCGAGGCTTTGGCCTTATCGCGCAAACTCTTAGGCCTTTGATCTTCTTTAAAGAGCGAGCTAATCGCTAATCTCGCCGTCCTTTCGCCTTGACCGGGAAAAAAAATAATGATTGACCTATTAGAACTAAAATCACGCCCTATCTATAAATACTTAAAATACCTGACCTTAGGCCAGGCCGCGGCCTTTCAAGGCTATAACGCCCTTTACGTGAACTTCGCGGTGGAGGTGGCGAGGTTAAATGGCCAAGAAAACGGGATCGTCCAGTCTTTCAAAGAGGCGCCGGGCTTATTGTCGATAGGGGTGGTCTTCCTGTTATTTTTCCTTAGGGAAACCACCTTAACCTCTTTGGCCATTTTGATTTGCGGGGTCGGAGTCGCGGTCATGGGCTGGTTCCCCTCTTTTTATGGGATTATAATTTTGACTTTGGTCATGTCCTTTGGCTTTCACTATTTCGAGTCCGTTAACCAGTCTTTGACCCTGCAATATTTTAAGTTGATCGAGGCCCCCTTAATTATAAGCCGCTTAAGGGCTTTTACGGCTTTAGGCAGCTTATCTATGGGCCTAATGATCTTAATTTTAGCCGGCTTAGACTTTCGGATCCTCTTTGGCTTAGCTGGCTCCTTGGCTATAATGGCCGCGATTTGGTCCTTTTTTAACCGCCCGACGCCGGCTAATCTCCCGCCTCAAAAGCGGGGACTTGTCTTTAGAAAGCGGTACTGGCTTTTTTACGTCTTAACCGGCTTATCCGGGGCCAGAAGGCAGATCTTTAGCGTTTTCGCCATTTTCCTTTTGGTGGAGCATTTTAAGTTTAGCCTAACTCAGATTAGCCTGTTATTCTTATTTAATAACCTTATTAATTGGTTTTTAAACCCTTATATTGGTCTTGCTATCAATAAAGTTGGCGAAAAAAATCTGCTATTATGTAAGTATACAGGAGTTTTATGCATCTGCGTCTCTTATATATTTTGCAATAACGCTATCCTAGCCGCTATTTTATACATTTTGGATCAGTTGTCTTTTTGTTTTACCGTATCGATTAGGACTTTTTTCCAAAAAATCGCCGCCCCAGAGGATATCGCCCCAAGCATGGCCATGGGCGGGACCTTTAACCATATTGTGGCCGTAATCGTGCCTTTTTTGGGAGGAACGTTGTGGCTTTACGACCGCCGCCTGCCCTTCGCGATGGGGGTGCTTTTCGCTTTGGGCTCTTTGATTATGGCCTTTTTTATCCGCTCGCCCATTGGCCAAAAAGCGGCGACGGAAAATACTTAGGGCCACCAAAGTTAGCCTCTTAACCACAAATCGGTCGCTAAAAGTTAGTTAGGTAATAAGGTCGCCGCCAAAAGTCGCTCGTTAAACAAAAAGGAGCCGGTAAAGTTAGCCCTTTAACCAAACAGGCGCGGAAAAGTTAGTCCTTTAACTAAAAAAAAGGGGTCGGGCAAGCTGGCCCCTGACCAAAGGGGCCCTCAAAAGTTGGCCGCTAAGAGCTAAACTTTTATTCAAAAAATCGCCGCCTTCCTCGGGCTCGCCCGCCAAAAAGCGATTGGCCTGGCTCTTACCTATTTAATCTTAATAGCGTTTTTTAACTTTTGTTTACTCTATAAGAATCAATCTTTGTCTTAAAAATATAGCCCGTCTTTTTTCCGCTTAATTATTTTGGTATAATTTTCGCGAAGTCAACGTCTCAAAAACTTTTAAGTTTTTGGCTCATTTGCCATTTATTTTATGGGCTTATGGGAATCTTTTTCTAAAAATAGTCTTTTATTTATTAAACGCGCGAACTTATTAAGCGCGATTTTTTTTAGTTTCGCCCTTTCGCCTGGCCCGCCAAAAAAATGGGCCAGCTAAGCGGAAAACGTGGCCTTTCGCGTTCAAGCTTCCCTTTAGGATGAAAAACTATGTCGAATTTTCCGTGGTTCGCCTTGGGACCTAAGGTTAACTTAATAACTTTAGCTTTTTTAGTTTTTCTAGCTGGGATTTTTTGGGCTAGTCCCAAGATAGCTCTCGCCGCCAACGAGCCAACTCACGGCGCGTCTAGCGGGCACGCGCCAGTCAACCCCAATAGCGTGGACTCGGCTTTAAAAGCCTTAAAAGAAGGCAACGCCCGATTCGCCGCTGGTCAGGCCACTAACCCCCGCCAGAGCAAACAGCTTTTAACCAAACTGGCCAAAGATGGCCAAACCCCTTTGGCCGCGGTTTTGGCCTGCTCCGACTCGCGGGTCCCGATCGAGAAGATCTTTGACCAGGGATTTGGCGATCTTTTCGTGATTAGAGCCGCTGGCGCCGTGCCTGGAGTCGACCAGGTCGGATCTATTGAGTACGCGGTCGAACATTTGGGGACGCCCTTGGTATTGGTTTTGGCCCATACGCAATGTGGGGCGGTCACGGGCGCGGTGACCGGAACCAAGGCCGAAGGAGCCTTAGGCGAGCTCTTAGCCAAGCTTAACCCCGTGGCCCGGGCGGTGGAGTCCTTAAGCGAATCTAACCGGTTGGACGCGGCCATTAAAATGTCGGCCTCCCTTTTTCGGGAGCAGCTGATCCTAACTAGCAAAGTTATTGGCGACGCCGTAAAAGCCGGCCACTTAAAAGTTATTAGCGGCGTCTACGATATCTCGACTGGCGTCGTGGAATTTACCGAGCGCCCCTAGTTAATGGAGCTTTAATGTATTTTTTTAAATATTTAGTCCCTTTAGGCTTAGCCGCCTTGGTCTTGACGGCCGTTAACTCTCTCGCCCAACCCGTCTCCTCCGAGGCCATAGCCGCCTTAGACAAAGCCAAAGCCGCCCACTCGATTGGCGACAACAAAACGGCTTTAGAAGCCATCTGGGTGGCCCAGGCGGCTATTTGGAACGCGGCTCCCTTAGGCGTTAAAAACGTGGCCTTTGTTACCGAGCAGCCCGAGAACTTTGGCTCTTATAAGCCCAAAAACGGGATAGATTTCCAGTCCCACGAGCCCATCATTTTTTATAGCGAGCCCTTTGGCTTTACCCAGCGTCAAGAAAGCGACGGAACCTATAGTTATTCCATTAATGGGGCCTTCGCCATCTTAGACTCCCAAAATAAGCTCTTAGGCCGCCAAGACAATCTCGGGCCCTACGAGATGCGAGGTTACCGCACCTTTAGCGTGGAAAATATGCTGGCCATGACCATTGGCGTTCAAGGTCTGCCGGCTGGCTCGTACGTCTTAAGGGTCACCTTAACCGACAACCTAAATCCCAGTAAAACCACGTCCGTGGACCAGCCTTTCCGTCTGGTGGGCGGCGAATGAGACCTGGCTTTCTATTAGCCTTAGAAGGTTTAGACGGAGCTGGCAAAACGACTTTGGCGTTTCAGATTCAAGAAAAGCTTTTGGCTTTGGGTTTAACGGCCCTAGTTTTTAAAGAGCCTACCTTAGGGCCCATGGGTCTTATAATTCGCCAATTAACTGGGGCTGGCCGACCTGACTGGCTAACCCCTAACCAAGAACTGGAACTTTTTTTGGCCGATCGGGCCTGGGACGTGGATAACAATATAAGACCAGCCTTACAAACCGGAGCGGTGGCCATTTTAGACCGCTATATTTTAAGTAGCGTGGTCTATCAAGGGGCTTTGGGCTTAGATCCCAACTATATCTTAACCAAAAACG
>JAIROO010000132.1 GCA_031257535.1 Deltaproteobacteria bacterium
GTAATTTATATAAATTATTTGATGTTACTCCCCCAAGCTAGTTATATCCGAATTGAGGATTCATGGAAATTTTACTTTAGCCAGGAGGTCAATAGTCATATTTTTTTCGGGAGCTTAGGTTTTTATATAATAAATTAACTTGTTCAAATACGCCACATTTTGCAATTTTCCTAAATGATGTACAACAATGTGGGAGAGAACCTAATTATAGCATTATTATAACTTTCCTTATAGGCCATTTCAAAGCCTATACAATTAAATTAAATCCTTTAGATGGTGTTTATTACTGCGATATCCGACCAAATATGATTACTGATGATTTTTTTAAAACAACATATTAAAACACTAGATAATTTATTAGTAAACGATATATGGGACTTTTAATTTAATCGACCTACAAAAATTCTTCTTTCAATGAAGTGGATAATAATTTTTTTGAGATCTTTATGTGGAAACATCGCCTTAATTCAAAATCTTTTAAACCTTTCCGAAAGCGACGTTATGCTTAGATATCTTAATCGACCGCGAGCGCCTGAACAACGATATGAGTTGGAGAAAAAAAAAGGGCTCTATAAACCTAGCTACGGTCACCCGCGGTGAGATGAATTGCTATTCTGAGGAATGGCCCAATAAACGAGTCACCCCTTTTAGGCCTAATCCCGAGCTGGCGATGACCGCTTAACCTTGACCAATCGCGCAGGTGGGAATTATATCCAGATTAACCCGACTTTGGTAATAAGCCGTGCCCTCGCCAACCTTAGTCAGCTTGGCATTATCTTTAATTATATTTTAACGTTAAAAATTTCTGAATACAAAATAAGGTAAGCGAAAATAGTATTTTTTATATTTAAATATAACACATAGCCTTTTTCTTAGTCCAGGCTGTCTCGCCATGAACACCCTTCGCTTAAAGCCAAAAAAGGGCCGCGCCTTTTTTCTTTGTCCAGACGTTTTCGCTATGAAAATCCCGCGCTTAAAGAAAAATTAGGGCTAAACGTCTCTCCATTAGCCAGTCTCCCTTTAAACAAGACCCCATAACCAAGCCCTTTTGGCCAAACCCCCCGTAAGGAACCTCTTTTCGCGGTTTAGATTTTTTCCAGATTAACCCGACTTTGATAATAAGCCGTGCCCTCGCCCACCTTAGTTAGCAAAGCTCGAGTGAGGACGTTGACGTTACAGCCTCGCTTATCCCAGCCACCCCGAGGGATGACCACCAGATCTGGCCTTAGTTTTGGGTTAAGGTTAACATAGGCTTTTAATTGGCCAAACGGGCTTTTGACAAAGACCAACTCGTCTTGGCTAAACCCTAAGCTTAAGCCCACGTCAGCGTTGACCGAGACCGTCAGGCGGTCAACGTGGTCGGTGGGAGTCTGCTCCGAGCAGAGCCAACCTTTGGGGGTCACGCTCATTAAAGCGAACCGATACTCGGAGTCGAAGACCGCTGGTTCCTCGTATTCGGTCAGTAAATTAAACTTGCCGCTTTTAGTCGGAAACTTTTTGTCTAAAAAAGGAACCTTAGGGATATCCGGTTGATAGGCCCCGCCCGCTCTGATAGTCTCCAGACTCACCCCCATCTTAATAGTTGGAGCCAAGATCGCCCTTAGCCACTCTTCTTTTGATTTGACGTAATCGGTTAGACCAAACCTTAAGCCTAAAGCCATAAATAGGTCAAAGTCCGAGCGACACTCGCCTAAGGGTTTGATGGCTTGGTTAATGGGGCAGATATAGCTGTGGCCGTAGCTGGCCACGACGTCGTCTTCTTCCAAAAAAGTGGTGGCCGGCAAAAAAACGTCGGCTAACTCCGCCGTGTCGTCCAGAAAATGACCGGCCACGACCTTAAACGGGACTCTCTCTAGAGCCGCTTTGACCCGGTTCGAGTCGGGCAGCATGGCCACGGGATTGCCGGCGGTGATCATGGCCATTTCTATGGGTGGGTCGGCCTTATCTAGCTCCTCGCCCAATAAGGGCATATATAACCGCCTGCGCTCGGGCCACCTCGCGTCCCCCCAGACCGACCAGTCGTAGGGCTGATACTCCTCAAACCCCTGGCTCACCCCGCCGCCTTTAACCCCAATCGAGCCAGCCACCGCCCCTAAAGCGTCAATGGCCCTAATCGTGATATGGGAGTTGCGCCAGCGGTGGAGTCCCCAGCCTAAAACAAACGAGACGGGTTTATTGTCTAAAATCTTCTGGGCCAAAGCCACGATGTCTAAGGGCCTTAGATCGCACTCTTGGGCTCTAGTTTCCAGGTCGCGGCTAAAAACCACCTCCCGATAAGCCGCGTAACCCTCGCAATGGTTTTCCAAAAAATCCCGGTCCTCTTGGCCCGACTCTAAGATCACGCGAGCCAAAGCCAAGGCCAAGGAGCTATCCGAGCCGGGTTTGGGGGCCAAGTTCCAAGTGACTAAAGGGACGCTCGCCGTGTAGACCGGGTCGATCAGCGCCACGTCCCGGCCCTTGGCTTTTAAAGAGGTCATAATCGGCAAGAGGAGCCGACTGGTGACGGCCGGGTTCCGCCCCCAGATAACCATGAGGCCGCTATGGTCGTGGTCGCGAACGTCGTGGGAGACGCGAGCCCCGTAGTCTAGATCTTGGGCTCCTTGGCCCGCCCCGCCGCAGACGGTCCCTTTGGTGATGGTCACGGGCCCTAAAAGATTAAAAAAACGCCGGTTTAAAAGCTTTAAAGCCGTCCGCGAGCCAAATCCCTGGTAATAAAGGATCCGGGCCGGGTCTTTGGCCAAAACGCGCCGTAAGTTGTCGGTCACCAGATCCAAAGCCGTCTCCCAGCTAGCCCGGACAAACTGGCCCTTCTCCTTAATTAAAGGATATAAAACCCGGTCCTGGTCGTAGACCCGATGGACGAACTTAGGGCATTTAACGCAGACCCGGCCTTGATTGGTGGGGGCTTCTGGATCGCCGGTTAAGGCCACCACTCGCCCGTTTTTAACCTTAGCCAATAAAGAGCAGGTATTAGGGCAGTCCCGGGTACAAGCGGTTTTAACTAACATGGGCCAAAAAGTCCTCCGGCGAAACCTCAAAGGCGGCCTCCGCCTCGGCCAAACACCCGCCTTGGCAAACCGAAGGCGGGGTCTGACAAGAGGCGGGACAGAGAGAGCGGCGCATTTGCCTATAAACCAAGGCCTCGGTCGCGAAACGCTCAAGTAACCCCAGCTCCCCGTCATGCTCTAAAGCGCTCGTCACTTTTAAGTTTTTTAACGGCCAGCAGTGGATGACCGAGAGATCGGGCAAAATATCCAAAGACGGGCGGCAAGTCCCGTTAAAGGGCTCCGAGGCTTCTTTTAAGAACGCGAGATCCTCGGGCGCGAAAAAGCAATACGGTAAGCAGCAGTCTAAACCCACCGTCAAACCCGCCTTTTTCGCGTCTTTGACGAACTGGGTTAAGAGGCCCGCGGCCCTCCGGATCGCCGCGCCCGCGAAGTGGTCGTTGCGTCCCCCTTCTTTAGGCCGCGACAGATCGTAGCGGATGGTCGTCACGCCATAGCGACGAGCGCCTTCGATTAAATACCCGTAAGCCAAACGCGATGGGGCGAAATTTTTGGAAAAAGCCATTTTCGCGCCAAAATCGCTTAAAAGCCCTAAGTTCTGGTCCCGTCTCTCCAAGTCGCCGGGTCGGTAAACTTCTGGGGGATTGTAGTTAACCACCAGCCGATAAGTCAACTTAGCCAAAGGCTCGGCGTAACTTTTTGGGAAAAGCCCGTTAGTAAAAACGACTGGACAAACGCCCTGGTCGTAAAGGGCGTTAAGAAAATAAAAAAGCTCTGGATGGAGCGTGGGCTCGCCGCCTAAAAGGGCCACGACTTGGGTTTTAGTCGAAAGGAGCCAGGCCAAAAGCTCTAAAAAACGGGTTTTGGTTAAATCAAAAGGGGCCCCGCCAAAGTCGTCGGCCACAAAACAATAGTCGCACTTTAAAGAGCACTTTGGGGTGATAAAAAGATTTAGCATTAAAATTAAAAAAAATTCGCCAGAAAAAAAAGTCAAGCGACCACGAAAAATCGCGATCGCTTAATTAAAAAGGCCATTAAAACTAAAACCGTCAAATAGAAATTTAATTATATGTCTTCGTCTCAATTAATAAGCTACTCAACTTATAAAAAAGACAAAAATAGCTTTAATCAAAGGCGATCGTCTCAAAGTTTCCTTGGCAGGGGTTGCCGGAGCAGGCCAGCATGACCTTCTCGCTCAAATCCAAAATAACGGCCATAATAGTGGCGCAGGCCGTGGTCTCTATTTCCCCGGGGGTCAGGTGGGCGCAGACGCTCTTAGGGTAATTAACGTGGTCGCTTAAGACGGCCTTTAGCCGTCTCGCGTCGATCTGGCCGTAATTTTCCGCTATAAAACGGTTAGCCACTTCTCGACGGACGTAAGAGCCACCGTGGGTCAGCCAATTAGGCGTCTCAAAGGGGCGGTTGCTCTCGGCCAAAAAATGGTTAGTGTGGGCGATGGCCCCGGTAAAAGGCAGAATCGCGTAATGGCCGGCCGTTAACTCCAGGCAAAAACCGAGCCCTTCGGCGCTCGAGAGCTGGTAATTCAGGCCAGTGGCTCTGGGAGCGAAAACAATGGCCCCAAAAGCGTCGCCTAAGCGGTCTTGCCTTAGGGCCTCGCGGACGATAAAGGGGTAAATGACTCCTGGCCGAGCGTCTTTAGCCACTAGTTTATTGATAACCAAACCTAAGCCGCGGTCGTTTAAGCCATTTAAGCCCAAAACCCCGGCCACGGTGTAGACGATCTCCCGCCGAGCTGGCAGAGCCCCCGAAGCGGGCCTTAGAATCTTGAGGATAACGTTATAGCGCTCGTAATAAGGCTCCATGTCGTAAGTCTGGGCCAAAAAGGTTTTCTTTTCGGCCGAGGCTTGGGGCAGGACGTTAAAAGTAGAGCAACCCCATAAAGGCTTGGCCAGAAGCTGGGCCCCATAAGCCAGGGGCCTGAGATCCTCAAGCTCCAAAAAGGAGTTTAAAAAGAGGATCTCGTCAAAGGTTAAAGCCGCCCCTTCGGCGATCCCGGCCATTTCCTCGTACAAGGTCGGGCTATAGGTCAAAAGGGCCGAAAGATGGCGCCGACAAAAACCCAAAAGTGCCTCTTTAGTGGTTTTGACCTGGATGTTTTGGGCGTGGACCTCTATGGCCCGGCTTAAAAACTCCTGAATCGGCGCCCTCAAAGTCTCCCCGTGGGCTTGGCCTAAGGACCGACCTTCCCCAGTTAATTCCAAAATTCGCAAGCTGGCCATAAAGTCGTCACGTTCCTCGCTAAAGACCAAAAAAATCCCGCCGAACAAAAACCGAAAAATACAAAAAAGGCCCCAAAAAAACCTCGACCGCAAAAAAACGCCAAGACAAAAGGCGACCGAAAAAACGTCGCCCCCAATAAAAAGAGAGCGACATGAACGCGGCCCTTAACGGTCCCCCCCACCACTAAAGTTACAGGATTTCTAAAAACTCTTCCCGCTCCCAAGGCGAGATGGCCAACTTAAACTCGGGCGTCCCGTAAGCCGGACAGTTTTGGCGGGCGATTTCAATATCCCATTTTTTCATGGCTTCCACGACCTTCACGAACTCCGGGCCATAAGCGGCTTTCAACTTTTCGTCCCCGGAAAAAGCCGCTAGCGACTCCTCTAAGGTGGCCGGCAAAAGCGGAATGGACGGGTCAGCCCAGACGTCGTGGAGGGCGGGCGGCGGACAGGCCAGCTCTTCCTCAATGCCCAGTAACCCCGCGACGAGGGTCGACAAGGCCGACAGATAAGGGTTAGTCGCGGCGCAACCTAAACGGTTTTCCAGGTGGGTGCTCTGGCCCCGGGTGCTTTTAATCCGAAAACCCACCGAGCGGTTCTCAAATCCCCAAGTCGCCGTGGTTGGGGCGCAAACCCCCGGCCGATAACGCTTGTAACAATTAACCGTGGGCGCCGTAAAAACCGTGTTGGCCGGAGCGTGCCGAATGAGCCCCGCCAAAAAACGCCGTAAGAGCGGGGATAAGCCCTCGGGGTCGCTCTGATCCAAAAAGGCGTTTTCCCCAGTTTTCCGGTCAAGTAAGGACACGTGGATATGGGCCCCCGAGGCGCACCGGTCGATCCAAGGCTTGGTCATAAAGGAGGCTATATACCCGTATTGCCTTGAGATCTCCTTGACCGCGTACTTAAAACACTGAGCCTCGTCCACTGCGGCCAAGCCATCGCGACAGTCGAGGTTAATCTCCTGCTGCCCCGGGCCCTGCTCGGAATTTTGAGTGATGATCCTAAAGCCAGCGCTTTGTAAGGTATCCATCATACCATAAAGGTAATCCACGTCAAAATTATTGTATAAAGTCAAAAAGATAGGCTGGGAACCGTAAGCTGGCTCCAAAGTGCCCTCTTTAAACAAATAAAACTCAAACTCAAACCCAAACCGGACCACGTAACCTAAGTCGTGATACTTTTTAAGGACCTTTTTCAGTAAAATCCGAGGGGTGCCCAGTAAGGGCCGGCCGTCGTACCAGTGGGGGTCGACGATGATCCGGGCCGTGTTGGGGACCCAAGGCAGGACCATAAAAGTCGAGAGATCCGGGATGGTCCGCGCGTCGCCATAGGTGACCTCTTCCCCGTAGCCCGTCCCTGGAGCGCAGCGGGTCTGGACGTCGCAGGTTAAAATGCCCCCGTAAAAATTGATCCCATGCTCTAAGTAGTGCTTAAAATAGGCGATGGGCACGTTTTTGGAGCGCGGGATCCCGTAGAGGTCGTACTGCTCAAACCGCACGTACTTAATGTCGCGCTCTTGGACGATCTGGTCAATGGACAAAAGAAGATTATTGCCCCGCCCGCTTTTTTTAGCGTTAGCCATGGCCTCTTTGGGCGTCAGAGAGGCTTCGGGGTCAAAAGCGAAGGTCATGATGAAAGGTTCCTTAAAAAAAGCCAAAAACTTTAAGACAAAGGCGAAAGCGCTTTTTTAGGCCAAAAAATTACGCCCCGCCGAGTTAAAGGCCAAAACAGACTCAGGCTCGTTGATTTTAAATTTAATCTCTTGGCCTAAGGTCAGTCGGCTTAAGACCGCCGCCGAGGCTAAGGTGGTTAGACGCTCGCCGTTAAGTTTTAAGGTCACGGCCAAGGTTCGACCCAAAGGCTCGATATCGACCAAAGGGGCCGCGCCAACGATATCCTCGGGCCTTGGCTCGTTAGGCGGTAAAATTAGGGCCGCGTTTTCCGGTCGTAAGCCCACCGTAAAATCCCGAGGGCTCGCCATTAAAATCTTGGCCAAGGGTCCAGGACAAGGGCAGCGCAGGCCCAAAAAGCTAAGGGCCCCGCCCTCAAATCTACCTTTAAAAAGGTTAATCGGCGGCGAGCCCACGAAGGTCGCGGTCGTTAAATCCACTGGCCGGGCGTAGAGATCTTTGGGGGTCGCGATCTGGGTCACCCGCCCCTTATTTAGCGTAATAATTTTATCGCCCACGGCTAAGGCTTCGGCGAAGTCCGGGGTGGCCATTAAAAAAGACCGGGCCTCTTGCTTTTGGAGCCTTTTTAGCTCCGAGCGCAGCTTAAAGCGTAAAGGCGCGTCCACGCTTGAGAGGGGCTCGTCTAAAAGAAAAAAACGCGGCTCCCTCACCAAAGCCCGACCTAAGGCCAGTCTTTGTTTTTCCCCGCCCGACATGGTTTTCGGCAGGCGATCTAAGACCAAGGTTAAATTTAGCTTTTCCGCGAGGCTATAGACTTTTTGGCGAATCTCGCTTAAAGGCCTTTTCCGCTGGACCAAGGGACTAGCCAGATTTTCAAAACCATTTTTATTGGGGTAAAGGGCCAGGTTGTCGAAGATCATGGCTAAATCCCGATCTTTGGGGGCTAACCCCGAGACTTCCCGACCGTCCAAATAAATCCGGCCTTTTGTTTGGGGCTCCAAACCCGAAAGGAGCCTTAAAGTCGTGGTTTTGCCAGCCCCCGTCGGACCCAACAAAACGGTAAAGCCGGCTTTTTCGGCCACGAAAGACGCTTCCTCTAAGGCTTTTTTCGGCCCATAGCGTTTGGTCAGCTCTTGGGCTTCCAAACCCTCAAATACGGTCATGATAATTCCAAAATGACTTATAAGCCCATAGTTAAAAGCTCGCCTGAGCCGTCGAAAACGAAAAATTTATCCTTTGGGGCGCTTAAATAGGCCGTCTCGTCCCAGTCGGGGATGGGGTCAATGGCTAAGGCCTTAATTTCCAGGTCCTTTTGGGAGAGGTTGACCACGCAATCATAGCCGCGGCTCTCTAAACCCGTCACTTGGCCCGTAAATAAAGCCTTATCCTGGGTCGTAAAACTTAAATCCTCGGGTCTCACCCCCAAGTAATAATAGTTGGCGCTGCCGACTTTAACGCCGGCCGGGGCCGAGGCGAGGGGCAAGCGAAAATCCACCGCCCCCACGCGAAAGGCTGGGCCGCCCTCAAGGTGAAAAAAGCCGCTAAAAACGTTCATGGGCGGGTCGCCCAAAAACTGGGCCACCTGGATTTTTTGAGGTTTTTCCAGCATGACGGCCGTTTTTTCCACTTGAATCAAGCGACCGTAACTCATAATGGCCAAGCGATCGGCTAAAGATAGGGCCTCCACCTGATCGTGGGTCACGTAAACGATGGTCAGGCCTAACTCTTGCCTTAAGCGCCTTAATTCTTGGCGCATGGCTAAACGGGCCTCGGGCTCTAAATTGGACAAAGGCTCGTCTAACAGCAAAATCGAAGGTTTGGTGGCTAAAGTCCGGCCAATGGCGACCCTTTGAAGCTCAGAGCCACTTAAATAGCGGGCTTTGACGTTTAGTTTCGCCGTTAAACCCAAAAACTCGGCCGTTTCGTTAACCACGGCCTGGATCTCCTTTTTGGGCGTTTTTTTAATGACCAGGCCAAAAGCTAAGTTGCCCGCGACCGTCATGGAGGTAAAAACCGCGTAATCTTGGAAAACTAGGCCAATGCCCCTTTTTTCGGCCGGAATGGCCACTATGGACTGGCCATTGACTAAAATGTCGCCCCGGCTTGGCTTTTCCAGGCCCACGATCATGTTTAAGGTACTGGTTTTGCCGCATCCCGAAGGCCCTAAAAGAGCTATGGTCTCGCCCTTTTCAATGGTTAGGTTGAGTTTATCCACCGCCACTTGCGAAGAACCAGGATACTCTTTGGTTAGGTCGATAAGCTCAATCATTTCTTAATGGCCCCAAAAGTTAGGCCCCGGGCCAGATGGCCTTGAATAAAAAAGCCGCCCAAAATCAAAGGAATCATGGCCAAAACCGCTAAAGCCGCCTGGACTCCGTATAAAGTTCCGGCCGTGGCCGTCACGTATTTGGCCAATTGGACGGGGATGGTGGCCAGCTCGGTGTTAGACAAAACCTGGGCGAACATATACTCCGACCAGTTTAGAATAAAGACCAGCATGGTCGTGGAAAACAAGCCGCCCTTAATCAAAGGCACGGTCACGGTCAAATGGGCCATAATTCGCGATTTGCCGTCGAGCATGGCCGCCTCTTCCATCTCCCGAGGCAAATCGTCGACGAAACTTTTGAGCATCCAGGTGGAAAAAGGCAAGGTCACGGCCGTGTAAATGGCCACCAACCCTGGATAGGTGTCCATTAAAGAGGTTAAGGAAAAAATAATGACAAAGGGCACGGCGATGGCCGCGGGCGGAAACATGCGGCCGGAAAGAATGACCAAAGGGGTGGACCAGTTGGTCCGGCTATAACGCGACAAGCCAATGGCCGAGACTAACCCTAAAGCCACGGCCAAAAAAGTGGCCGAGACCGAGGCCACGATGGAGCCCACCACCGCCTTAGTCGCGGCTTGGCTAACCCCGCCCACCCCATAAGCCCGAATAGCCGCGGGGTCAAAAAGGGTCCGAAAATTAATTAAGGTCGGCTCGGACGGAATCCAGATGGCCGGGGAGGCGTTCCAGTCAATGGGCGGTTTAATGGCCGTCATGACCAACCAAAAAATGGGAAACAAAACCAAGGCTAAGGCCACCAAAAGAAGCGGAATCTGCCACAGGCTAAGGGGTCGATTGAGCATGGCTAGCCTCGGTTGTCTAAGAGCTGATCCCGAACTGGGATCATTAAAAGGTGAACCATTAATAAAGAGCCCGCTAAGACCAAAAAGGCGGCCGCCGCCCCGTAAGCCAACTGAAAATCGTTAAAGGCGAGCTTATAAATGTAAAGGCTAATGGTTTCCGTGGCCGAGCCCGGGCCGCCCCTAGTTAAAAGAAAAACCTCGTCGAAAATTTTAATGACTTCCATGGCCCGGATAACGAAAGCCACGATAATGACCGGCCGTAACGCCGGAAACACGACTTTCCAGAAAACTTGCCTCGGGCTCGCCCCTAAAATAACGGCCGCCCGAATGGGATTTTCCGGGACCGCGTTTAGGCCGGACAGCAAGATTAGAAAAAACAAGGGGGTCCAGTGCCAAACTTCGGTCACGACCACGGCTAAAAACGCCAAGGAACTGTCGCGAAACCACTCGACCGAAGTGACCCCAATTAAAGCTAAAACCTGGTTAACCGGGCCATTCGACTGAAAGAGCATCCAAAAGGTGTAGCCCACGACCACGGGTAAAACCATCATGGGGCTTAAAAAAGCCGAAAACAAAAAACGCTGGCCGCGAAAAGTCCGTAAAAACAAGGTCGCCAAAGCCAATCCAAAGACAAACTCCAAGGACAAACAAATAACGGCTAAAAGAGCGGTGCGACCCACGGCTTGTAAAAAGCGGTTGTCGTAAATCAAAAGCTCTTGATAGTTCTCCAGCCCGAGGAAACTGGCTCCGCTTAAGCTACTTCTAGTTGGCGACCAGTCGGTAAAGCTCATGTACAGGGCCACGAGCAAAGGGGTCACCAAAACCACTAAAGAGACCACTTGACCGGGAATGGTAAAAACCCGGCCTTGGTTTTTGGCTGACGCGTTTAAGCGGGAATTAGACATAACCTAAAAAAATTACCAATTCTGGTTTGGTCGCCGCCGGTCGGACCACCCGGTCCCCCAGCGGCGAGAGAGAGTTTACAGTTTCCAAGAGCCCCGACCCGTGGCTTTTTTAATGGGCTCGGCTAAGTTTTCGGTTAAAGCGAACCAGGCTTTTCTGACTTTGTCTTTGTCCCGCCGCGTGATCCGGCCAAAAGCCCGGGCCGCGTCGTCTAGAGCTTGTTTGGGTTTTTTGTCGCCCGTTAAACAAGCGTGGACTTCTTTGTCTAAAGCGTCTTGGTACTCAAAGCCGCCCGGCAAACAAAAGTCCGGCACGGTGTTGACGATATTGTCGTAGAGAATCTTTAAATAGTCGTTGGTGTAAGTCTGGACCAGCCGCTCGGTCGGTTTTAGCATATGGTTGACCCGATAAGGATCCGAGTAGCCGCCCAAGTACGGAATAGCGTCGGCCGAGATGGTCGGCGAGGTCATCCACTGGGCGTAGGCGTAAGAGAGCTCGGGGTTAGCCGAGTACTTAGAAATCGCGAACCCATAACCCCAGCAAAACATGCCGGCGTAAAGTTTAGTCCCGTCGGCCAAGACGTCGGCCGGCATGACCGTGGCCTTAATTTTGCCCGTGGTGGCCGGGCCCGTGGACGGAGCCATGGAGTACTTAAAACCCGAGGGCCAGACGATATTTAAAAAGCCCTCGCCCCGGCCGTAAGCGTTGTAGTTGGAGGACCAGGTAAAGCTATAAGCGTCTGGATGGAGAAACTCGTTCATGGCCAGCATGTCTTCTAAGACTTCTAAGCCCTTGGGCGAGTTAAAGGTGGGGTTCATGTCTTGGTCGAACCACAGCTGCCCTTTTGAGGCTAACCGTTGCATGAACATCCACTTACAGTAGTAGCGGGACCGATACTCCAAAGAACCGTAAAAATTCTTCTTCGGGTCGTGGACGAACTTGGCTAAATTGTAGTATTCCTTCCAGGTCGTGGGCACGTCGAAGGGGTAGCCATACTGATCCTCAAAGGCTTTTTTCTTGTCGGGATCGTCTAAAATATCTCGCCGGGCTAGCAAGGTGATCTGGTCGCCGTCGCACAAAAGCCCCACCACCCGGCCGTTATACAACTGGGCGTGATGGCTCGCCGGAAAGACCACCCCCCACTCGGGATTAAAAAGGTCAGGCTGATACTTGTCCACCCAATCGGTGAGATCGTAAATAAGGCCCGAGTCGAGCCAGTCCGGGTAAGACATAGCCGTGGGCATCATGACGTCGTAACGGCCGGTTTTGGCCACGGCCTCCTGCATGCCCTTGGTGTGGACGACCTC
>JAIROO010000226.1 GCA_031257535.1 Deltaproteobacteria bacterium
CGCCACGCAAAGCCGCTTAGCTAAAGCCGACGAAATAACCCTAGAGCTGGACCGCCTACGAAAGCGGGCCGATCTAGCCCAAACTGAATTAACGAAAGCTCAAAATTCCGAGCGCGAAATCGCCTTTAGCCAAGAAAAAGTCGCCGCCGACCGCGACCGTCTGGACCAAGAGCTTTTAACCTTACAAGCTCAAATCCAAGACAAAACCGCCCTTTTAGGCGACAAACTGCGGTTATATGGTTACCAAGAGCCTTTCGTTAACCTTAACCAGATTATGTTAGACCTTAAAAAACGCAAAGAAACCTACCAAAAGCTAACTGAACTCCAAAGGGCCCAAGAGAAAGACTTCCTGGCCAAAGATCAGGCCTTAGCCGCGGAAAAAGCCAGCTTAGAACTTATAAAGGGCGACCTTAGCGAAGTTCAAAAAACCCTTTTGGCCTTTGACGCCGAAAGTAACCAGTTAACCGAAAACCGGAAAGCCGTCTTGGGGGTTTTAGATCCCGACGTGGAAGCTAAAAGGCTAGACCAAGAGATCCAGGCCGCCGATAAAGCCCTAAAAAAAGCCACCGAGACTTTTCGGCAAGGCGAGACCGACCTAAAACTCCTCTTAGAGACCTCTAAGAACTTAAGCGCGGCCATAGCCGAACGGGGCCAACGCTTAGTTACGGAGGAAGATAAATTTTTGGCCTCTTTAAGCGAAAAAGAGTTTCTCAAAGAAGAGGCCTATTTAGCCGCCCGCTTAAGTCAGAAAGAGCGGGCGGATCTGGCCAAACGTCAAGATGAGTTAAAGGCCAAAGAAACCCGCTTAGAGTCTCTTTTAAAGGAAAAAATCGCCCTTTTGGCGGTGGAAGAAGCCAAAAACCTGACGACCTTGGGGGAGCCGGAATTGACCGCGAGCTTAGCCACGGACGAAGCCTGCTTAAAAGCCGTTCGCCAAGATATTGGCTCGGGCAAAGAAAAACTAGCCCAAGACGAGAAAACCGTAAAAATCGCGGCTAAGAAAACCCAAGAAAAAAACGACCAAGAAAAACGCTACCGCCGCTTCGACGATCTGCGCGAACTGATAGGCGAAAGGTCTGGCAAAAAATTCCGCAATTTCGTCCAAGCTCTCACCTTTGAAAAGCTAGTTCAAAACGCTAACGTTCAGCTCCAAAAGATGTCGCCTCGCTATCTGTTACGGCAACACGATAAAACCTCTCTCTCTTTCGTCGTCCTGGATAACTTTCAAGGCGGCTTGGTGAGACCCATCCAGAACCTTTCTGGCGGGGAAAACTTTTTGGTCAGCTTAGCCTTAGCCTTAGGTTTATCGGTCATGTCCAGCGAAAACGTCGAGGTCAACTCTTTGTTTTTGGACGAGGGTTTTGGCTCTTTAGACGAAGAGACCTTGGATCTGGCGATTACGGCTTTAGCCGATCTGCCCCAGGTCGAGGGCAAAACCATTGGCCTTATTTCCCACGTCCCTGGCTTAGAAAGACGGATCGGCGCCCAAATCCGGGTGATCCCCGATTTTGGCGGTCGCAGCCGGCTAGAAGGCCCCGGCTGCCAGCGGCTTAGCTCTTAATAGCCTTTAATATGGGCTTAACTTAGGAAAAGTTCGCTCGCGTCATCCCTCATTAGAGTCCTCCAGTTCGACTCAACAAGTTAAATCTTGACGATAGCGCCAATTTTAAAAAACCTGTTTTGGCCACCCTTAAGGGCAAACCTAAAAATAAACGTAATATTTTTACAATCTCTAAATATTTTCTCTCTTGAACTTTTTTCGTTTTTAGAGGATAATATTTAAGGATGTTATAAAATTCTTTTTTTTGAAATTTTAGGCGCATAACTCTACTATAAATATGTAATATAAAGTTATAGTGACAATTTATATTGCGTATATATAAGTTTTAATCAAAGATAGTTTTTATAAAATAAACATAATAACGCCGATCATACGATAGAATATATTAGTTAAAAATACTATAATCTCTTAATGTTATAAGTGTTTATTTACGTTTTTTAAACTTTTTTCTTTTTTTAAGGGAGCTACGGGCCTAAAACTCTCATGACCGACCTTCGCGCCCCTAAATCCCCTTAAAATTTAGCCGCGAGAATAACCGCCAAGAGACCAAAAGGCGAATTTTAATCTACCTTTAAGTTGAACAATAAAAAATAAAACGCCAATATTTACTTTTATATTTTATATATTTTTCTATTTTTATTTTTATTTTAATATATATTTATTTTTGTATTGTATTAGCATTTTATTTTCACTAAGGTTACAATGAAATTTTCATTTTCAACATTAATTATTATAATTATCTTAGTTTTATTGTATATATCTATACGATCAATTATCAATTTTTTTCAAAATTTATTAAATAAATTTGATATTTTTCAAGCAAAATTAACTAATTTAATTAACATAAATCTCACGTCTAACGATTTAATTGATAACCTTGTTAAGACTAATCAACAAATCTTACTTGACTTAAAAAAACAGGCCCAAGACTCTAACGGCCAAACTTTACCCGTAGAACCCCCTATTTTAGCCAACCCAGAGCCGGACTTAACGTCCTCGCTTCTACCGCCCGAGCCCCTAACCCCGCCCCCAGATTTAAGTCAAACCCCTAGTCCTTCGCCGACTAGCTTCCCTATTCCTCCGCCGTCCCCTTTATTGTCTGAACGAGTCGAGCGTTTCTTAAACTCAAAAACCCAACGACTTGACATTCAACCCGCTAAAGACCCTGATTCGGTGGAGTTAAAAGCCGACGACGCGATGCTAGACAGCGAGCCCCAACCTCTCGCCGCGCCTTTGGCTAGTTTAGACGAGTTGGCGAGCCCGTCTTTGGCGACCCCTAAGACCGCCGACGACGACTGGCCCGACGAACTAAACGATGTCCTAGACCAGCCGCAAGCGGCCGCTTTCGCTCAAAAGCCAGCTGACTCCCTTGACCAAATAGTTGACTCCGCCATAGATAAAGTAGTAGACGCCGCCCAAGATCAAAATCTAGAAAGCTCCCTTGACCGGAAGCCAGCTGACTCCCTCGACCAATTATTAGACGCCTCCATAGATAAAGCGGTAGACGCCGCCCATCATCAAAATCTAGAAAGCTCCCTTGACCAAAAGCCAACTGACTCCCTCGACGAAATAGTTGACGCCGCCATAGATAAAGTAGTAGACGCCGCCCAAAATCAAAATCTAAAAAGCCCCCTCGACCAGGAGCTCAATGACTCTATTGGCCAAGAGTTAGTCGGATTTAAAGACCAAACGCCCCCAACCGCCCTCGACCATAGGCCAGAGGACTCTAAAAGCTCAAGTCTAACCGGCGAGTTAGCGACCCAAAGCCTGGACCAAGACGCGGCGACTGACTCCGCCGCGCTAAGCTCCTTGACCGAAAAAGAGTCTTTGACTGTAACCTTGCCAGAAGCCGATAAAGACCCAACCTTAAAAGAAGAGCCACAAACCGCCGCCCCCTTACCGAAGACAACCCCCAGCCCACCCTCGCCCGCCCAACCTGACCACTTAAGCGATTGGCTAGGCCAGCGATTGACCAAGGCCTACGCTTGGTTCCTTAAGGAAGGCAACGCTTGGGTTACGGTGGGGGTTTTATTTTTCCTCATTGGCTTTTCCCTCCTTTTTAAGTTCGCCGTGGACAGAGGGATAATTAACATGGAGACGCGCTTAGCTTTGGCCGCGGCGGTGGGTCTTACCATGTTTATCTTTGGTTGGCGGACGCGCTTAAAGGAGAACCGGCGAGTCTTTTCTCTTCTTTTACAGGGTGGGGGGATTGGCCTTTTATACCTCCTTCTTTTGGCCGCCAATAAGATGGTGGATCTGCTCCCAGCCTCGGCCGCCGTTTTTGGCATGATCTTTTTGTCCGTCTTCACCGTGATCTTAGCCATTAAACAAAATTCCCAGCCCCTCGCGGTTACGGCTCTTTTAAGCGCTTACGCCACGCCTATTTTTCTGTACTCCGCGACTAACCAGATCCAAGTCCTCTTGTTCATCCACGCCTTAATCAACTTAGAAATTTTAGCCATAACTGGCCTCCGCGATTGGTTCTTGTGTCGTTGGATAGGTTTAATCGCCTCGGCTGGGACGGGCTTGGTCTGGGGTTGGTTAACGTGGGATCCGAGTCAACTGTGGGTGGTTGAGACCTTTATAATTATTTTTACCCTAAACTACCTGGCCATTACTTTAGTCCCCTTAGCCTTTCGGAGTTTAGCTAAACCGGTTAACCAGCCCTCTGACCAGCCGCCCCGCCAAGCCGACGTCATTATGATCGTTAGCTTAGCCTTTATATATCTAACCTTTCAAGTCAGCGTCCTCTCTTCGGTCCCTTACGCGGTGGCCATAAGCTGCCTAAGTCTTGGCCTGATTTGGCTTTTATACGCCTTAATAGCTAATAATCCGGCGGCTAAAGAGCGAGGCTACAACTTTAAGATTCTCTTGGCTTTGGCCATTATATTTTCTAACTTAGCCCTACCTTTTAGTCTCCAAAAGGTGGCCACCTCAGCCATCTGGGCTTTGGAAGGCGTGGTCTTTATTGTTTTAGCCAGCTATCTCGATTCAAGCTCCACGCGGAACGCTTTGGCCCACGTCGGCGCCTATCTTCAGCTAGGAGCTTTGGTTATCTATCATGTTGGGCCCAAGTTCCATTTAGGCTCTTACCAGCCTCTTTATAGCCCGGCCAAGACTATTTGGCTGACTAATTATAGTCAAGGGTGGTCGCCGTTGTTATTAAGCGCCACAATTATCGCTTTAGCGGCCTTTGTCAGCTCCCTTTGGTTTATTAAAGGAGTCGTTAAAGGGATTAACCTTTTTGAGCCCCGGGTCTTACCCTCTTTTTTGACTCCTTTTAACGCCAAGGCTTTAGCCTTTATCTTCGCCATCTACGCGACTATTTGGTGGGTTTTTATCGCCCCCCACTTTTGTTTGTCCGTCCCCCCTGACCTTTTATTTAGAGGGCGACCTTTAATTATCCCCTTTATCGCCGTTTTGTCTTTACCGAGTCTCCTCGCCTTGTTTTACCGCTTTCGGGTTTTAGGCGGGTTTAAGGCGGCCAACGCCATTTTAGACTTTAAACCCTGGGCCCCGGCCGGCGTTTACGCTTTACCGGTCGTATTTTTCGTGAGCGCCTTCGCTCTAAGCGAGCTTTTTATTAGTTTTTTAAAGCTCCCAGCCACGGACCACGTTTTCCTAAGACTCACTTTAGGCCTCTACGACTGGCCCTCTCTGGCCTTGAACTGCCTAGCCATAGCTGGGCTCATCCTTTTGACCCTCCTAACCCCTGGTCGCGTTTCACCTCACCCGACCTCAACCATCGTTAAGATCGCTTGTCTAAGCCAAGCTTTATTGTTAATGGTCTGTTATTTAGCTTATTTTATAACTATTAATATTTTAGCCTATAACCAGTCAGTCAATGGGGACACGGGAAATCTGGCTTTTATCCTGCCTCTATTGGTTATGACTTACGTCTTAAACGTAAGCGGTAGGCTCCAAAAATTTTTAGGCCAATTAAAGCCAGTTTTAGCCTGGATTTTACTTATAACGGTCATTTGTTACGTCTTTGATTTCTTGGAATTGACCAGCCCTAGGCCATTGCCCCCTCATTCTTTGACTAATCTCCCTTTTTTGAACTCGGTGGATTTGGCTGCCCTGGCTTATATTCTGGCTTTTCTTTTGACGGTCAACCTTGCTCGTAACCCTAAAACGCGATATTATTCCAAACAGTTCGTCGCCCCACTCCTCATATTGTTTTGGCTAACCATGGCCACCGCCCGAGCGGCCTTATTAATCTTTGACGAGACCGTCCGCTTAACCGCTTTGAACGCCACCCCGAATTTTAATAGTTTTTTAGCTTTAACATTTGGCGTTTTTGGCCTAACTTTAATCCTTTTGGGGAAATTCCGCGGCAATCGATGGACGTGGCTCATTGGGGCTTGCGTTCTGACCGTAGACGCTATTAAGCTGTTAGCCCTTGATTTACGCTTTTCGCCGACCTTGGTCCGAATTATCGCTTTCATGATCTTAGGGGTTTTGTTTATTTTGATCGGTTGGTTTGCTCCCTTACCGCCCCGGAGCCCTAAACCCGATAATTTAACGGAGCCAAACGCTACCCCTAAAAATGAGGATGAGGAGGTAACCACTAAAAAGAAGGCTTATCCCCTTAAAAATAGCTAACCTCCAAAAAAACGCGACAGCCCTATAAAATCGCGGCCAATCCCTAAAAAATAGAGGCTAAGCCTTATAAAATGGTAGCTAAGCCTTATAAAATTTTGGCTAACCCCTAAAAAAGATGGTCTCGTAAAAACCCCTGTTTTAAAATTTTAGGCGCGTGGCTCTACTATAAACGCTAAATATAATGGTATAGCTACCACTATACATTATGTATAAACAAGCCCTCAAAAATTAAATGGGGGCTTTTACCACGGCTTCAAAAAAAAGGAATCCAACTTAAAAAATGGGCGACTACCCCCAAAAAACACGGCTATTCCTTAAAAAATGGTAGCTAAGCCCTTTAAAATGGTAGCTATTCCCTTTAAAATGGTAGCTAATCCCTAAAAAATGGCGGCTTACTCCAAAAATGGCGGCTTACTCCAAAAATGGCGGCTTACTCCAAAAATTGCGGCTTACTCCAAAAATGGCGGCTTACTCCAAAAATAGCGGTTTACCCTTAAAACTGGCGGCTAACTCCTTAAAAATGGAGCCTAACTGTAAAACATGGGCGGCTAACGCTTTAAAAATGGCGGCTAACTTCTAAAAAATTTGGGCTAACCCTAAAAAAAGGAGCTAACCTCATAAGGCCTTAAGATAGGGTAAGCTCCCTTGACTCCGAGTTGAAACTTTCACCATGTTTCAGAGCCATAACTTAAAGGATTGATCTTGCCAGATTTAACTATTTTTCGTTTAAATAAGTCTAAAAAGATCTTTGGTCAGGCCTTTATTACCCTATTTATAACTTTCATGTCCGTTTGGGCGATCTTTATAGGCCTAGTTCTCTTAACTCAAAGGCCAGCTTATGGTCAGCCGACCTCAGATAGAGTTAAACCCCAAGGTTACCAGACTCCTAAAAACCCCACGGCTCCGGCCAAAGACGAGCCACTTTCCACCTTGGAAAGGGATCGACGCCGTTTCAACCAGCTCAAAAAACGGCGGTCTATTTTAAACGTCAGACCAGGGGAGGTTAACCGCCTCCTCTTAACGGCGGACGTTTTCGCGGAACTTAAGTCCTCCCCTTACATTGATCTGGCTGTTTTCAATAAAGAGGGCTTACTGACCCCTTTTCAGGTCCGGCCCGTCAAACCCTTAACCCCGCCAACCGCGGCCCCTATCGCGAAGACCACCGAAAAGAGTTTATATTTGCCCATTTTCCGGCCACCCCCGTCCGGGACCCAAGACGAAAAGCGGACGACTCCTCTGAAAAATTCCGAAATAGAAGTAACCTACGCTGGCCCGGACGGTGGCCGTTTACGCGTCAAAGGCGGGGGTTTAAAGCCTACGACCAGCGCGGAAAAGCGTTTTATCCTCGATATTAGCCCTTTCAGTTTAGCCGATAACGAAACCCTCCAAAAACTGACCATTTATTTAGGTTTAGCCGGCCAAGAGGACGTCATGGCCAAAGCCACCTTATTGGGCTCCAACTACCTTAGCCAGTGGCGAACTCTTAGCCAAAACCAAACCTTAGCCCGCCTAAAAAACGCGGACGCTAGCTTAAACTCTAGCTCTTTGACCCTCCCCAAAGGTCCGGTCCCCCGCTACCTTTTGCTTAAAATCGACGATTTACCCGTGGATCTCAACTGGGCTCAACTGACCGCTCAAATCGAAACTAGGGAAACATTAACCCTTAAAAAAGAGAGAATCGAAGACGATAAGGCGGTCTTTAGCGGTCAGATTAGCCCCGACAACCTCACCGTCGTCTACGACACAAAAGGCGACTTTCCGGTCAAAAAAATTTGGCTCAAACTCTTAAATCCATATATGGCCGAGACCCGCTTAGAGGGGGCGAGAGATCTAAATAGCCCTTGGCGAAAGCTAGCCGATGTAACGTTATTTTTAGTTCAAGACCAAGGTCAGATAACCCAAAACGAGCCCTTGGAGCTAAACGCGGATTTTACGCGGTTTTTTCGGTTGGTTTTTAAAGACCAGATCCATGAGACCCCGCCTGAGCTATGGCTTTACTGGTCGCCTTTGGAAGTCGTTTTTATGGCTCAAGGCCCAGGTCCTTACGCTTTGGCTTATGGCGGCCCCGGGACTAACCCCAGTATCCAAGGAACCACGTTTTTAGCTAACCTTTTAAGTAACTCCAAAGGCGACGAGCCGATGGCCGCCTTGGGCCAAGAGATAATTAAATGGGACTGGACCTTAGAATTACCGCCCAGGGAACCGCCAACCGAAACCAAAGAGGTTAGTCGCTACTTGGTTTGGGGGTTACTCCTCTTCGCCGCGATCCTTTTTACGGGCGTAGCTTTCCACTTACTTAAAAAAGACCAAAGCCCACCGTCGCCAAAATCTTAGCTTATTTTTAAGGGGAACTTTTTAGCTATAAATCACTTTTTAAAAAGAGTTTTTTAGTTTTTAGCCATGTTTAAAGTTTAGCTTTTTAGCTGCAGGTCGCTTTTTAAAATGAGCTTTTTAGCCGCAGGTCGCTTTTTAAAATGAGCTTTTTAGCTGCAGGTCGCTTTTTAAAATGAGCTTTTTAGCTATATATCGCTTTTTAAAATGAGCTTTTTTGTTATGATGGCTGCGTAAAAACCCTGGCGTTGAAATTTTCGGAGCGAGATACTTCTATATAAGCTAAAAAATAATTATATGACCACCATATATTGTATAATAAAGAGCCCTCAAAAATTAAAAAGGGGTTTTTACGAGCGCGTCTTGTTATAAGCCGCTTTTAAAGAAGAGCTTCTTGTATCCGTTCACGCGTGATGGTTGATTCTTGCCAGCGTCTTTTCTTTTTGGAGCCCTTGCGCCTGACAGAAGCCTTGGCCAAACCAGACGCTTTTATCTTTTTTATGGCCCTCCGCCCTCCAAAATATAATTGACGAAAAACCCAAAACGAGCTAAAATATTACTATAGAT
>JAIROO010000268.1 GCA_031257535.1 Deltaproteobacteria bacterium
TGAGGGTTGGCTGGTCGTTTTTGACAAGAATTTCGCTAAACCTTGGCCCAAGAAACTTTATTGGAATACACGAGAATATAAGGGAAATACTATACATGTTGTAGGTTGTTAATTTTCAACTTAATTTTAATTTAATTTTTATTTTTAAGGTGAACGGAATAAAAAGGCAGTTTGAAGAATTTAAAATTAACTTTTTATACCTAGTATCAATAATTGTGGTGTAGTAATCTTGACTCATACCTGAATTAATTACTAATCGCTCTTAAATTAATCTAAGGCGCAAGTTTTTAATAACATCAGACCTTAAAGAAACTTACTCTCGCGTCGACCGTTATGGCTCTTAAAATTATTATTTCTGGCTAAATGAATTTGATAGTTTTTTGTCTTTAAACAGAGATTATCTACCAATTGGTAGAATAAAATAGCCTAATTATCACGTTATTTATTTGATAGTTTAGTCACTGGTTTGTTTTAAAACTTCTTTGTTTGGTATATAAATAAATTCATGTTCAAAATTTGTTTTGCGCTAAAAATAAACTTATCCTCCTCCGTTCCAGCCATTTATCATTACTAAATCATTTTTTATTGGCTACTTATCTTGACTTGAATGTTCATTTCGCTTAAAATATATATATAATATAATAGACCGAAAAGGCCAGTGTAGAGATTAAATTGACTCTATAAAAGGAATTATCAAGCCATTTTTTGCGCTAAAATAATAAAAATAATGTAAAAACTCCTTAATATTATTGTTTCAGGCGTTTTGGCCTGTGTTTGAAGGGGTTAAAAAATTGGGGAATTTAGGTCAGAATCGTTTTTTTAGGTCTTTTGTCCCTTCAGGTCATTATGTCGACAAGGCGGCTTTGAGAAAAAAAGTTTCCGTGGAGTCGAGGGGGATATTGGCTAAAAATTGGCTGACTACCGTTTGTCGCCCTTGAAACTCTAAAACGTCTTGGGGATAAAACGAGCCATAACGCCTTAATTGGGTGGCCGTCACCCAGACGCCCCGGGCTAAAAAGAAAGGGGCCAAGGCATTGAGAACTAAGCTATAAAGAGCCAGGCGAATTCGCCCTTTAGTTGGCGAAAGATTTTGGTCGCGGCCAGAGTAAGTAATAGAGTTACGCAAAGCTTTGACCGGGCTATCTTTTTTTATGGCCAAACCCGCGATCCCAGGCAAACCCGCGGCCAACGCCAACCGACTTTGGTCGTAAGCCATGGTCGCGCTCAGATCGTCCACGGGCGAGCCGTCTAAAACCAGGGCCTCAATTTTGGCCATCTGGGCCGGGGACAAGCCAAAGTCTTCCGTTAGGAGAGTCGATAAAGGTTGATTAACCTGACAATCGACTAAAACCCCGGACTGAGCGATTAAAGCCCAGCCTGGGCTAGGGTTAGGCAAGTAAACGCTGTTACTGGTCATAAAGGCCATCCTTTTTATTCGGTCGCCTAAAAAGTCTAAAAGCCAAAAACAAGACAGCCTCGGAAAAAATGTCGTTTTGAAATTTTAGGCGCGTGGCTCAAACAATTATACGTCAGTAAAAAAATAAAGTGAGCGTTACGGTGAGGGCTTTTATATTATACGGCCCTCGAAAATTAAAAAACGTTTTCGCGAGGCCCCTCGAAAAATAAAAAGGCTTTTTGACGAGGGGCCACGAAAAGAACGACTTTATTAAACTACGAGATTTTTTCTCGCTTAGCCAGCCGCGTCGTGTCCTTAAACCAAAAATTTTGGGCTTTCTTGACTTTGAGGGCCGTAAGTCAGCCGCGGAAAAGGCCGCCTTGTCGAGCCGCTAAGCGATTTTTTTTAGTCTTTAAACCTTTAATAGTATGCTATAAATTAATAATAGCCTATAACTATATTTTATCGCCAGTTACAAGCGCTTTGGATAGGGTTTAAAGCCTCGCTCAATTGATCCAAATCAAAATAAGTATTAATGATACTCTGGCGGTTCTCAAACCCTACGCTAATATAAATCCGAGACGATTGGCTCATTTTTCTTAAAAGGGGGATGGGTTTGGGCGAGAACACGCCCGTTTGGTCAGTTGAGGCGTTCCAAACTTCTTTGACTGGCTCCTCATTGTCGAGCCGGTATTGGACTTCGACTTTGTTGGCGGTCACGGCCAAAGGCACGGAGAAGGTCACGTACATTTCGGTTTTATTGCCTTGGCAAGAAACAAATAAGCTGGCTTGCTGCGGTATCCCGTTTATTTCCGCGTGGTTAACGGCGGCCAACCTAAAGATTTTGACCGACAAGCCATCCCCGGCTCCGGCTAAACGCGTGGCCCAGGGTCCTTGGACGCGCCACTCGGAGCTATTGCCTAAAATGTCGGCCACGGTCAAGATCCGCGGCGGAGCGGCCGGCGGCTGGGGCGAGGACTCCGTCGTTGGCGCCGCCGGGGGCGGCGATGACGGGTCCGCCGCCTCGGTCGGCGGACCCGTGGAGGTCGTCACGGGCCTGGCTCTGGGGGGTTGGGCGCCCATAAAAGTGTTTAGCCCATAACGGGCGGTTAAATAATTACGGAGCAAAACGGCTTTGAGCAGGTTTAAGGTGCCTAACTCGTTTTCTAAAGCCAGGGCCGCTTCCGCGTTTCCAGAGCTTTGGGCGTTTGATTTTCGGTTAATTTCCTCGGTCACCTTCTGGAGCTCTTTTTCCAGATTATTGGCTAAGGTCGGATCGGGCGTGGTTTTGGAAGCTTGGATAAGGGCCGGGGCCCCAGAGCTTATAACCGCCGCTTCTTGGGTTAAAAGGGAGTCGGCCAGGCGTAATTCAGCCACAATGGCTGTTTTTAAAACGCTCATAGGGACCAAAGGGGCGTACTTTTTCAGATCCTCGGTCTCCTCGGTTAAGAGGATGGCGATCTTCTGGCGCTCTTTGGCGATCTCGGCTAGCTTGGGGTTAGCCAAACGCTCTAATTGGGCTTTGGCCAAGGTGGCTTGGCTTTGGGCTTTTTCTAGCTCCTGATATAGATAAAAGGCTCCGCCGGCTAAGATCAAGATCAAGAAAAGGGCCAAAGGCGACAGCCCTTTGGCTCGCGGCTCCTTGGGCGAGCCTTTGGGCGAACTTTTAGGCGAATCCTTGGCGAGGAGGGGCTTTCTTAGCGGCTCTTGGGGCGGCGGGGCTAGACTCGGCTTGGGACTTGGATCTTGGGCCAGCTTTGGACCTGGATCTTGGCCCAGCTTTGGACCTGGATCTTGGGCCAGCTTTTGACCTGGATCTTGGGCGTCCCTTTGGAATTTGGCCGGGAAAACCGGTTTGGCTCCCGGTTTTGGCGAAGACGCGTCTACGGCCGGTGGTTCTGGCCGGGCCGCTGGAGTCGGCGGAGTCGGGGGAGTCGGCGGAGCCGGGGGAGTCGGCGGAGCCGGGGGCTGAGGGTCTTGGTTAGCGGCGGGGGCGGCGGCCGGAGGCGGCGAGGGCGGACGGTCCTCGTATATGGTGAAAGTTAGCCCACATTTTTGACAAATGGTCTGCTTGCCGACGTACTCGGGTTTTATGCCGTAGGCGGTCTGGCAGTTGGGGCATCTGGCGCGCGTCATTAAAGGCTCCTAAAAAAGGCGGTCATTGTTTAAGGCGTTTTTAGTCAAGAACGACCGCTAAGGATCATTTTTTTCTGGGCCGCGAACTCGGCGTCGGTTAAGGCTCCTTTAGCCTTTAAAGTGGCCAAACGCTCAAGCTGGCTTAAGCGCTCGGCCTGTTTGTCTTTAAGTTTGTCGATAGGGGCGCTCGTCCCATTTAAGGCCTCGGCCAGTAAAGTCATCATGGTCGGGAGATTAGCTTTGCCGACCCCGCTTAAGCGCGTTTGGGTCTCGCCGCAACTAAAAACGATTTCCCCAAAAAAGAGGCCTAAGCGATAAAAGACCATCTTAACGCTAGATAAGGGAATTTCCAAAAGTTTATACCCAAAAATATAGCCTTGGTTTAAGAAGATGACCCTAAGGTCGGTCACCGCTAAAAGCCAAGGTCGACAACCAATCGAGCCCCTGGTTAAAAAAAAGACTTTCTCGCCGTCCATGAGGATCCGGGGGAGATAAGCCAAAGCCCGGCCTACCCCTAAGCCGCCGAGTCGACCTAAGTAACCATGGTTGGCTAAAAGCTCGGCCGCGGCGAACTCGTAATCGTCCTCGAAAGCGCCCATATCGCGTCTCCCGTTAACCAAAAAAAATCGGAGTCAACCGCCGACCAAGGGCACGAATCGACAGCCTAAAATGTTTTGGCTCGTGATCTGGTTAGACTCGGATTTGCGAAAGAGAACCAGATCTTGGACTTGGGCGTGACCCAAAGGCAAAAGGAGTCGTCCGCCGGGGGCGAGCTGCTCCAATAAGCGCCTAGGGGTCCGTGACCCATAGGCGGCCACGATTATAGCCGAAAAAGGGGCCAACTCCGGCCAGCCTAAAGACCCGTCGCCCTGCTTTTGGTAGACGTTTTTAAGGCCCATTTTTTTTATATTAGCCCGACCTAACTCAAAAAGACCTGGCAATAACTCAACCGCGTAAACCGAGTCGACCAAGGAGGCTAAGACGGCGGTGTGGTAACCGCAGCCTGAGCCGATCTCTAAAACCCGGTCCTTTTTAGTTAGTTCCAAGGCCTGGGTCATAAAGGCCACGATAAAAGGCTGGGAGATAGTCTGGCCATAGCCGATGGGTAAGGGGTTGTCCCCATAAGCCTGGTCGCCCATGGCTTGGTCCACGAAAAGATGCCGCGGTAAGCGCCTCATAACGTCCAAAACGGCTTTGTCGACGATGTCGCGGGTTTTGAGCTGGGTCTCGACCATGCGCTCGCGGGACGTCACCATCTCCCTCTCGAAAGGAAAGGGCGGGGCTAAAGGCGGCAAAGGCGG
Source organism: Deltaproteobacteria bacterium (assembly GCA_031257535.1). Lineage (GTDB taxonomy): Bacteria > Desulfobacterota > Desulfarculia > Adiutricales > Adiutricaceae > JAIROO01. Next base: position 4,834 of record JAIROO010000268.1, read on the forward strand.
CAAAGGCGGGGGCTCGATTGTCCCGCGTAATCTGGAGTTTGCGCTCATAATATAAAGTCTAAAAAGCGTTATTTATTGACTAACAATTAAAGAAAAGAATAAAAAACGACATTATAAAAAATAATTATTAATAAAAAAAAGATAAAAAACTAGCTAAAAAACTATAGTTACAAACTATTGACTAAATAGCTAGCAACACGATTAAACTCAAAATAACTATCTTAAAAATTATATAGCTAAAATATAGCCACAAATACTATGATAGACTAAAATCCAGGCCAAAACCAAAAAAAACAAAAAAACCTTGGCCCCAAAATCTAAAAAATTAAGTTAACAACTTCCGGGGCTTCTCCTTCGAGTCCTTTTCGTTGGCCACGGGCGGGTAGATGGTTAAGGCCTGGCCTTCCGCCGCGCCGGCTTTTTGGCTAAAGGGGGAGTGCGAGGAAGTTTGACTATAGTGCTTTTTTAAATTGGGGTAATGTTGGTGAGTAAAGGCGTCTAAACCAGCGTCGCGACTTAAAATAACCGCGGAAAAGTCGAGACCCTCAGACTGTTTGATCTGCTTTTCGTTGGCGTTTAATTTACTCAGAAAGCCACTCAAAAGGCTGTTAATAAAGGCTGTTTTCGCGGCCACGCCTTTTTCGCCCATGGCCCGGACTAGGGGTTTGTTTTTGAGCCACAAAGTCTCGGAGCGCTCCATTAAAAAATGGAAAACGTGGTCAGCCATGGCCAAATTAATTGGCCGACCAATTAAGACCATCCCGATTTCTTCGCGATTGGCTAAGTGGTTATAATCATACGCGACTACGACTTCCACGAAGAAGTGGGTTTTGAGGATGGCGCCGATAATAGAGAACTTGGCCGAAAAGCGGGAGGTATTTAAAGGAATCATCCAGCGCTCGTAACCACTTTGGGGTTCATTGAACTCTTCCTCGGCGAGTTTAAGGTTGTGTTTTTTCATGAGGCGACTGGCCGCGGCCAAAGCCGCTTCCGCCTCGGCGGGCTCGGGGGATGAGGCTAAGGCCAAAAGTTTTTGGACCTTGCTTAAAATCGGATTGGGCTCCCGCTCTTTTCTGGAGCCATAGGAGCTAGGCGGAGCGCTCAAAGTAGAATCGTCAACCGAGCTGACGGCGAACACAGGGTCAAGCCCCATGAGCTGGGCGTATTTCTTGAAAGTGGGTCCGTGCGGGCCTTCTTCAGCCAGACTAGCCGGAGCTAAGAAATCAACTAACTGATGGGTCAACTCGTGGCCGAAAATGCCCTTAACCGAGTCCCAAGGATAATTGGCCATGAGTTTGAGGTTGAGCCCAATTATATTGTCCTTCGGTTTCCAGTAACCCCAGTGGGTCTGGTCGGTAAAGAAGAGTATATAGGGTTTTAAAGACTTTTGTTGCGCGCTGGACAGTCCAAATTTTGTGTTTATAATATATTGATGATAACCATAGAGTTGTCTGAGCCAGGCGTTTTTGTAAACGGTCTTCATATCATCACTAAGCGTATCAAAATTAACCATTAATTACCTTAAAGCGTAAAAAACGTATTTTATATGTTTACTCTGATAAAGAAGTTAATCTCTAAATTAACTAACTAACTAACTAACTAACTAACTAACTGACTGACTTAATAAATATATAATCAATTAATTAGCCAGTAAATATATATGTTAGCTGTAAAAGCGTCTAACTATATGTTATATATAAAAGCGTCTAACTATATATTGGCTATAAAAGCGTTTAACCAGACTTTAGTTAAGATTGGCTTTAACGCGTTTTGACTTTAATGTTATTGACTTTTGTTACTGTTTTCCTTTTGGGTTGGTCTCGTCGCATGGCTAAGAGCTTTTGGGCTCGTCGCTTTGGCTAGGAGTGGCTCCTCGCTTTTGGCTAAGAGCTTTTGGTCTCCTCGCCTTGGGCTAAGAATTTTGGTCTTCTCGCCTTGGGCTAAGAACTTTAGTCTCCTCGCTTGAGCTAGGAGCTTTTAGTTTCGTCGCCTTTGGCTAGGAGCTTTTAGTTTCGTCGCCTTTGGCTAGGAGCTTTTAGTTTCGTCGCCTTTGGCTAGGAGCTTTTAGTTTCGTC
>JAIROO010000102.1 GCA_031257535.1 Deltaproteobacteria bacterium
TTTTTTTTAAAATTTATGTTTCACGGTAAAATGAAGCGACTGGTAATCTGATTTAGAGTTTGAGTAAGGGCGTCGCCTTTTTATTATTGGTCAGCGAACTTTTTGACGCGCGAGCCAAATCCCATCGCCAAAACGCCTTTGGCCTTAAAAACAAAGCCTTTAAAGTTTTCAGTCTTGATTTTCGACTAAAAAGGCGACCCCAAGGGCGGTTTTGGCTTGACTTAGGCGACCTAGGTCTGGCTAGTCCTAAAACTAGTCCTAAAAATTGTAAATAAAATTTTCTTAACAAAACTTCTTAAACGAATATAATATTTTAAAGTATCATTTTTTTTACGGTTAATTAGATTTAAAAGCCGCTAAATAAATTGTAAAAAAAAAAATGAAAAAAATTTCAAAAAACTAGCTTTATGGCAAAAATATATCTTGACAAAAATCGGGACTAAAATTATACTGCATTTAAAGCTTAAAAATAAAACGAGATTTTTTTCGTAGACTCGAGGGCTGTTGGCCCTTTAAAACAATATGTTCATTTTTTCGCCTTTTTTTGGGTAGGATTTGTATTGTTTTGAGGGGACTAGCCACATTTTACCCTACGGCTTCCACAGCCGACAAACCCTAACTGCTTTTGCTCAAGGAGGCATTGCAAATGGCCCGTTTTACAATTCCGCGCGACATTTATTTTGGACCTAACGCCATCGACAGTCTTTCTACTTTGAAGGGCTCCAAGGCCATTGTTTGCTGTGGCGGTAGCGCCATGAAGAAGCAAGGAATTCTCGACAAAGTCGTCAACACTTTGAAAAAAGGTGGCTTCCAGGTTGAGACTTTTGAAAACATCGAACCCGATCCCTCCATTGAGACTGTTATGAAGGGCGCGGAGAAAATGAAAGCTTTCGGTCCTGACTGGATCGTGGCCTTAGGCGGTGGTTCCCCCATCGACGCCGCTAAATGCATGTGGGTCTTCTACGAATACCCAGACTCCAAATTCGAGGAAGTCGCGAAGCCCTTTAACATTCCGACTCTTCGCACCAAGGCTCGTTTCTGCGCCATCTCCTCGACCTCTGGGACCGCCACGGAAGTTACCGCTTTCTCGGTCGTTACCGACTACAAGACCTTAATTAAGTATCCTCTCGCTGACTACAACTTGACCCCGGACGTAGCCATCGTTGACCCGGAACCCCCCAAGGGTATGCCGGCTCTGTTGGTCTCCCACACCGGTATGGACGCTTTAACCCACGCCATCGAAGCCTATGTCGCTGGCTGGCATTCCCCCTTCTCTGATTGCAACGCCCTGGCCGCTATTGATATGATCAACACTCACCTGGTCAAATCTTATGAGGGCAATATGGCTTCCCGCGAACAAATGCACTATGCGCAGTGTCTCGCCGGTATCGCTTTCACTAACGCCCTTTTGGGTATCGTGCACTCCATGGCCCACAAGACTGGCGCCGTTTGGAAGATTCCGCACGGCCTCGCCAACGCCATCTATCTCCCCTTTGTCATTCAGTTCAACGCTAAAGTGTCCTCCAACCGCTTCGCCACTATCGCCCGTTACATCAAGATCGAGGGCACCAATGACGAGTACCTGACCGACGCTTTGGCCCAGTATGTCAAGGACCTCAACGGCAAGCTGAACATTAAGCAAACCTTGAAAGAGAACGGCGTTGACAAGGCCGACTTTGACGCCAAGATCCGCCAGATTTCCGAACGCGCTCTGGAAGACGCCTGCACCGGCTCCAACCCCCGTCCCATCAGCGTCGACGAGATGGAAAGACTGTTCCGGTACATTTACGACGGCAAAAACGTCGATTTCTAATCGACCCTCCTTGCCCGATTTTTTTAGGGATCGCGATCTTCGGGTCGCGGTTCCTTTTTTTTTGTCTTTTGGTTTTTTCCCTTTGGCTGCATAAGTCAACCTTTATTCTTCTTGTCGTTCTAAACCTGATTAAACGTTAATGACTTAATTAAACAAGACCTCTCTCGTTAAAGATAACTGATTTTCTGACTAAATTATTTTTCTTTCAGACCGAAAAATTTTTTTTTGGGCTCCCCGTCCTTTTAGCCAATTGCCAGCCTCGGCCCTTTAAAATTCGCTTGATCTTGACTCGCGATTGTCCTAATAATAGTAGCCGTTAGTCGCTCCGCCCAAAAAAACTGTCCTTGGCGGGGCTTATTTTTTACCTTTGTCTCTTCGCTTTCTTTTGAATTGGATTAGTATGGGCCAAAAAGCGCGCGTCTTTATATTCTTCAGCCTATTTCTATTAAGTTTGTGGGCTATAAACTTAATAGAAGAAGGTGGGTTTTATTTCGAGGCTAAGGCCGCGACCGAGTCGACTTCGCCCGGTCAAGCCACGTTAGAGCCCAAGGCCACGCCCGAAAATCCGACCGAGCCCCATGCTAGCCCTAAGTCCCCCCCGACTCCAGACCCCAAGGCCCCGCCGGAACCCAAAGCGACCCCGGCCCTCAAAGCGACTCCAGATCCCAAAGCGACTCTGGACCCTAAAGCGACCCCGGACCCTAAAGCCCCGCCCAACCCAAAAGCCCCGCTGGAGGCCAAAGAAGAGCCTAAGTCCCCAGACGGGGCTAACCAGGCTTCCCTTAGCCAACCGGAAACTTCTTTGACCCAAGATCCGCCGCCCGCGGCCCCGCCTTTTGGCTTTAGCGACGTGGAGACCTTGGCCAAGACTTTAGCCGCCCAGCCTTTTAGCCCCCAAGATCCGAAAAAAGCTTCTTTTATCCGCGAGAACTACGGCGAGGATGTCTTCTCGGAGATTCGTTTTAAGGAAGAAAACCTTTTGTGGGCCGACGAAGGGTTTTTCGCCCTAGGTTTTTGTCATCCTGGCTCGGTTTACGACCAGACGGTTATTGTTAACCTAGTGGAAAACGGTCAGGTCAAAGAGTCGTCTTTTCGGCCAACTTTATTTAACTATCCCCACCCCTCTTTAAGCTTAAAGGCCATGGAACAGGGTTTGGGTTACTCGGGTTTTAGCCTTTATTATCCGATTAATTCGCCCGATAAATCCGAAAAAACCTTGATTTTTCAAGGGGCTAGCAATTTTCAGGCTCTGGCCCGGCAAGCCAACTTAGGTTTGACTTCCCGGGGCCTTATTATTGATCCAGCCCTCCCCGAGGGCGAACAATATCCCTATTTTCGGCGCTTTTGGCTGGTGAAACCTGGTCCCTTAGACCGTGCCATGACCATTTACGCCCTATTGGAGGCCCAAAGCCTCACCGGGGCCTTCGCCTTTGTGGTTAAACCCGGGGCTTCCTTGGTGATTGAGGTTTCCGCCACCATTTTTTCCCGGCAAGGTCGGGCTTGGCCGAGAAAATTAGGGTTGGCTCCGGTCAGCGGCATGTATCTTTTTTCGGAAAAGGAAAACGGCTCGCCTTACGACTGGCGACCTGAGGTCCACAGCTGCGACGCTCTTTTATATTCCATTGATGACAAAACTTGGAGTCATCGACCGTTAAATAATCCTAAACGTTTGATGTTAAGTTATTTTAAGGAAGCCCCCATAGTCGGTTATGGCCTAATCCAAAAGGACGGCGACTTTGACCACTTCCAAGACATCGGGGCCCGTTACGACCGGCGAGCTTGGGTCTTTGTGGAGCCCGGGGAAGGTTTTGGGGCGGGTCAATTGGAATTATTGGAGATTCCCAGCTCCAAAGAGATCCACGAGAACGTTTTAGCTTTTTGGGCCCGAGATTTAAGCTCCGAGACCGGGGCTAGAGAGCTGCGGTACGACTATAAACTTTACTGGACTCCCCCGGGAGTCACCCCCCATCGCCTCGGTCGGGTGGTGGCCAACCGCCTTTTAACGACCACGGATCCCGAGACGGCCGAGTTTATCGTCGATTTTGAGGGCGAGACTCTAAACGCCTTGTCCGCGGAGACGGGTTTAGCCAGCCAAGTTGAGCCAGAGGGCAATTTTCCGGTGTTAGATAAAAAGCTCTTTAAAAATCCAGTCACCGGGGGCTGGCGCTTACGGTTTAAAACCCGATCGCCTTTAAGCGGGGGGGTTATGGAGTCAATTTTTACGGGTCGAGCCGAAAACTGGCGCCCGCCGCGAGTCCGGGCCAGATTGGTGAGGGGCGAAAACTTGCCGGAGCCTTTGACCGAGACTTTTATTTATGACTTCAACTAACGATTATTTTGGCGAGACCATTAGGCGCCGGATTTTGTGGCGGACCTTAAAGTATCTAGTGGCTTTTGGCTACTCGCCCGAAGAGTGTTTAAGCCTTAGCCAAAAGGTTTTAGCCGAAAATCCAGAAGATCTGGCCACGGCTTTCGCTTTATTAAGGGGTATTTTGCCCCTAAGGGCCCAGTTAAATTTTCCTCAAAGCGCCCCGCCGATAAATAGGAGCTTCATGGTCACGGACCAAGAGGCTAATGGCGACATATTTAACGACTTTGAATTGTGAGCGCCAAGTGGACCCTTTGGATAAATGGAAAAAAGCCGGCCGCTTAAGGCGCCTGGCCTTGGCGTTTCTCATCGTCGCCCCAACGCTCATCGCCGCCTGGGTTATGAACTCCTTATTGCCCGCCCAGGGTTTAGGCTGGCTGAACGCGGTCATGACCGGGTTGTTCGCTATTTTGTTTGGTTGGATCTCTGTCGGTTTTTGGAGCTCATTGGCCGGGGTCTTTGTTTTGGCCCGGGGTGGGGACGCTTTTTCGGTCTTAAAAGACGCGGATTTAGCGACTCCGCTTTCAGGGGATTTTCGGACCGCCATCTTGTTTCCCGTTTACAACGAGGATCCCATCATGGTGTTCCAAGAGGTCATGGCGGTCAGACGTTCCTTGGCCCGTACTGGGGAGGCGGGGCGTTTTGACGTTTTTGTCTTAAGCGACACGACTGACCCTAACGTTTGGATTACCGAGGAAGAAGCCTTTGTTAAGGCTAATAGCCAAACCGACGATTTGCGGGGCGGTCGACTTTTTTACCGGCGCCGCCAGTATAACTTAAAACGCAAAAGCGGCAATATCGCCGACTTTTGCCGCCGCTTTGGCGCCGATTACCGCTACATAATCGTTTTTGACGCCGACAGCCTCATGTCGGCTGACTCCTTAATCCGTCTAGTTAAAATTATGGAGGCCCGCCCCGACGTGGGCGTGGTCCAGACTCCGCCCAAAGCCATTTTTAGCGAAACCTTATTAGCCAAGATTCAGCAGTTCGCCGGAGCTCTTTACGGGCCAGTTTTCGCGGCCGGCCTGCATTACTGGCAATTAGGCGAGGCGCAGTACTGGGGTCACAACGCCATTATTCGAACCGAGGCTTTTATTAAGCATTGCCAGCTCCCAAGGATCCCTGGCCGCTCGCCTTTGGCCGGGGACATTTTAAGCCACGACTTCGTGGAGTCGGCCCTCATGCGGCGGGCGGGTTATGGGGTGTGGCTGGCCTACGATCTCGAGGGCTCCTTTGAGCAATGTCCGCCGACCTTAATCGACGAGTTGATCCGCGACAAGCGCTGGTGCCAGGGCAATCTCCAGCACAGCCGCCTGGTTTTCGCCAAAGGGTTTTTTCCGACGCATAGGGCTTTGTTTATTAATGGCATCATGAGCTATGGCTCGGCTCTTTTGTGGTTCTTCTTCCTTTTGGCCTCAAGTTTTGAGGCTTTAAGCTCCATTTTAGCCACCCCTATTTATTTTCCCGAAGGCCCGAGTTTATTTCCAGACTGGCCACGCTATTTTCCGGCCTGGGCTTTAACTTTATTGTCGAGCACGGCTTTGCTCTTATTTTTTCCCAAAGTCTTAGCGGCTTTAATGGTCGTAATTTCCGGCCGGACCAAAGAGTTTGGCGGGTTTCTTCGTCTTTGTCTGTCAATTTTTTTAGAGGTCGCGGTTTCGACTTTTTTAGCCCCAGTCCGCATGCTGTTCCATAGTCTATTCGTGGTCACCACTTTTTTAGGGTTACGGGTCACTTGGAACCCGCAAAACCGCGATCGCCAAAAGGGCTTGTCTTGGGGGGCGGCCCTAAAGTTTCACTGGTTTGGGAGTTTCTTAGGAATTGTCTGGGGACTTTCCATGTACGTCATTAGCCCAGGGTTTTTTCTGTGGCTCTCGCCGGTCGCGGCTGGCTTGGCTATGTCTATCCCGCTTTCGGTTTTAACGAGCCGGGTCTCTTTAGGGGCTCTAGCCGGGCGTTTGGGTTTATTAAAAACCCCAGCCGAGACTAACCCGCCCGTGGAGGTCCAAGAACTAGCCAAGGGGCTAACCGCTCCGGCCGCGGCGGATTTTTTTTCTGAGGCCCCGGGGTTTACGCGGGCCGTGGTCTCGCCTTTTGTTTTGGCCTTACATCTTTCGACCTCGGGCAAAAAACGAAATCCAGGCCCTAAGATAAAAGCCCGCTTAAACTCTTTAATGGAATTAGCCTTACAAAATGGCCCTGAGTCATTGACCGCGAAACAAAAAAAGGCCTTGTTAAACGACCCTAAGACTTTAACCGCCTTACACCACGCGGTCTGGGGATTGGACGGCGATAAAGCCAAGCTTTGGGGAATTTTGGCCTAAAAAAAACTTTGGGCGACGCTAAGCGTCTTGACCTTGGTCTTGGGCTTAAAAAACGTTAAGGCGATAGTTTTTTCGATCTTTTTAAAGACCACGGCCACGACTAAAGAGATGGCGAAGGTTAAGACCCCATAACCGAGGTAAGGGCCCAACTCCGTTAAATCCACCCCAGTTACGGCTAAAAGCTTAATATAAACCGCCTCGTGGATTATGTAGACGTAAAATGTTTTGTCGGCCACAAAAAGGATCAGACGGCCCAAAAAGCCTCGCCAAGTCGGTAAGCAGCAAAAAAAGATAAAAGCCCCAGATTGAGCGATAAAATAAAAAACAAACTCCCTGACGAAATAGCGCTGGTCCACCAGGCCTTGGTGGTCGACGTTATAAAGTTTGGTAAAAATATAGAGGATTAGCCCGCCCAAAACGTAAGCCAAAAGACTTAAGGACCCTAATAGGGGCCGCCATTTTTGGATAAATTTTGGGTCCTTCAGATAAAGGGCTAGCTCATGGCCGATCAGCATTAACCACAACCAGTAAAATGGTTTTTCCTCAATCCACCAGTCTAAGCGCTGAGCCGTAAAACTATCGGGAAAAGCGCATAAAATCGTGACCCGGAAAATAAAAAAAACCGACCCTAAGCCTATGAGATAGCCTTTTAAGCGTTTGGCCTCGGAGTTATTCGCGCAAATTATTTTTAAAAAAGGGACGCATAAGTAACAAAGAAAAAGAGCGAAGCTAAACCACAAGGACAAAAATGGATTGTAGTCGGGTAAGTAATCATAGGGCCAAGTGGTAATTATAATTCGGCCCACTAAAAGGAGATTCTCGACGTTTAGTCTATTAAAGCAATCGGCGAAAGTTCCTTGGCTTGATAGCCAAGGAGTCAACTGGGCGATTATTAGGGCCACGACGACTAAAGGGACCATGACCCGGCCCATGATTCTTTTCATGTATTGGGCGAAGGGTTTGTCTTCGGCGAAGAAAAAACCGGCGATGAGAAAAAAGACAGGGGTCGAGGCGCATTTGGCCAAGCTCCAGGCGAAACTCACGGCCGGATAAGCGGGCACGAAAAATTTTAAGTGGATTAAGATGACGCAAAAACAACAATAGATTCGGCCAAGCTCAATCCCCGTTACTCGTTCGGCTTTAGCGCTCATTAGCCTTTTTTACCAGAGCCTAATGGGTAAAACGTGGGTTTGCCCGGACGGGGCGGTCATGGATAAGAGGCTTAAACGCCCGTCCCCGGGAAGCCGGTCCGGCAAGGTCAAAAAGTTTCGCCCGGCTTTGGCCTCGATCGTAAAAGCGGCGAGCGGCGGCTCATCCAAATAATCGGGGTCGTCTAAAACAAAATGGACCGGCCCCGGAGCGTTTAGCCAAAAAGGGATTAAATACTGGCCGCGGTCGGGATGACGACGGATCTCATAGGCCTCGGGACGATAGGTTTGGCCAGCTTTGTGGACCGTGACCACGGCCTCGGGAAATCCTTCCTTAAAGGTGGGTTTAAAAAAGCCTAAATAATTAAGGCCCTTTTGAATTTCTGGCTCGTTCATAAAAAGATCCCACAATAAACCCGTTCGATAATTTTCCACCATTAAGACGATGGGTAGCTGGTCAATGGCCAGATAATGAGGACTGGCCCAGTCGTCTTTTAAACTTAGGGCGTCTTTGGGGCCAAACCAGCTCCAGATCTTGTCCTTTAAGCGGCCGTTTAAATACGTCAAGACCTCCATGGCGTAATGGGGGGCGTAGGGCATGGAGGACAATGCGGCCGTAGGGGCGATTACGCCTAAGTCGCTAGTCGGGGAGGAGGCCGCGTAACCCCCGTTTTGGGTTTGGCTAGCCGTCAAACCCCACAGTCGCTCGGAGTAACGATAAGCCGGGGGCGCGTAGTTTAAACAGTACTCTCGGTTGGATAAGGTCTGCTTGACTCCGCGGACGTAATAGCCGCTGGTGACTTTCTGGTCGGCCAGATCCCAAGGGTTTAAGCCCACAAAGGAGTATTGGGCGGTAAACAAGGGCCCGCCGCCATAGGGAGCCCCTTGGATCTGGTAGCCAAAAACGCGTCGAACCCTATAATTAGGGCCATTTAGCCAAAACTGGTAGGTTTTTTGACTAATGGGGTGGGTGGGGGAGGCAGCGGCTAAAACGTAGGCGATTAAAGCTTCGTTGTAACCTTTAATTTTTAGGCCTAAAAAACCTCTGGTCGGCGACCAGTGCCAAAAAATCCCGCTTTCTTGGTTGTCGGTGAAAAAATTCCAGTCGACGTTTTCCCAAATTTCGGTGATTCGCCGCCGTAATAAGCCCTCGGCCCCGGGCCCATTAAAGTAGGCCCGGGCGATTAACAACCCTTGGAGCAAAAGGGCGGTCTCCACCGTGTCGATGACGTCTTTGCCGTTTTCGAAATCAAACGGCTCCATGGCTTGACTGTCGATCCAGTGGGGAAAGCCCCCACGCCACTCGGGCCGCGAAAAAGCCTTTAAAAAATCCGTGATTTTTAAAAGCCTTTCCACGGCTTGATTGCGCGTGATCCAGCCTCGGTCCGTGGCCACGACCAAAGCCGCGGCCCCAAAGCCCGTGCCGCCCACGGCCACGGGTTTAACCTCCCAGCCAAAATCCGCCTCAAAGGCCATGCCCGAGATGGGGTCGGCCGTTTCCCAAAAATATAAAAAAGCTTGTCTTTGAAGTTCGGATAATAGCGCCCTATCCCGGGCTAGACGCTCGTCAGATTGGGCTAAAAGGGGAGTGGTTAAGACGAAAAAACACAATATTATAGTCAAAAAAACAGTTAATAGGCGGCTATAAAGACTATAGCCGGAAAAAAGGGTCCTGAACATGGAAATTTTGTATCCTTAACGCCAAAAAAATTGGCGGAAAATTATATAATAAAACTAAAGATAAGGCCGAAAAAGAAGACGTAAAAACCATAATAAGCGTAAAAGCGATAAAGAGCGTTTACCTAAGGTTTTTTATTAAAAACCTAAACTTTAAACCTTAAAGACCTTAAAAAGTTTTAAGTTTTAAACGCCGCTGGGTGGCCAACCTCTTTTAACGTTTTAACGACCTCAAACCTCAAAAAAAGCTAAAACCTTTAAAACGGGTTTATCTAGCTTTATAGGGTAACTTTTCCAGAGATTATATTTGTTACGATTTTCTTTGACAAGTTTTGGGGACGCCCCCCTTAGACCAGCGGAAAAAACGGGGGTGGTTTTTAAGGCTAAATGAGCCTTTTCGCTAATTTTTTTAACCCTAATTTTTGTTTTGGCCAAAAAGCCCCACTCTATTAAGATAGGCTTCAAACCTCCTTTATGAGGCCAATGTTTAAAAAGCGAGACGGTTTTAAAGCGGGAAAATCTTAGGCTATTGGCCATAGAGCTAAGCCGATGTCTTGTTTGTAGGCCTAGACTTTAGCGCCATGTTTACCGTCGACGACTAAAGGCAAATTAAAAATTTGACTTTAAACGCTTATAGTCTTTAAAATGCGTATTTATATAAACTACGGAATTTATAATTCCAAAAAGGAGCCTTCTATGCTTAGCAACTCGTCTCGCGCCCGGCTTAGTTCTCCGTGGGGAAAATTCGCCGTCGCCGTCTTTGTCCTTCTTTTAGCCTGCTTCGCCGGTTTGGGCCATTCCGCCCCCTTGGCCGCCGCCGGTCAGGAATACGAAGGAGTGATTCCGTTCCCCAACTCGGACAACGTCACCCTGCGTTTTTATTTAAACGACGATGGCAGCCAGGTTGAAAAAATATATTTTAAGCTTAAAAAACTACGAGTATATCCAGTCAATACTAAAAGCTCAATATCGCATTCAGATTTAAATGACGTAGGAGTTACATTTACTAATCCAGTAACGATTAATAATGGTAAAATAGTTATTAATCTATTTTTAATTGCAGATTTAACTATTTTAGATTCATGTATCTACGGCAATATTGGCCTCAAAAACTCTTTTGGCGGAAAAGAGGATTTAGAGGCCAAACCCGTGTACGCCGTGTTTCCTAACGTTACGACGCCAAAGACGATTCCCGAGGACGTTAAAAACCCGCCAAAGAAGCCTTAGAGGCTAAGAAATTGGCCTAATAGTCGCGTCTCTTTTGGTGGCTCCGGCGGAGTGGACGGTAATCTGGCTGGAGCTTAAAAGAAAGGGGCAATTTAGGCCAAAATTATTGTCCCAAAAAAGCCTTAGGGCGAGGGCTTACCTCATTAGGCCAGTTAACGGAAACCAAGTTACTACCGCCAGAGGGTTTTTTTGGTCAAGCGAAAAAAAAGGCCTTAGCGAATTCTAGTTCGGTTTTAGCGTCGCTTAGGCGACTAAAGGATTGAGGTTTGGCCAGAGTTCGTTCGACGAGGCGGCCAATAAAATTGTTAATAGTTAATAATTGATTGAATATATATACGAAAATCCCCCCAAAAAATTTTATAGGTTTATAACGGTAGCCAACCATGGTTTATCGGTAACATATTGAAAATATTACTAAAATTTTTTTCCGAACCTCTTGACTTTCTTGGTCAACAGACCTATAATATACAAATTATAGGTCTGTTGGAGGCGTAGCCTTGCATATCGTCGAGAACGTGAATCGCCAAGCCGGTAAAATTTATTGCTCAGCGTGCGAAAGCGTCTGGAATAAGAAAACTCACCGATATGATAAACCCCGAATTGCCATTGGGAAGCTCGAAGGTGACCCACCCTCCTTTGTCCCCAATAAATATTTCGCCCAACCGCTTGCTAAGAATCCGTCTCACACGGCGACTGAAGAGAAGTTGATCATTTCGACCGCTGTTAAGAAGTATGGGGAGGCCATTCTTGAGTTAGGTAAAATCGACGCCGTCAAGTCACTTGACCCCTCATATATTCAAACCGCCAAAGCGATGTTCACCGGACCAGCGATGGTTTTTGGCGGCATTACGAAACGATATTCAACTTGACGCTTTACTCAAACAAGCATTTGGAAATGATGAAGCTCATGACATTATTTCATTGGCCTGGTATTTGGCTTCCGAGGGAGCGGCTTTAAGCGACAGCGACGCATGGCTGGACCATTTCGAGAGCCCGAGAGGGCGCTCAATCAGTAATCAGGATATCACTAGACTCCTTGACAAGATGGACTATGATAGCGTTCTCGCCTTTTACAAAGGATGGCTCGCCAGCCTCGAAAAGACGAATGATCGAGCGCTTTATGACCTCACCTCGATCTCTTGGAGTGGCAAAAGCCTCGACTTTGCCGGGTGGGGGCGTAATCAGCGCGGGGATAAGCCGCCGCAAGTAAACTACGCTTTGCTTTGCTCGCGTAACGCCGCCATGCCTCTGTTCGCATGGCCACTCGCTGGTAGTATATCGGACGCCAGAACGCTCAAAACAACCCTGCGGTTTCTTGATAAGCTTGGCTACAAGCCGGGTTGCTTGATGATGGATAGAGGTTTTGCGTCTCTGGAAAACATTACCTACATGTTTCGCCATGGGCATACATTTTTACAGTCGTTGCGCTTGAACGCCGGGATGGATTCAGAACATCGTTGACGCTGGCCGGCTGGAGCGTTTAAGCCCTTCAGCGCTGTTAAAAGTGGAGGAAAGGACGTACTATGCCAGCTCCTCAGAGCGCCAATGGGTGGTCACTAAAAGAGAAACCAAGGACGGCCTGGTAGATAAAGTTCAAGTGAACTTGTTTAACAGGTCGAAGGATGATTTGTTATCGTCAAACAAAGATGGTTGCGAGACTTCTTCCCAGTTCAGGCGCCGTATTCACGTACTATTTTGTCAAGATTTAGTTGGAAATCAAAGGGATCAATTTATGGAAAGCTTAAAAAATGAGCATGATAGATTGATAAATGATGAAAATTCATCTGTTTCTAATGAATTATCCCGATATTTCAAGATCAAAAAGGCAAAATACTCTCGTCATCGGACCGTAGAATATAATATGGAGAATATAGAAACGTATCGTAACCAGTATGTGGGCATATCTGCTTCATTACGAATGATAAGACTATACCGACGGCGGAAATAGCTTTAAGTGAATATTCAACAAGAGACTACATCGAGAAAAATTTCGATGAACTAAAGAATGATTTGGACATGAAAAATATCAGAGCGCACACGGATGGGAGGATGTGCGCAAGACTATTGATTCAATTTGTCGCTGAGATTATATTGAGAGAGATCCGCATACGACTTAGAACATCTAAAGAATGCAAAAAAATGACAAGGAAGCAGATAGCTTCACATATAAAAGGGATTTATAAAATCACCTTCAGGGGGAAGCACAAGGATGTGAAACCAGAACTCACGAAGGCCCAGCGCATGATTCTTGAAGCGCTAGGGTTTGAGGACACCCGCTAATACACCTATAAAAATGTCGGGAATTTAAGTTATTAAGATCATGTCTGGGAACCTAGTCGGTTCGTAAAAATGCCGCCAGAGTCAGGTCGTGAAAACCATGGAAGAAGACAGGACTTTCTTTTTCAAGAAAGCGGCCGGCCACCGGCGGCTAGTTAGCTCGTGAAAACCCCCTTTTAATTATTGAGAGATCGTTTAAACGCTTCATATAGTGGTACCTATAGTTTTTATTAGCTTATATAGTAT
>JAIROO010000135.1 GCA_031257535.1 Deltaproteobacteria bacterium
CATCAAACTGGACTTTTAGTTTTAGGGTTAAGGACGTCCATTCTTTGTCCATAACCGCCACGCTACTTAGGCCAGCGCGGCGAATTACGCCCTGGACCACGCTTTTGTCAACATGCGGCAATCTTGCGGTAACGCGAACGCCTTAAACGCCTTTGGTGGCGCGTTGGCGGATCTGTTCGATATTTTCAGGCTTCAAACTGGAACTGAAGTAAGGCGGGCCGTGGGTAGCGGCGAAAGTTTGGCCGCGCCGTCGACAATAATATAAAGGACGGCGGGCCTTCCCGTAATGGCGTCGGAAGGATATGTCGCCAAGCCCTGTGAGACTAAATTTCTCACATTTAGGGTTAACACAAGAGAGAGAGACTGAAGAGCGACAGCAAATCTGGTCATGATTTACATTCTTTGTGTTATAAATCCGTTAATATTGGTATTTTAATCTAAAAAGGTACATGAAAGCGATAAAATTCTTATATTTACAACTTTTACATATAAATAAAGTCTTTTGATATTAATTACTCACGGAACGATGAATCCGCCAATTTTTCGCCGACATCACCAAATTTTGTAAACACTAAATATTATAGGTTGAAAAACTATCGAAAATTAAAAAAAAGGTTTTGACCTTATTGTTAGCTTTTTCAGCGACTCTAAAATTTTAGCCATAACCATAAATTACCACAAAATTAAAACCTTAACAATTAAAACAGCCATGTTTGATCGCTTTTGACGGCCATGTTAGCCAAAAAACGGAATTAATCTTAAATAATCGTCATTGATCTTAAAAAATGATTTAATTTTAAAAAAAATTGACTTAATATTAGAAAAAAGGGACTTAATCTTAGACAAAAAAAGGACTTAGTCTTTAGGCGGCCGCGAAAAACTGGCCTAAGATCTCAAGTTGTTTATCGGCCCTAGACTCATGGTTAATAGCCTCCCGAAAAGCCGCCGCCTTGGGCATTTCCCTAACGTACCAAGTTAAAACCGTCCGTAAAGGAAAGGCCGCTTTTGGCCCTTTCAGCTCGATTAGCCAGTTGGCGTGGTTAAGGGCCGCCGCCAGTCTTTCGTTTAAGGTCGGGACAGAAGGCTCAAGCCCAGCTAAAACTTCCAAGCACTGCCGAAAAAGCCACGGTCGCCCTCGAGCCGCCCGCCCGATCATGACCGCGGCCGCCTGACTAGTTCGTAAAAGCTCGACGGCTTTTTCCGGGGTAGTCACGTCGCCCGAGCCAATCACCGGAATCTTAACTTGATCCGCTAAACGCTTAACCCACTCCCAGTCGGCTTGGCCTAAAAAACCTTGTTTGCCGTAACGACCATGAAGAACTATGGCCGCGACCCCGACCGCCTCTAACCTTAGCCCTAAATCCAAGACGGTCGGCTGGCCTTGACTAAAGGCGATCCGAGTTTTAACCGTGACCGGAACTTTAACGGCCGCTACGACTTTAGCCGCGATGGCCGTGGCCAGATCAAAATCCGTAAGTAAGGCCGCTCCGTGCCCGCTGGAGACGACTTTACGGGCTGGACAGCCATAGTTTAGATCGATTATGCCCGCGCCATGGGCCGCGGCGACTTGAGCCGCCCTGGCCATGGAGTCTGGACACTTGCCAAAAAGCTGGACGCAAAAAGGCTTTTCAATTAAAGGATCGGTCTTTAAGAGATCTAAGGTTTTCGCCCCGTTATGGGCTAAGGCCACGGCCGAAGCCATTTCGCTAACGGTCAAGCCCGCTCCATAGCTAAGGGCCAACCGTCGAAAAGGCCAGTTGGTTAGCCCGGCCATGGGAGCGAGGATAAATGGCGAGTTTAAAGTCACGCCCCCGATGGTCGGGACTAGTCGCTTAAGCTCAGCGGATGACCAGCTCATGGTTTTTGGTCAGATCTAAGATCCCTGTCTTAAAGACTAGACGACCGGAGCCTAAAAAGAACCAACCGCTATCTAATTCTAATAAATCGATCTCGCGGTTAACTCGCCGTTTGGAGAGACCGTCGATGCTAACCGTCCCGGGATTGTCTAAACCCAAAAACTCCAAGATAAAGCCCCGGCTGGGATTTGGCTGCCCCGAAAGTCGCCCTTCTTGGGGCTGTATATTAAAGGTTAAATTAGGCGTAGGTGGGCGGTTTACGTCATTGGGGGTCATGATAAAGCGGATCCGGATCTTTTCGTTAGTCGGGCTTTGGTAATTGGCGTCTTGGCCATTATCGTCGTAATAATCGAAATAAGAGACCTCTGACCCGGGAAAAGCCATGACGTGCAGCCAATCTTGAAAGGCCGGGTTGCCTGAGGACGAGGGAATAATGGCCCCGGCTTTAAAGAGGAGAGGGGCTAAAGGCGAGCCTCTTTGTTTACAGGGCAAACGCCGCCGGCCAGTGGTGGCCTGGTCGATGACGGTCCGGCCGTAAAAATCGTACCAACGCCCCCGCGGCAAGGTCAAAGTGGTCACTTCCTCGCCGCTTCTGACCCCGGCGGCCACTAAAACGTGCGGCCCCACCATGGCCTCGGACACGGCTTCACTGGCCACTTTGTCGTCTTGAAAATGATAAACCAAAGGCGCGACCACGGGTTCGCCGTTTAAATAGGCCTCGTGAGCTAAGGAGTAGAGGTAAGGAGCCAGTCTCGCCCTTAATGTCAGATTGGCGTTTAACCAAGTCTCGCCTAAAAAAGCTCTAGGAATTAACAAAGGCGTGCTTATTAAGACGTTCCGGGCCAGCCAAGCCGCGTAGCTCTGGTTTAGCTCCCTTAAGGGAAACTGGCTTAAATACGGAAAAACGTCTGGCGTGAAGTAGTCGATCCCCGAGAGACTTAAACCGCCCCGGGCTAAGCCTTCGGTCAAGGGAAAGAGTAAGTTTGGGTCTAAGTAATAAAAACCCGCCCCGTAACGACCTTGTCCGGCCAGGCCCGAGCGAGTTAGTAAAAATAGTCGCGGCTCGGGTTTTGGCGGTCGCGACGACCTTAAGCTCCTTAAGCCTAACCAAAAGCCCTCCATCCATTTAAGGCTAAAGCGGTTGGCCCAGACGTAATGGGAATGGTCCCGATCCTGCCGCTCACCGCGATACCAAGCTAAAGGGCTATAACTTTCCGGTTCCCCGCCTTCCAGAAAAAAGGAGGTAAAACCCATTTCCATGGGCCCATCCCGATATACGCTGTGCCAGAAGGTGACCCCGTCCGAGAAGGTGTAGTCGATTAAGCCGCTTATCTTGTCCTTATAAAGTAAATCCAAAGGCTCGCCCCGACTCGAGGAGCCAACTAAAAGCCCTTGGGCGTTTAGCTGGGCGTAAAAAGAGCCTGGCCCTTTTTTGGGCACGTAGGGGTTTTCCACGACCATAAGATTTAGGCCCTCGGCTTTGGCTTTGGCGAAAAGGCTTAAATCCCGGGTCGGGCTATCGGCCTGAGTCAATTCTCCGCTAGAGGGATCTCGAAGGACGGTTAACTGATCGTTAATGGGTAGATCCAGTAATAAAGCCCCCGCGGCTTTAAACGGTTCGATCCTCTCTTTTAGCTCCCGAAAGTACTCCTCCCAGGTTTGGTTGGCCAGCTGAGCCCGATCCACAAAAAAAGGCGAAAAAACGCTTTTAGGGGGCACGGGCGACCGACCAACTAAGCTTAAGTAAGTCTTGCGGACCGCTTTTAGATCCTCGCCGACGATGACAAAAAAATCGAGGGAGCCAAAAGGATCGACCGGCCCTAAAAGGCTGACCGTCCAGGGATTAGGGGAAAAATCCCAGGCTAAGGGCCGGGTTTCGTTAAAAAAAATGGCCGCGGTCTCATTGCCCTCGCCTAAGGCGAACATGATCGGGGCCTGCAGACCCGCGGTCCCGCCTTGAGCGGGTTTAACCACCTTATTGCCAAAAGGGCCGCCCACCTGGATTAACTGACCGATTAGATTTAACCGTAAACTCATTAACTCCAGGTCGGCCCCTAAACCCACGACCTGAGAGTATCTAGACCCGTCAATGGTTAGCCCCGCTAAGAGCCCATCGGGATTAAAGGGCGAGATAGAAAAAATCTCCGTCCCATTATCCCGGGTTAACCTTAGAATAGGTCGAAAAGAAACCGCGTCCTCTAAAGTCGCGTGGACGTTAACCGGGTCGCCATTAGCCCGCCACTGGCTCTGGGGAGTCAGCATGATGGAGCTAGGCGGTTTTAAGCCTCTTGGCCGGCCAGGAGCGCTGGGACTCGAGCGGGCTCCCAAACCCGGAACCGGGCCAGTCTCCGCGGGCGGCTGAGTGGCTGGATCCATCTGGGTTAGGGTAAAGCGCCATAAGCCGACCCGAATCCACTCGGCGGTCAAAAAGTAGTTGCCAAAGGGGTAAACGTTTTTTTGCCCCATCTGGCCTTGTAAGACCTGATTAGCCGGAGCTCCCTCAGCCAAACCCACCTTAGCCAATAACAAAAGGACAGTTAAGGCTAGACTTAACCCTAGACGCTGCGCGCTGACGCTCAATTTATGGCCTCTTTTAACGCTTATAGTCATTTAGAACTTAAATAGTTCAAAAAACTAGTTTTTCTGGACTATTAGGTCGCTAATAGACTATTAGCGGTTATACTCGCGCACGGCCCGGGCCAGATCCCTTTTGGAGTCGGCGTCTTTCAAAGCCTGGCGCTTGTCGTGGAGTTTTTTGCCCTTAGCTAGGGAGACTTCCACTTTGGCTAAACCATTTTTAAAGTAAAGCCGAGTCGGAATAAGACTAAACCCCTTTTCTTGGGTTTTACCGATTAAACGCTTGATCTCTTTTTTATGGAGTAAAATCTTGCGTCGCCTTAGAGGGTCGTGATTACCGTAAAAAGCCTGAGGATAGAGATTGATGTTAGCCCCGACGAGATAAGGCTCGCCAGACACAATCCTCACGAACGCGTCTATAAGGTTAGCCTTACCTTGCCGTAAACTTTTGACCTCGGACCCGGTCAGAATCAAGCCCGCCTCCAGACGTTCGCCTAACTCGTACTCAAAGTGGGCTTTTTTATTCTGGCAAATAATTTTATAACCCTCATGGTTAGTTGATTTCATGGTTATTAACTTTCAACAAGAAAAAGGGGAAAGATTGAGGAGCCGCCAATTTAAGCTCAAGGTCCCAAGGTCAAGCAGGATTATAGACGTTTAAGGCCGTTAATTCAATTAGTCGCGGGGTTTGATTTTAGCTCTTTCGCTTAAGGGCGGCTAATTTTTAAAATTTTTGACTCAAAAATGAATAATAAACCCCTTGGCCAAAACCTTCGAATTTTGGCGCAAAATAGTCTTGCCATAAAAGCCAAAAAATCGTAAAATAATTCTTTACGTCCTATTTTTAGGGCTAAAAGAGATTGGGGATGTAGCTCAGTTGGGAGAGCGCGGCGTTCGCAATGCCGAGGGCAGGGGTTCGAACCCCCTCATCTCCACCATTAATCTCTTTGTTTTTTGTGTTTTTTGTCCATAGCCATGAACTAAATTTATAAAATTAATAAGTTGACTCTCTATAATTCTAATAAATCATTTTTATAATATTTTTTAATTTAATTTTCTCCATATTAATATATTTAAACAATAATTATTAACTAGACTTATTGTTAATCACGAAGTATATAATAAAGTTTTAATTTTTACATCAATGAGCTTGTTAGTCATTATAAACTAAATATACTTGTTAAAATTTAAACTTTTTCCTACAATTATTATTAATATACACTAAGAAGATCTTGTTATTGAAAATCTCATGAAGAATAAATCCGCAAAAAAATTTAATGTCGCAGGTCCTTGCACGCCTAATAAGCGCTACATTTTGCCAGTCTTACCAAGGCTGCCTATCGCGGATGAGATGATCGATAATGAATATTATTTCATTCTTCACGCGCCTCGTCAATCTGGGAAGACTACTTTTATAAGATCTTTAACGGATAAAATCAATAATGATGGCCAAAGATACGCTTTGAATTGCTCCTTGGCAACTTTAAGAAGCATTAACGATGAAGAAAAAATCTTAACTAGGATAGTTTCTCAAATAAATGAATCTATATTTTTTCAAAATTAGATATCATTAAACAAAAAGCTGATACTTATAGTTCATTGCCAGGGTTGTCAGATCCTGACAAGAATGTTAAGAGATTTCTTAATCAGCTTTGTCAAGATTTAGATAAGTGGATGAATGGAAATCATCTTGATATGAATGGTCTTCTTGTATCATTTCAGGAATAATGGTCTAAAAATTCTGAAATGTATGTTAAAAATAATATGTTAGATAGTTTAGTAAATAATAGTATCAGAATAGCTTTAGATAAATATAATGCTTCAGAGCAATATGTTCAAAATTTAGAGTTAATTAATATTATTAAACATGGTTTAACCAATCTAACAAATGAGGCTTTAACTCACTTAGTCCTATTCGCGTTTTTACAAAGGGTCTTAAATGGAGGCGCTGATTTTATCCAAAGAGAATACGCGCTTGGCGCTATGAGGTCAGATATATGTGTTGGTTACAAGGGACTTTATTATCCTCTCGAAATTAAGATTAAGAGTTCTATTGAAGGCTCACAAAAATTTGAGCAAAGTTTAAACAACTCTATCAATATATGAATAAAACTAGAGCCAAAAATGGATGGCTAGTTATATTTGACAAAGATTTCACTAAACCTTGGTATGAAAAAATTTATTGGAAAACGCAAAAATATAATAATAAAACTATACATATTGTCGGTTGTTAATTTTTATATCTTTTTTTGTTTTAATTTTATACGTGACTGCCTTAAAGTCCGGACGCCTAAGAACTTTTTACCTTTATCTTGCCACTCCTCTTTGGTCTAAAAGCTTATTTTCTTCCCGCCTTTCGCTTTCGCGGCTCCAGAAAAAAAATAGAATTTAACCTATTGAGGCCTAATCCGCTTTTTTCCCCTATTTAGAAGATTCTAAGGCCAGTATTAGCCAGGGGAGAGTTGAACCAAAAATTTCTAAAAAATTTCTTTTACAAATCCCAAATTTTTGTTTTTTAGGCCTTGACAAACTTTATAGCCGACTTACTTTGTTAGGGCCAAGGCTTTTTTGCCGGGTATTTTTCTTTCTTCGTTTTTGACTTTTGGCCTTGCGCCACTTTTCATGAAGTTAATTCGTTGTCGTTTTAGTCTACGCTATTCCTTTTTATCCCTATCAAACCATTAATATTTATTTACTAGATAATTATATTATCTATTTCCAATTTTTTTACCATATTTTTCAATTGACATTATTTTATTGCTATTTTTTTTATAAATTTCAAAATAATAGCGTGTAATCTTTATTTTTCCTTTTTTTAGCGAGGTACTATTTGCTCACTGACGTTTTCAACCGTTTTTCACGTCTATATTTATCTATAGACTATCTTTATACGCTGGATCAAATTAAAGAGTCTATAGATAAGGCTAAACTTTTAGGCGCGATGCCTCTTATCGGTCCAGAAAATTATAGCGAACTTTTGGCTACGGTTAACTCCTGGTTAAAGCCAAACATAGTCGTTTTTAACTTAACCCTTGGCGTTGACGATGAGTTTTTTTACCCCCTTGATCTAGACAATTTTTTTAACCCAGTCTTAGCCGAGGACAATTTGAACGACTGGCGCGAGTCGGTCCTTAAATGGATTCGCGGCTCTTTCGACCCT
Source organism: Deltaproteobacteria bacterium (assembly GCA_031257535.1). Taxonomy (GTDB): domain Bacteria; phylum Desulfobacterota; class Desulfarculia; order Adiutricales; family Adiutricaceae; genus JAIROO01. Next base: position 7,594 of record JAIROO010000135.1, read on the forward strand.
AGTGGCGTGGCCACGCTTTATCTCCCGCCCCTTCTTTCGCCCACTGAAAAACGATTACCCAAGATCTTATGCTGGCTAAACGAAAAAAACGTACTGGCCACCAAAACCTCCGCCAGCCATATCTGGCCCTATTTTTTACGCCAGTACGGTCAAGCCGTAGAGAGCTTAGGTTTAAACCTTAAACCTAAAAAAAGTAACCCAACGTCGGACGAGATCGCCAAATACTATCGAACTACCCAAGACGCTACGGCTTGCCGAGCCTTAACCACTGACGAGCTTAAACAGTTCGTTTGTTGTCCTAAGGATTTGCCTACCGACAATAGCCTCGCGAGCTTAAACCGTTACGCGCTCGATTCCATTCTCATGTCTTTCGAAAAAGCCCGTCCTTATTTAGAGGATCTGGATTTTCAGCGAAGAGCCCTAACTATTGAACGGGAAAGAATAAAAAACCAAGTCTACGACCATAAAAAATACGTCATAACTCAAGCCAAGGCTACGGCCGGACGTAATTCCCAGACGACTTCTTTCTTAGGGCCCCCACCAGGTCAAGTCTTAAGCCTTATTTTTAAGGCCAAAATAGAGCCTGACCCAGCTAGTCCTAAAAACGCCCTAGTTCCTCCTTTTAAGACCTATCGTCTCTTAGACGGGAGCCAAATCTTCGTCAATGGCGAAGACTTTTGGGAACTCGCTGAACCTGACTCAGAGTCCTCTTCAGGGCCAAAAAAACCCAAATCCGGGTCAGGGGCCTTGAGCTTAATTATGGCTCTAACGGGGCTAGATCTCGAAATGGCCCAAGCCCATCTTGAGAAATTCTTCTCTTTAGGCCAAACCTTAGCCGCGGTTAGATATCACCTGGCTTTAACGGCCAAAGATTATCTTAAGGCGGACAAAAATGTCGCCTTTGAGCCAATACCTACGACCGAAGAGACTTGGCCCAAGGTTAAACGTTATTTAGAAATTGTGTTTTCTCTCCCAGCCTCTGTCCTTAACAAGGCCCACGCGACCGAGACTCTCTTAAGTACCCAAAAGAGTTTAATCGTGTTTAGACGAGCCTCTAAATTGGGCGATTTTTTTATTTGGCCCCAACCTCTAACCGAAAACCCCCCGGAGTTTATCGACCTCACACCTTTAAGCGACCCTTTAATTTTCGAAGGCCCTAGCTCGCCTATTTTTCTGACTGACCACCCTTTAGAGGGCTTAGCCTTAAAAGCCTTTTTCCCCCAATGCCCGGTTATGGTCGTGAGCCCAGAACTACCCGCCGCCAAAGTCAGTTCCATTTTGGCCGGGCGTCCGGCTCTGATCGCCACGCGAGTTGGCCGCCAAGGCCGATTACTGGGCCGGAGCCTAAAAAATCTGAATTTACAAGAACTAAAGGCGCCTTTAGGCGATTTTTGGCTCGCTTTTTGGCGCCAAAGTCAAACCCAAGATCTTAGCCAGACCCACCCTAAGGTTCTCGCGGACTTAAAAACCGTAAGGCTTAGTCGCCCTGGGAGTTTTTTATAAAGACCTTTAAAGCGGAAAGGCCGTTAACGACTAACGTGAGAGGATCGCTTTGGCTCGCGATTAAAGTTTTAGCCAAGTTTCCCGGCCAATCGCCTCTGATTCGACCACCGCCCCTTAGCTAAGAAAGCCAAGAGAACTAGTTTTTTTCAAGGCCTTTAACTTTTGGCTTGAACTAAACCAAAGAGCCCTTCTTAAGGTTTTGCCTGGCCAAGGCTCTTCTTTAGGCTTTGTCCTGGCCAGGGCTCTTCTTTTTGAAAGACTCTTTTTAACCAAAAATGGAGGTCATATTGAGTGGTATTTGGTGTTTTATCAAACACTCTAAAATAAAAAATTGGACTAATTTAGAAGAGACCTTCGCCCATAACGCGCGTCTAGTCGAGGTCGTTAACGCCGACCAAAAGCGGACTCGCCTAAACCAGCTTTTATTAGGCCCGGAAGCTCTGGATCCTAAGGCTTATTGTTTAGAAAGGCTAAAAGGCCAATCTATCCACTGTAACCAAATTTTGGCTACCGCGATGATCTTGGAAACTAGCCCTGAGTTTTTTCGACCAGGCCGGGTCAGCGAGCCAGGCTTATATTTTCCAGAAAAACTGGACCCTTGGGCATTAGCTAGCCAAAAGTGGCTGACCACGACATTTGGCGATTTAGCCTTTAGCGCCTATTTGCATTTAGACGAGGTCACGCCTCATATCCACGCGCTAATTATTCCTCTTAAACCGTCGGGAACTCTTTCATGGTCTTCAATGTTTAGACCGTACAAGCTCCTAGAGTATGGTCAAAGCTACTTTAGGTCCCTTCAACATTTGGGCGTCCAAAGATATGGCGGCCGAGCGCCGGTCGCGAAAACCCAAAAGCGCGTCAATTATTACCCTTACGTCGAGCGGGCGAATTATCCCAACCTCTTTTTAAAACCGTTTATGGCCCCCGCGCTTAATTGGCCCCCTAAAATTTCAAGTCTTTGGCCCTTTACGCCCGAGAAAATCGTTATGGAGGCTTCTTTAAAGGCTTTGGCCTTAGAGAGTCAAACCCTTTTAGCCCGGATCGAGAGCCAAAAAGCGATCCTGGCCCTAGAAAATCGCCAGCTTAAGGCCTTTATGGATAAAGTTTACCTAAGGTTTGAGGCTCAACAAAAGGCCAAAAAACTCCAGTATCTCCTTGACGACAAATTATTTAAGCATTGGTTGGCCACGACTCCGGGCGTTATGTCGGATCCAATGGCCTTAGCTCCTCGGAGATCTTACCTCGAAACAAAGCGTCCGACTCTTAACCCGCCTGTTTTATCGACCCCAAAAGCGACCAAAAAATTGGGGAAAGTTCTAGCTGTTACAACTTATCGGGCTTGGAGTTCGCCCGAGTTTGAAGGGTTCTTTCAGATAGGCTTTACAAAGTTCAAAGTTGGCCCAGGCTCATATTGGCGGGATTTGACTAATCAGGTCCAAGGTCAAGGTTCTATCGCCTTTTTTGCGAGCCTTTTAGACTATTCAAGCGCGCAAACTCAACAAATCGTTAATTTAATTGCCAACTATAAACAAATATCAAGAATTTCAAATCATCCACAACAAATTTTAGCCCGGTGTCTGGCCGTCGACCTCGTTCGCCAAGCCCCCCTAAAACTAGCTCATTCTCTCAAATTACTTCCAGAGGATCCGAAAAAAAAACTCGACCCCAAGGAACTGGAAAAGCTGGAACTGGAAAAAAAGGCCAAAATCAAAATGTTGTTCGATTCCGCTAAACCTCTGTATTGGCCTGTTCAGAAAAGCCAGAGCGCGCCTTATAAGGAGCCCCAAAAAAAGATTCCGCTTAAGCCTTTGTTTGAGCCTACATTGGACCCAGACCACCCAAAAATGAAGTTCTAATAACAAGCCTTTGACTGTTTAATTGGTAACCAATGGCTTATTTTTATCCATTAGTTTACATTCAACCTTTAGATTTTATCGACGAGCCCAGCCGCCGCTCCCAAAACTCTGGCCCAAAATGAGGGAGAAAACTTTGCGAAGGACGCCTCACCGCCCTTTTCGGGTAAGAGCCGCCTTTAATTGGCTCAAAAATCCATGGGCAGGGGTAGAGATAGAATGAGGCGCCGCCCCTTTTTTAGCGGTAACTATGGACCTTAAATTTTAATTTAAAAAATTGGGGGCCAGACGGTTAACTTTTTTTTGGGCCGCCGCCTTAATAGGCGTCCGAACTGATTTTTTTTAGATTTTTTTACCATCGCCAAAACGCGCCCCTGGCTTTTAGGTTAATAAACTAGCTCTTTTTCGCCGCTCGCTAAAAAAAATGTGCTATAATGGTTTTAGTTAAATTCAAGCCTAAAGTTTATATTTTTACATAACCTTTAAATTGCTTCTATAGACTTATTTTATCGATTTTTATTATTAAAAATAATTCTTTAGCTTATTTTTATTTCCTTATTAATATAATATTAACAGTTTTATAAATACATAATATTCAGTATTATTGTTTTTTTCTTGTTTACTTACGCTAAAATATTTTATTTCGCCGTTATTTTGGGGCTGGCCTTTTTTTGGCTAAGCCAATTATATTTTTTTTCCGACCTAAAAATAAGGTCCTGGCCGCGAGACGTCAAAGCTACCTAAAGTCACAAACGCGTCTTTTATTGGATCTCGCTAAAAACGCGGCGCGGCCATGCGAGTATAGGCCAATTTTTTTAGGCTGAGGAGGATTTATGCGCTTTAAGCGACGCATTTCTTTGGGTTTTGTCGTTCTTTTGGCCCTAGGTTTGGTCACCCCCGCTTTAACCGCCTCTGGGGACTCGATTCCCGTCGCCGAACCATTTGTGGGCAAAACGCTGGTCGACGGCCTTAAAGCTCCCTGGTCTCTTATTTGGGGTCCAGACGGCCAGCTGTGGCTAACCGAACGTCAAGGGAAAACCGTGGTCTCGGTAAATCCGAAAAATGGCCAAAAAACCACTCTTTTAGAAATCCCCGAGGTCAATGTCGGCCCGCAGCACGAGGGTTTATTAGGTTTGGCCTTAGCCCCGGACTTCGCGACCTCGGGCTTGGTTTATTTGAACTACACTTATCTAGACGGCCAGATCGAAAAGCACAAGATTGCCCGCTATAAATACGATCCAGCCTCTAAAAAACTGGTCGAGCCCAAAGACGTTTTAACTGGGATCCCCGCCGGCGTCGACCATCAGGGGGGACGGCTGGTCTTTGGCCCAGATGGCGCCCTTTATTTAAGCAAAGGCGAGCTGGGCCACAATCAGGGCGGCAATCGCTGTAAACGTAACGACGCCCAAAGGCTCCCGACGGCCAAAGAAGTGGCGGCCAAAGACTACTCGGCTTACGTGGGCAAAGTCTTAAGGCTGACCCCAGAAGGCGAAATTCCCGCCGACAATCCGGTTATTAATGGGGTTAAAAGCCACGTTTTTACCGTGGGCCACCGTAACCCCCAAGGTCTTTTATTTGTGGGCGAGACTCTTTTTGAGGTTGAGCATGGGCCTTCCACCGACGACGAGCTAAACGTCTTGGTTTCGGGTGGGAACTATGGCTGGCCCTATATCGCGGGCTATCGGGACGACCAGGCCTACGCCTTTATCAACTGGTCGGCCGTCAAAGACTGCGCTAAAGTCGACCCCGGCGCTTATTTACCCGTTAATCAGCCAAAAGTTCTAGAAACCTCTCGGAAAGCTAAGGATTTTAAAGAACCCATCCGGACCTTCTACACCATGCCAACTAACTATAACTTTCAAGACTCAAAATTTGGGGCTTTGGCTTACTTAGGCTGGGCCACCATCGCCCCGTCTAGCTTAGACTACTATCCCCCGGACGGTCCCATCAAAGCCTGGCGGAACTCCATTATCATCAGTAGCCTTAAAAACGGGGCTCTTTACCGGGTCCCCTTAAGTGGCGACCAAAAACAAGCCCAAGGCGATCTGATCAAATATTTTCCCACCGCCAACCGTTATCGCCAGGTTTTAATTAGTCAAGACGGACGAGCCATTTACGTTATCACCGACAACGCCGGCAACGGCTTAGACGAGGCTGGCCTACCTAACCAAACTATGAAAAACCCCGGATCCTTATTGGTTTTCGAGTATAAGGGCCAATAAAGACGGCTTTTTTAGGCCAAAACCTTTAAAAGCGATATTTTTCCCATCTAGGTGGAATAGGTCTTAGTTTTGGATTTTCAAAAAAAACTCTCGAACAAAAACGGCCGCGAAAGACCCTAAACTTTATAGGTTTTCGAGCGGCCGTTTTTTTAGCCCTAAAAGAATGGCGCCTATGAATTCTACTTAGGCTAGAGTCAGACTTATTATCGACGCTGGCCTTTGATGGCGTAGTAAAAACCCTGGCGTTGAAATTTTAGGCGCGTGCCTATACTATATACACTAGTATATAACTATGTGGACCACCAAATACTATGCTTAAACAAGCCCTTAAAAAATAAAAAGAAGTTTTAACGCGCTCATCTAACTTGAGACGGTGGGCTTATTTGAAAAATTAACGCGCCGTTGGCTAGTTTTCCGATTGAAATTTTTTTGACTGTATGATATTTTTATCGTTAATAGCGTAAGAGGTAATAACAACGCTTAAACAAAAAACAGCGATGGCCACTTGGCGGAGAGAGGCGTTTTTGAGGCCCAATAAAGCGAACGCTTCGGCGTTTGGCCATCGGTAAGGCTAGATAAAAAAATCGAAAACGATTATTTGTTTTTGATTGAAGCCCTAAGACCGGATTTAGAGTTTTCTTAGGCTTAAAGTCTAGATTTTTCTTCTGGCCTATCCCCAAAATTCTTTCTTTAAGGATATTTCCATGGAACCGAACCAACAATTTATTCAAAACTTGATTCGGTCGCGGAAAGCCAAAGGCTTAAGCCAAAAAAATTTGGCCGACGCCTTAGGTTGCGCTTTATCGTTTATCCAAAGGATAGAACGCGGAAAAACCGTTCCCGATATGGAAGTGATTTTCGCGATAGCGAAAGCCTTAGACGTTATGTCTTACGAACTTTTCCAGGAAATTCGAGAACTACGCTCCGTCCGCTTCCGTTCATATAAAAAAATCAACCCCGCGCTGAGAGAAACAATACTCGCCCACGCGGCGGTCGATCTTGATTCTTTCCTTTTCCTTGAGGACCTTCTAGAAGACAAGATACAGTTTCGCCTGGCCAACATAATTAAACGCGGCCATTTCCAAAGCCCCGCGGAAGCGGCGCGTCAATGCCGAAAAGAGTTAGGTCTCAATCTAACCGAACCTATCTACGATATATGCGGTCTAATGGAAAAATCGGGCGTGAAAGTTATCCCTCTATCCATTCCTTCCGATGATTTTTTTGCCTTGTCTATAGGCCCGACTGATGGCGGGCCAGCCGTTGTCTTAAACGTTTGGGAAAAAATTACCTTGGAAAGGCAGATTTTCAGCCTCGCCCATGAACTAGGCCATCTCGTTTTACACCCTGACGACTACGTCCAAGGTCTTCCAGAGGGAACTAAGGACGACAAAAAACAAGAAAAGGAGGCTAATAGTTTCGCCGGACATTTTCTTATGCCAAACGATGGTTTTTTCCAGGAATGGAAAAAGTATCATGGGATGAGCTTCGTCAACAACGTCCTTAAAGTCAAATGCGTTTTCCACGTTAGCTATCAAACCGTTCTCTATCGCCTTTACGAAAATAGCAAATTCAAAAATTTTAGCGCCTTTCGGGTAAGATTCATGACCGATTTTGAAACCATTTATGGTTATAAACTCGGCCATAAAGACGACCCCCCCTGTCATTCGCCAGAGTACTGTAACGTCCAAACGCCTGAACCTTTCGAATCGCCAAGGATAAATTTTTTTGACGGCCGCTTTAAGCTTCTGCTTAGAAAGGCTCTTAGCCAGGGCAAAATTTCCATTAGCCGCGCCGCGGAGATACTCAGGTTCAGTATGGAGAAAATGCGCGATTTAGTCTTTAGTTGGCGGTATTAAAATTGACGCGTCTAAAGGAGACTTCTACTCCCCCCAAAAAATCTATAATCATGGACGCAAATATCGTAATCGACTTTTTTGACGTCAAACCTGAGTTCTTAGGCTTGACAGTCAATTATTTCGCGCCCATTTATGTAATAAAAAATGTTTTGGAAGAGACTAAAAATATTGATATAAATAAATTATTATCATTTGGAGTGATTATATTAGAGACAAAAATCCCTGACTCTTTTAATGATTATAAAAAAACATTATCAATGACTGACCGTTTATGCCTGCTAACCGCTAAACAATATGACCGCGTTTGCGCTACCAACGACAAGGCTCTCCGGAAATCTTGTGAACGTGAAGGGGTTCCAGTTATTAGGTGCCTTAAGCTAGTCTTCGAGCTGTGTAATGCCGAAGTAATCAAAAAAGATGAGGCCGTTGCTTTCGCCAGGGCTTTAAACAAGACCAATCCATATTTTACAGACGATATAATTAAAACATTTTTTGATTCTATATTTAATATAGATATCAAATAATTACTCATATCGAAAAATTTTATATACAAGTTGCAATATGTTTCTGTAATAATTATAAAATATACGTTATTTACGCCTTTAAGCCGCCTATCCTAAAACTTTCCGACGCGGACTTAAAAAAATCAACCCCGAACAGGCCGCCAAATGTTTTTTCGTTAAACGCTTTACCGAAGATGACCGGTAAAGCCTAAGTATTTAACGACGTGTTGGATTATCTTTACCAGGTTTACGCCTTTAGCCACCAATAAATGCCAAGGAGCCTCCATCGCGCTTTTGACGAAAGACTCTAAAACGACCAGGACGCTCTCGCGTATTATCGCGTTTCAAGCCGCCGTCAGGAACAAACGGCACTTATATCGCTTAGGTTTGTCAAAAAAATTCTATCGGGGTTGGTTAAGGTTCCAACGACGAACTGAGAATAGCGGCCGCTTAAAAAAAAAGGCTTACGTTCTAAAAAAACCTGGCCCTTAAAAAACTCACCCTAAAAAAAATTGAGCTAAAACAAAGTTCTAAGGCAATTTTCCGCCAAAAAGGCCCTAAATTTGTCCCCCGCTTAAAAAATAGGCCTCCCTCAAGGGCATTTATAAAAAATTATTATTTTCAACTATTTAAATTTCGAATAAATAATTTTTAGACCTACCCCTTATTCTTTTTCAATCAAGGGGTCTTAGCCTTTCGTTCGCTTAATCGTCCCCTTTTTATTCTAAGCTCAAAATTCAATTTTAAGCTTTCAAAATATAATAAAAATTTAGGATTATTTATTTTTTAAGACCCAAAACCCTTGGTAACTTATTTCCTTCCCTCCCCTTATCTTAAGGTCCCAAAAAAAATTTTGTGTCAATAAATTTCCTTGACTATTAAATTTTTTTATGATATTAATCTTTCAGCTATAGGCATTTATAATAAATGTCTTCGAGCCTAATCCTCTATAAATGATTTTTTTTTGGGTTTAAACTAAATTTTGGCTTTTCCAGTTCGCTTTTTTTTGGTTTTTTGGCCCTTTTTGGCTATTGGCTTTTTATTTCGCGATAAAAGCCCTTTTTAGCCTTTCGCGGCTTTTTTTCGCTTTCTTATTGACTCCTGGCCAGACTCTCGTTGGTAGCCCTAAATAGGTCAGGCTTTTTTTACTTCGCGCGTTAAATTTAGGGTTTTCCGCGCGCTACTTTCGCGGCTTATTGGTTTAATAGTTCTTTTTCTTGGGCCGCGAACGCGTTTTTGGGAGCGCGCGCTCCCTATTCTTTTTAAGGCCATAATCCGGATTTTGGCCCAGAACGCTTTTCGCCTGGCCACCATCGCTAGCCCTTTTCGTCCGCCTCCGCCCTTTGAAGGCGAAAGGCCGGCTTAAAGGATGACCGCCCTGGGGGTCGGTATCTGTTCATTCGTTAAAGTTAACGCTCTTTGTTTGTCTTTTCTCTTTAAACGTTTTGTTTTTAGGGCCTAAAATAAAGGGCTTAAACCTAATAATCCGTCCACCGTTTTAGGCTTATTTTCTGGTAGCTTTTAATGGTTGATCGCCTCGCGACTTATAAAGACTCGTTTTATCGTCGCGAGCGTGTTTGTTTCGGGACGATTGTTATGGGTCTTAAGATAAGCCAAATAAGCGCGTCCACGCGTATAGCCGTCGCTAGCCCTATTAATGGCGTACCGCTAACCTTTGAAGTTAGTAGGCCGACCGACAGGATGACCGCCCCGGCCTTTTTGCTGGACCGTCGATAATGGCTGACCCAGAGCTTACCCCTTTTGGTCTAGTTTTTGGCCTGTTTAAAGCCGCTGTTTTCGCGGCCTTAACTCCTTTTTTTTTCTAAAAAACGGGCCATGTTTTTTTTTGACTCTCGCGCCTTTTGGCGATTTCGCCAAAAGGCGCCAAAGCCTTGATTTTCTAAGGGTCTAGCGAGCGGCTTTTCGCTTTTTTAAGGCTGACCAAAATAATAGGCGACCAGTTTTTGGCCCCTTTTTGTTTTTTGGTTTTCGGCCACTTAAAAGGTCCCTTTTATAGTTTTTATTCGCGGCGCTCTTTGGCTTTTTTAGCGAACAAGACGCGCGGGTTTAAGGATATTAGTTTTAAGCCTTGTTTTTGGCTCTGGCCTTGGCTGGCTCTTTTTGTTGGCTAAAGCTACGGCTTTGGCTCTTTTTGGCTTACCCCGGCTTTGCCTCTTTTTGGCTCTAGCCACGGCTTTGGCTCTTTTTTGGCTGCCACGGCTTTGGCTCTTTTTTGGCCTGATTATTAAGGTTTTTGACGCTTAATGACTTTAAAATCCGTTTTTAGGGTTTTTAGGCGCGTAAAACCTTTATTTTCGCCGGCGCCTATTTTGGGCGTTTTTAAGGCTAAAGGTCTTGGCTTAAAACTATTTTTTAAGGAACGACTTTTTCTCGCTATGGGTGCCTTTTTTTAAGCCGCCCATGGCTAGTTCCTTATTTACGTCCTCGCTTTCAATTCCCCCCGCGTTTTCTATTCGCCTTTTTGGTTAGCCTTTTTTCTCGCTAAAAGCGTCGTTTTTACTCCATAAAATTTTTTTAGGGCCCGGGTCGCCAAATTATTTAGACTCTTTATCTCATTTTTATCTGTTTTTTTGTCGATTTTTTGGCGTTTTATTGGCTTTTTGTTTAATTAAAGTAGCTCTATTTTTGGCTTTATATTTGTTTAGCTGTAATCTAGCTATTTTTGATCGCCTAAAATAGCGCTCTTAATGGCCTTAAAACCATTATCTATAAGGCGTTATCTAGCCAACTTAACGTCGCCCTAATTCGTCTGACCCTTTTTAGGAGTTTTTCATATGTCGGTCGTAGTTTCGCCCTCTAACCCCCCTGAACCCGTCAGCCCCCACGCTTTGGAGTTGGCGGCTTTAGAGCCTATCTTTGAGACTTACCAAAACGCGGCTAGGGGGTCCTTAATCCCGGTTCTCCAAGCCGCCCAAGAAACTTACGGATATCTGTCGACCACGGTTTTAGAGACCATCGCCTCTCGTCTTAATTTTCCCATCAGCCAGATCTACGGGGTGGTCACCTTTTATTCCCAGTTCCGCTTAGCCCCTAGGGGCAAGCACGTTATCCGAGCCTGCCAGGGCACGGCTTGTCACGTCCGCGACTCCTCTTTGGTCTTAGAGACTTTAAAGTCCGCCTTAGGGGTCACCCCCGGCGGGACGACCGCGGATCTTCAGTTTACCTTAGAAACCGTGGCCTGTATTGGGGCCTGTAGCTTAGCCCCGGTCATGATGATCGACAACGAGGCTCACGGCCGTCTGCGCCCTGACCGCGTTCGGGCCATTTTAGACAAGTACCGCGGGTAAAAAGGAGGCGGAAACCTATGAGAAAACTAGAAGATCTGCCTCGCTTAAATGGAGTCATGGATCTCGAGGCCTTAAAAAGCCGCGTCTTACCCAGGATCGCCATTAGGCGCGACCCCAAAGCCGCTCCCTTTAACGACGTCACCCATCACGTCATGATCTGCGGCGACACTGGCTGCGCCTCCTCGGGCTCCAAAGCCATAATTGAGACCTTTAAAGAGGAGTTGGCCGCCCGCAATCTCGACAAGACCGTGGACGTGGTCGTGATTGGTTGCCACGGGTTTTGCGAGATGGGCCCTTTACTGGTCGTCTATCCCGACGACTTTTACTACATTCGGCTTAAACCCGACGACGTGGCCGAGATCATTGAGGAGACCATTATCCATCGGCGCCCGGTCCCTAAGTTTTTGTATCACGACCGGGAGACCATGCGCCCCATCGTTCATTACCAAGAGATCGAGTTTTACGCCAAACAAAACCGGATTCTTTTGGCTAATTGCGGGCACATAAACCCCGAGGACGTGGAGGAGTACATCGCCAACGACGGGTATAAAGCCTTAGCCAAGGCCTTAAGCCGTCGCGACGACCCTTTAAGCCTTTTGGAGGAGATCAAAAAATCCGGTTTAAGGGGCCGGGGGGGCGGAGGTTTTCCGACCGGTCGTAAATGGGAGCTGTGTCGCGAGGCCCCAGGCGACGTTAAGTACATTATCTGTAACGCCGACGAGGGCGACCCCGGGGCTTTTATGGACCGCTCGCTGATGGAAGGCGACCCTCACCGCCTTTTAGAAGGCATGATTATTGGAGGTTTAGTCATTGGGGCCAAGGAAGGCTACATCTACGTCCGGGCCGAGTACCCAATCGCCGTTAAACGCCTTAAAAACGCCATCGCCCAGGCCGAGGCTTTAGGTTTACTGGGCGACAATGTCTTGGGCACGGACTTTTCTTTTAAGATCTTCGTCAAAGAAGGAGCTGGGGCCTTTGTTTGTGGGGAGGAAACGGCCTTAATCCACTCCATTGAGGGTCAAAGGGGCATGCCCACCTCGCGGCCTCCATTTCCAGCGGTCTCTGGCCTGTGGGGTCAGCCCACCAACAACAATAACGTGGAAACTTGGGCCAACGTCCCGGGGATCATTTTACGCGGCGGAGAGTGGTTCGCCTCCTTTGGCACGGAAAAATCTAAAGGGACCAAGGTTTTCGCCTTAACCGGCAAAATCCGCAACACCGGTCTCGCCGAAGTCTCCATGGGCCTGACCATGCGGGAGATTATTTACGACATCGGCGGGGGCGTCCAAAACAACAAAAAGTTTAAAGCCGTCCAGATAGGTGGCCCGTCGGGCGGTTGTTTGCCCGAGTCCATGATCGATAGGCCCGTTGACTACGACTCCCTCATCGAGGCGGGAGCCATGATGGGCTCAGGAGGTCTAGTGGTCGTGGACGAGGACACTTGTATGGTGGCTCTCGCTCAGTTCTTCTTGTCCTTTACTCGGGACGAAAGCTGCGGCAAATGCACCCCTTGTCGCGAGGGCACCACCCGGATGCTCAACATCTTAAATAACATCACCAAAGGTCATGGCAAAGCCGGGGATATCGAGCTACTCGAAGAACTAGCCAAAAACATTAAGATCTCGGCCTTGTGCGGTTTAGGCCAGACCTCGCCTAACCCCATTCTCTCGACCTTAAACTACTTTCGGGAAGAGTATAAAGCTCACATCTACGAAAAACGCTGTCCCGCCCATCACTGCGTGGCCCTCATTAGCTACTGGATCGACCCAGACCGCTGTATTGGCTGCGGGGCTTGTCGGAAAAAGTGTCCGGTCCAGGCCATTGACGGCTCCGCTAAAAAACCCCACACCATCGACGTCGGCAAATGCATTAAATGCGGGGTCTGCTTTACGGCCTGCCGCAAAACCCGCGCCATCTTTAAAAAGTGAGGCCCCCCTATGAGCGAAAAAGTATCTTTAACCATCGACGATCTCCCGGTCACCGTCCCTCAAGGCGTGACCATCTGGGGGGCGGCCCAGACTTTAGGCCTAAAAATCCCCACTTTATGTCATCACTTTGACGTTAAACCCTATAGCGGCTGCCGGGTCTGCGTGGTCGAGGTGGTTGGCTCCAGAGCGTTGGTGGCCGCCTGCTCGGGCCCAGTCGCCGAAGGCCTGGTCGTTAAAACCAACTCCCCGAAAGTTAGGGAGGCCCGGCGCTTAATCGTCGAACTCCTTTTAGCCAACCACCCCAGGGACTGTTTTACCTGCCCTCGAAACCAAAGCTGCGAGCTCCAGACCTTAGCCTTAGAGCTGGGAGTCAGAGAAGTGAGGTTTGAGCAGGACAAGCCAACCTGGGAGTTAGACGAGTCCTCGCCTAGCTTAATCCGCGATCCCAATAAGTGCGTTTTGTGCGGTCGCTGCGTTAGATTCTGCGCCGAGATCCAGACCTGCTCGGTCTACACCTTCGCCAATCGGGGTTATAACTCCATCGTCACCACGGCCTTTGGTCAGGGTTTAGGCGAGGTTCGCTGCACGCTCTGTGGCCAGTGCTCGGTGGTCTGCCCAGTGGGGGCCATCACCGTTAAAGACCACACGGAATATGTCTTAAACGCCATTAACAACCCCGACAAAATAGTCATCGTCCAGACCGCCCCGGCGACCCGGGTGGCTTTAGGCGAAACCGTAGGTCTCCCTCCGGGCTCCATCGTGACCGGTAAAATGGTGGCGGGTTTAAAACGCTTAGGCTTTGACCGGGTCTTAGACACCAATTTTACGGCCGACGTCACCATCATGGAAGAGGCCACCGAGTTTCTTCATCGCTTGAGCGAAGGCCATAATCTGCCCATGATTACCAGCTGCTCTCCGGGCTGGATCAACTTTTTAGAGATGTTTTACCCGGAAATGGTCGAGCTCCACTCCACCTGTAAAAGCCCGCAGCAGATTTTTGGGGCTTTGGTCAAAACTTATTACGCTAAGATTCAAGGCTTAGATCCAGCTAAAATCGTCTCCGTGGCCATCATGCCTTGCGTGGCTAAAAAGTTTGAGAGCGTTCGGCCCGAGATGAACGCGAGTGGCTACCAGGACGTGGACTACGTTTTAACCACCCGAGAACTGGGCCTTTTATTAAAGTCCAGTGGTTTAGACTTAAAAACCCTAAAACCCGAGGCCTATGACCCCATCATGGGCCTGGGCACGGGCGCCGGGACCATCTTTGGGGTCACGGGCGGGGTCATGGAAGCGGCCTTACGAGCGGCTTACGAGTTAGTGACCAAAAAAACCTTAACTAACGTGGAGTTCAACGAGGTCCGGGGTTTGACGGGGATTAAGGAAGCGGAAATAGATCTTGACGGAACCAAAATTAAGGTCGCCGTGGGCCACGGCTTAGGTCGAGCCCGCCAGATCATGGAAACCATCAAAGCCGGTAACCCCCACGGCTGGAGTTTTATCGAGGTCATGGCCTGTCCGGGCGGGTGCGTGGCCGGGGGTGGCCAACCCATTAGCCTGGATCTGGCTTATCGGAGCAAAAGAGCCAAAGGCCTTTATGAGGACGACCGCAATCTGCCTTTACGCAAAAGCCAGGACAATCCCGAGGTCCAAGCCCTATACCGCGATTATTTAAAGGAACCGGGCGGGGCTTTAAGCCATCAGCTTTTACACACGAGTTTCGCTAACCCCCACGAGCGGTTTATAAAATCTTAACTTTTTTAATCAGGCCAAAAAAACCGAATCACCCGGTTTTTTTGGCCTAAATAACGCCCCCAAAAATCTCCTTGCGCTTTTTTTAGCCCCAAAAAACCAAAAAACGGCCGGTTATGGCCAAAAAATGACTTGGGCCATAAAACCATTAGTCTGACCGATTAACGGCAAGACTTTGGCCCCCAAATCCAAGAAAAAACTCCCGTAAACCAAAATAAAGTTCTAAGACCAAAATAAACGCCAAGACCCCCTAAGACGCGCCAAAAACCTCGCTAAACCAAAATAACGACGGATAAGCCAGTCGCTAAACCGAAAAGAAAAACCCTCGTCAGCGTAAACCAAAAAGGCTAATTTAAAGGGCCATCCAAAAAACGTCTTGACTAATTCCCACCTAATCCACTATATTTAGACTAATTTAAGACCTCGTTTTACTAGAATCTAAGGCCAGGGTCAAACGTTAAATTTTGGTAATCGCTTAAGGCGCTAAGGGTCAAATCTCTTTTGGCGCTCAAATCTTTTTTGGTGACCTAATCTTTTTTGGAGACCTAATCTTTTTTGGAGACCTAATGATCATTAATATTCACGGCTTTACGGGCCACGGAGCCAACTCCAAATACGACTGGCTAAAAGCCAACGTTCCTGACCAAGAGATCGTCGCCCCAGATCTGGACTACGTCGCCACCCCGCCGGAAGAGATCTTAAAGACCCTTTCGAACCTAGTCGGATCGGCCATCGCCACCCCCACCGTCCAAGAGCTATTTGTTTTAGGTAGTAGTTTAGGCGGTTTTTTCGCGCGACTTTTAAATATAATCTACCCTTTAGTCCCGACTATTTTAATTAACCCCACTCTTTGTCCTTTTATCCCTTTAAGGGGTTTAATCGACGATAAGGCCTATTTGGCCCTTTTCGCTCGCTTAACCTTCCAAGACGACGCTAACCCGCCCCAAGGCCTTCACGTGATCGTGGGGAAGGCCGACGACCTCATCGACCACGCCCACTTAACAAAACCATTGTTACCGCCTAACCTAAAAACATATTACGAGATCCCAGGCGGCGTCCATAGGCTGGTTTTAACCGAAGAAGTGGGGGCTATCTTGCGCTCTATCTTGTTTTCAAAAAGCGGCTAAACCATATTTTTGACCCGCTAAGACCTCTTTTGGCTAAAGTCAGGTCAGGGTTAGAGTCTTAAAAGGCCTAGTTTTTTTAAGGCGAAGATAACGGCTAAGCCCCTTGGTAAGTTCCGCGAATGGGGTCGCCCCTAAAAAGTTGGGGCCTTAAACGATTTGTCTACTCGAAGTTGGCCGCCTTTAGCCCCTTTAAATTTTCTGGCCCCTAAAATTTCTCCCCTCTACCCCCTTTAAATTTTCTGGCCTCTAAAAGTTGGCCGTCTTTAGTCCCTTCAAATTTTCTAACCCCTAAAATTTATCCCTTATAGCCCATTTCGATTTTCTGGCCCCTAACAGTTGGCCGCCTTTTTTGCCCAAGATCTCTTTCGATCTTGGTTTTTTTAGGTTTTGGTCTTGACTTCGCTCTCGCTCCTGGTCTTGGTCGTGGTCGTGGTCGTGGTCGTGGTCGTGGCTTTAGGGGGTTTTTTCAAAAATCCTCTTAAAGGAATTTGGGTAAAACCGTTATTTTTCGCGCTTCGCCCTGGGTAATGATTACCCAAAAAACCAGGGGTCTTATAAAATACCCAAAAAAATTTCATAAAACTACTAAAATTAAATTTTAAAACCATAATATAAAGTTATTATATTTTTAAATTTTAAATTAATTATAATTGACCAGAGACCCAAAAGTTGGGCTCGTTACCTAAAAAGGAAATATGAACCAAAAATTTTCCCTGGCCCTCTGGCTTTATTTAGGCGGTCATGATTAGATTTAACGTCTATTAAAGCCAGTTTTTGTCGCCCAAAACTTTAAATCAAGACCTAGCCTAGAGCCTTGCGGTTCTTGACTACCGGTCAATAATACATATATATTTTTAACTGAATATATTATTTAATTGATATATTCAGTGAATATTTTTCTTAAACCCAAGTCAACCAGTCAAGTTTCGCTCGCCAGACTAACGTATGTTTTAATAATAAATTATCTTCAACTTAAAAATTGGCTTCGATTGCCCTTTTTTTTGAGGAGCGGAATCCGATTTTTAGGGCCAAAAAATTGGTCGGGCGCCAAAACCAAGCTGGTTTAGCCGCCTCTTTCCCTCATAAGCGTATATAACATTCGATCGCTAGTTTATGGCGCCAATTTTGCTGATAACAGGCTCTAGGTGGGCCGCGAAACAACGACCCTTTTTTAGGGCCGAAAGTAAGTTCGCCCCTTCAGACCAAGGGGAAATTTTTGGCCACCAAAACGTAAAAGATCGTTTAAAGGCGAGGCAATTTAACGTTAAAAAATTTAAACGTTTTAAACATAACCAACTATTTCAGGCGTCATTGATTTTCGCTAAAGGGATAAGTCTATTGACTTAACCCTTTTTGTCGTCTGTACGCCTTAACTAACGTCTTTAAACCGAATTAATTACGCTATTTTTTTGAAATATTTGGTGACTCATATGATAAAACATCGAATCCTTTTGGCAATCGGCCTCTTGTCGATGTTAACCCTTTCTAAAGTCGCTTTGGCCATTACCGCCGACCCCTCTGACTATTATGTCGCCCCCCCATTAATGATAGGTGGAACAAAACCTGCGATATTGCTGGTTTTGAGTAAAGACATCAAAATGTTCGCCCCAGCTTACTCGGCTCCGGCTGACCACGACGGGGATGGGCGCATGGACGTCGGGTTCAATCCAGCCATCGAATACACGGGCATCTTCGATCCGTACTCGTGTTACGCCTATAAAAAAGGCGCGATAAATTACACGGACGATAAGGGCAATCCCGACAAAAACGGCTCTGACGTCACCAAAAGAGGCCGCTTTTTTCGCGTGGGAGCTTCTATTCCCGACGAGCCAGACGCGGGACCGCCTTATCCAGACGCCAACCGCTTACCCGACGAGATTAAAAATGGTTACGACGATTCCTCTAACGGTCGGCCGGGTTATCGAGCTCCGCGCTCCAAAACCGGGATCTGCCCCCAAAGGCGGGATCCGGGCTCTGGGACTAAGCTGGACTCGGATAATCTCATCTGGAGCGGCAACTGGCTCAACTGGATCTCAAGCTCTCGGATCGACGTTATTCGTCAGGTTCTTTACGGGGGCAAAAGGATTTTAGACACCCCAACCTCCACGTATCTAGCCGCCGAGCTAATCCCGGAAAACGCCGGGGTCTGGGCTTACGACGATTTCACCAAGTATTTCTGGTTAGATTACAACGAGGGCTCGCCCTATTACGACACCTTAAAATACTCTCCGGTCGACCCCAACCGGTGGGGCGGCAAATATCGGCGGCTCCACGTTTATGGCCGGGTCGACAATAAACTTTTCATAATCGACAATATATGGTTTATGCGGCAGCACGAGGACACCTTAAACCACGAAGGTTTTCGGTCCTTTAGCGCTTTTTACCCCGCCCGGGACAAAGCCCAGTACTTACCCATTGAGTTTGTCTTAAACCTTTTCGCCGACATTTATAAGACCAGCGAGCTCGAGATGGTGGTTGAGGCTTGTAAACCTTTAACCCAAAAAGAGTCCTGGGACCTTTATTATGGCCATATCATCGGCCGCACTGACGCGAATAAATATAAAGGCCGGGTCCCGACCAAAAAAGAAGAGATCCCCAACGAGTCGCTAATTGAGGCTGGGGATTACTGCCAGCGTTATGGCAATAACTTTAAACCCTCGGGCGTGATCCAAAAATACTCCCAGTTAGACCAGGCTTTGTTTGGTTTATTGACCGGGGCCTTTAGCGACCTCAATCGCTGGGACGCGGGCTGGCTTAGACAAAACGTCGCCTCCATCCGCAATCACATTAACCCGGACGGCACTTTTAAGGGCGACAGCCAAAGCAATATTTTTAAAATGCTGGACGCCATTAGCCAAGTCACCAAAGCCCCCTTAGAGCCTTGGCAAGAAAAACCTAAAAACAACCTGCCAGTCGTGGACGCGAACTTAAAAAAACAGGGCAAAGGCTGGCGGGATCCCAAAGAGTCGAACTTTGGCAACCCCATTGGCGAGATGCTGTATGAGGGCTTACTGTACTTCGCCAAAAACTCTAAGTCCAACTATAACTACTGGCCGACTTTTTTGGAAAATAACGAGGAAGTCGATCTCCCGCGCTTAGGGGCCACGGGTTTTGAGCCTTGGCGCTCGCCTTTGGCCATTGACTCGGGCGACTGTTTAAAACCGGTTATTTTGCTGTTAAGCGACGTGACCACTAGCCACGACGGCGACATGCTGCCCGGCTCCCCCCACGGGACGCGAGTCGGCGGCGAAGTGGCTCCGGCCTTAAACTTAAACTTTCCCGACCAGGCGAAGTTTCACGACGCTAAGGGTTTGGGCAAAACCTTTAACGTCAAAAACTACCTAGACGTTATTACCGAACTTGAGGGTTTAAACGGTAAATCCTTTTATATCGCCAACTTAAACCCGGGAGCCTCGGGGGCCACCACTGACTCGGAGGCCAATAGCTCAAGGCAGCCCGTCGACCCGGCCGACACCAACCTTTGCGTCCCTCGGGTTTTAACCTCTTTAGCCGACGTTCGGGGCATCTGTCCTTCGGCGCCCCAAACTTATGGGACTTATAGCGTGGCCGCGGCCGCTTATTACGGCAACACCCACGCCTTTGACGGCGGCCTAAACAGCGTTCAGACTTACGTCGTGGCTTTACCGACCATTTTCCCGGAAATTAACTTAGAGTCCAAAAACCGGGTCATCGCCATTAGCCCCATCGCCTTGTCGGTCAAATACCCTTGCGGCAACAATGGGGAGGGCGACCGGACTTACTGCCAAGGCTTAGGTAACGAGCCCACGGGGATCTCTTATCTAGGCCCCTTCGCCACCAGCGTCATCCAGTGGCGGTCCGACGACCAAGGCCGGGTCTATAGCGGGGCGGTCTTCGCGGGTTTTAGTAGCCGCTTAGAGGGCGAGGGGGCCGACTACCAGCTGGACGCCCCGGTCCGCTACTATTTTGATCTGATCCGCGAGTGCCGACCGGCCGAAAAATGCGGGGACTCTTTAACCAGTAGTTTTCGCTATAAAAACGCCCATAACGGCGGCGGCTATCCGACGGCGGCCCAAGAACAAAACTTAACCCGCTTCTTCTTTAACCAAGACAAGTATAAAACCAAGTACGCTTATACTTTAAAAGGCGACTCAGCGACCTATAAAGACGACATTAATGGCTGGGGCGGCAAGATTGA
Organism: Deltaproteobacteria bacterium; assembly: GCA_031257535.1. Classification (GTDB taxonomy): domain Bacteria; phylum Desulfobacterota; class Desulfarculia; order Adiutricales; family Adiutricaceae; genus JAIROO01. Next base: position 27,820 of record JAIROO010000135.1, read on the forward strand.
GCGACAAATCGCCAAAAAAATCTTAGCCGACTTCCAAGATGGTCGCTACGCTGGGGCCGCGGTCAAGCGCCGCCGGGAGTTTGTCTATAAGAACTGGGACGACCCCAAAAATCCCAACTATATCCTCTCCGGCGAAAGACCGAAAAACTACGGTGTCGCCGCCTATATTCCCGCGGGTTGGGCTCAGATCCCGGCGGGGGTGGTTAAAGGCACGGCCATTTTATCCACCAACCTCGACGCCGACCCCTCGCAGATGGAAGCTTACGCTTTGGCCTTTTACGGCGAGCTCTCTTCTAGCAACCGCCAAAAAGCCATGCGCCTCTTACCCGGAGCGGCCAACTATAACCCCGCCTCCAGCGACACCTCAGGCGACACGGTCCCCAATGAGGCGGCTAGCCTTTTTATCGACCGCCCCTTCGCCGACATTGGTTATGGCGAGGTCATGGACACGTACGGTTATATTGGGGAAGCCGGCAAGATCTATAAGAAAGTCGACAAACCCGAAGACATTGACGAGGCCATTGGGGTAGCCATCTTCACTTACTCCATGTACGAGACCATTGACGGCTCGGATCGCGACCGGCCCATGAATATTGGCTACTATCTCCATGGGGGCTTAAACTACGCCGAGGCGGCCGCGGACAACCCCAATCGAGCTTTGGGGGTGGCCAATGGGACTTACTTAGAGATCCAAAACGAGCACAATTACATGGGGGGCAGCTCTTACACTTTAAAAGACAACACCACCACCTTCCGGAAAGACCATGGGCTCATGACTATTGGCCACGAGCTCAATACCCCACCGACCTGCTTTCGGGCGGGGCAAGTTTCGGCTAAACCCACTAACTTCGTGGCCGCGGACCGCGATCCCTTGTTTTTTAAAGGCCATCACCCCGCCAACTTAGCCATGCCAGGTTACGCCTCGGACCAAGACCCCACGCCCCACTCCCTGGCTATCCCCGGCTGCGGGAGCCCGAGATTACCGCTAACCGCGACCCGTTTATTTCTGTTTCCCACCCAAGGCGACTCGGTCCACCCGACCTACTTGCCTAACCCTTTGTGGCTAGCGGCTAAATACGGGGGCTTTAACGATATTAACCACGACGGCGTGCCCCAGAAAGTCGAATGGGACTCCACGCCCGCCCCCAATGGCGACGGCATTCCCGACAACTATTTTTACGCTAGTAACTTGTCTCTTTTAAAAGAAAAGCTGATTGAGGCTTTTGAGAAAATAATGTCCAACTTAACGGTGGGCGCCGCCTCCTCGGCTTCCATTAACTCCATCATGGGCGGCGGGATCACCATTAGGACCTATTACCAGACCATCCACTCCCCCTATGGGGCCGAACCCCCGACTAACGAAGTGAAATGGATTGGCGGGACCTACTCCCTTTTCGTCGACCCTTATGGCAACCTGCGCGAGGACACCAATCAGAACGGGGTTTTAGACTTAGAGTGCGGATTCGCCGACTCTCCGGGCTCAGGTCGGGGTCCGGGCTCTTTGGGCGACTGGATCGTGGAGTTCGTTAATTGCCAGGACATTTACGACGCCACGGAAGGCAAAAAGTGCCAAGACGCCCTCGATGTTTCCGATCTAAAGTCCATCGTCCGGATCTTTCCAGATCAAACGGGCCACAACAACGTGGACTTCCAGCGCAGCCGTTACTTGTCCTTAGAAAACGTCTACACCGTCTGGAATCTGGGACAGAATCTGGCCGCTTATAAAACCAAAGACCAGCTCTTAAGTCGCCGGAACGTCTATTTTTACCACGAGGACCTAAGCGGGGCTACCCCGGTCGCCCTGTCGACGACCAACAAGTTTGAGCCGAGTAAGGCCGCGCGCTTGTATCAGAGCCTTATGACTAATGACGCGGCCAGCGCGGCCAGCTTAATCGAGTACGTTTTAGGATGGGACCAGCCCCAGTACCGCTCCCGTCAAACTTTAGCTCCTTGGCTGAACGAAAAAGGAACGCCCATCACCTGTCGCTTAGGCGATATCGTGAACTCTCAGCCCGTTATCGTGGGGGCTCCTTTTTCCTCTTTTGACGAGATGTACCGCGACTCCTCTTACGGGGCTTACCGGATCTACCGCAAAGACCGGAAAAACATCGCCTTAATTGGGGCCAACGACGGGATGTTGCACGCCATTAACCTAGGCCGGCACGTCTCTTACGCGGCCGGCAAAAACGGCTACGTCGGGGCCGACGGCCAAGAGCTCTGGGGTTTTATTCCGCAGTCTCTTCTGCCTCATCTCCAGTGGTTGGCCCGCGAGGACTATGGGCACTCTTATTTCGTGGATTTAACGCCCTTCGTGGCCGAGGTCAAAGATCCCAACCGCTCGGGACCCGAGCAGTGGCGGACCATTGTTTTAGTAGCCTTACGGTTTGGTGGCCGGGCCATTGAAGTGGCCCCGGCCACCAAACAAACTCCGGCTAAGTACTCTTACTCCGAGGTCTTCTGCTAGACGTGACCGACACCGAAAAACCGCCCACCCTTTTGTGGCGCTTTACCGACCCCCAACTGGGCCTAGTCGTGGCCAGACCCGTGGTTAGCCGCTCCGACCAGAACTTTATGGTCATCGTGGGCAGTGGGCCGACTTACGATCTCTACGACCCCAACGCCAAGACCACCGAGCCTGGGCCCGAGGGTCGTTTAGCCTACCGGGGCTACAGTAACCAGTCAGCCAAACTATTCGTGTTTGACGCTATAAAGGGACCAGGAACCAAAAACTCCGGGGTCATGACCATTGAGAGTGGCCGGCCCAAGAGTTTTATCGCCCAGTCCTTTATCGCCATCGCCCCGGCCGATACCGTCCGAGTCGACTCCAATGGCCAGACCCAGTGGCGCAACGTTTTGGCTTACTTTAGCTTAAACCAAGCCGCTCCCGACGACCGCCTCTTGTGCCTTCGGTCCACCGACGATCTGGATCCCTTCCTAAATTACGCGAACCCAGAAGACCGCTGTGGACCCTCCAGCTACGGCCCTTATGGCTTCTTGGACAAAGGCGGCGTTTATCGCTTAAACATGGCTGGCGACCCCTCTGCCTGGGCCAATAACTTTAAGCTCTTCTTTGAGGCCGACCGCCCGATTAGCGGGGCGGTCAACGCGACCACTGACCCCAAAGGCAACGTGTGGGTGATCTTTGGCTCGGGCCGGTACTTCCACGACGAGGACAGCCGTCTGTGCGAAGGGGCGGGCAACGTCAAAGAGTGCCGCTTAAACCACATTAATTACCTTTATGGGATCAAAGAGCCGCGCCTTGCCGACGGGTCTTTTAGTTTTGGGTCGGTCAGCGACCAAAGCTTAACCGACGTCTCCAATGTTTACGTCTATCCCAATGGCTCCATCCGCGTCCTGTCTAGTGGCGGGGTCAGCGGCTCACTAGGGGTTCCCGGGGGCACGGTTGACTCTTACGCGAACCTGGTCGCCTATCTCGCCTCCGACAAAACCGGGGGTTATAAAAAGGCCCTCCACACCCAAGACGCCTCGGTCATTGACGGGCAAGAAATTGGCTCGCCCAACGATTCTATCTACGACCAGTCAAACTGGTGGAAAGGCTTAAGCGCGGAAATGCTCATCCAGCAAGTGGCCATCGCCAATTTCTGGGGCCAGTCCCATATGGCCTTTAGCTCCTTCTTGCCCGAGAACGTGGCCTGCGGCAGCGCGGGCAAAAGCTACCATATCCTTTTGGATACCTTCACGGGCCTGCCCTCGCCCGTTATGGGCTCGGCTCTGTTTTTGGCCTATAACCGCACTCAAGATATGGTGGGCCTAGACTCGAGCGGCGACAAACCCATCTCCGATCATTATAGTTACGCCGAAGGCATGAACGTGCCCACCACCGTAGTCACTACTTATATTAACGGTCAAGCCAAAACCGCCTTTGTCACCACCACCAGCTCAGGGGTCGGGGGCGGCGGCAATTTACGCCACAACGAAAAGTCCGACCCCTTAAACTTAGGCGGCGGAGGCAGCTCGCCCGGCGGGTCACAGCAGGCTTACGTGGAACCAGTGGCGGAAACCCCCAAAGGAGTCGTCTCCTGGCGGGAAGTCTTAGACCATTCTATTTTAGAGTAGTTAAGCTAAAAATAAATGTTTTTAGCTTAATAAGCCCCTCTAACTAAAACAAAGGGGGGGCGTAAGCCCCCCTTTTGGTTAAATTGGAACGAACCATGACCTTTTTTCAATCAGAAGTCGCGAGGCCCAAAGAAGCCTTAGCCACCCAGATCGTGGTTTGCCCCAAGTGCCAGACCAAATACCGTTTAAACGGGGCCGTCCCTGACCAGGGCTTAATCCTTTCTTGCTCGGTTTGCCAGTCAAAATTAGTCATTCAACCCCCCGCCCCGGCCGGGGCGGGGGAGGCGACCGAAGGGGTTAAGACCCTTGACCCCAGCCAGGCCAATCCGCCGCCTCAGCCTTTATCGTCCAAAAGCTCGGCCTTAGTTCTTGGTAATCAGTCGACTTTCGCGGCGGTCAAAGGAGACGACTCGGTCGAAGGCCCGGATAATAGCCTTAGTTCGGTTAACCCGCCCGCGAGCTTAGTTGAGTCCAAGGAGGTCATCAGCTTTAGCCCTAGTCTAAAGGAGCTCAGCCGCGAGGTTATTTGCCCTAGCTGCTTACAACCCTTAATCGCGACCTTGGCCGTGGGCCAGGACTCGTGGCTCAACTGTCCCCACTGCGGGGAAAAATTCTTGGCCCCGGCTAATCCCGCCTTGGTCTCTTTAAACGCCGCCCCTTTGGCTAAAGGCTTTAAACCCGCTAAAGCCAAAAAACGTCTAGTTTTAAAGGTTGACTCCTTAGGCCAGCTTTATGAGATCGGGGTCCTCGACCAGTCGTTAAGCCAAAAAAGACGGATCGCTTTAGCCCTAATCGTGGTCGTCGCCATAGGGTTAGGCTTGTATGGGCTTTTATTAGTCGCCTCGTGGCGGGAAGCCCACAACTTATCCGCCCCCACCCTCCCGCCAGAAGTCATCGCCCCGATCGCGGCTTACGACGACGGCGACTTTCGACAAGACCTTTATAGTTTCTCGCGGTGGTCAAGGGGCAAGTTTCTTTCCAATTTTGAGATCGATTACTCTGGCTACTCGTCCCGTTTGTTTAAATACGCCATAAAAAAGTTAGCTCCCAAAGACTGCCAAGAGTTTACTAGCTTAACTTTAAACGCTTTAGACCAAGGGGGCGTGAAGATAACCGGCCATTGTTACCAGACCCGCTTAGCTAACCCGACTATTTTAGTCAACTGGCGCGGCCGGGAGGCGATCTTAACCACCCCAGAGTCGAGCGAGATCATTACAGTGGAACTTTATCCAAAGGCTCAATTCTTCAAATCCTAAATATTAGACCCCAAAAAAGGCTTTGACCCTAATTTTAGGTTCTAGCCCCAGCCTTTTTTAACCATCACGGATAAAAACCCCCATAAAAATGGAGACAGGCTATGAGTAGCCTAAAAACTTTTTTACCCCCCCACAAAGACCCGGTGGCTCTAGCCGAGGGTCAAGGCGAGCCAGCGAGTTACGCTCCTTCAACTAAAAAATCTGGCCATAAGGCGGGGTTAACCTTGGTGGAGTTATTAACGGTTATTCTTTTAGGCGCCATTCTCATTTCCATGGCCCTATTAATATATATCACCACCTCGCGCGGCTTTATGCGTCAGGAATCCCTAGTGGAGCAGATGCTAAACCTCCGCTCGGCTATTACCTTTATCGCCCGGGACACTCGCATGGCCGGCAATGGGTTTTCCCTTTTAAACATGGGCCAGAACAACAAGATCTTGGTTTACCAAAAAAACGACGCTGGCGAGCCTTTAGACTGGTTTCGCTACGACCCGACTAAACCTGTTTTTGGGGTTCAGCCCCTGTGGTTTGAGGGTCACGACGACGGACCGGACGTCTTAACCATAGCTTATCTCGCCCCAGAGTTTTCCGCGCCCTTAGGTCGGTTAGGCGAACTTTATCGGGCCAACGACGCGGTCTTAAAATTGGAGCCGGCCACGATTTTGGATTATCCAGCCGCCATTAACCCCAACGAGGTCTTAGCCGTCCGCGACCAGTTGGCGGTGGTCGCCCCTAGTGGCGAGGCGATTATTTTAGAGTCCCTGGATAACGCTAGCGATTTTCCAGATATTAACGTGGGTCCGACTCCCTCGTCTTTCCCGCCTGGTTACTTAAGCGGGGGCGACAATTTCCCCCAGGGCAGCTTGGTCTACAACGTTAGAAGGCTCTACGTCCACTCCTTTCGCGTGGATACCGCCACTAACTCTTTGTATATGGACACCTTAAGGGAGACGGGCGAGCTTTTGGCCGAGGGCATTGAGGATCTTCAGGTGGCTTTCGCCGTGGCCAAAGCCGACCCCGCCGTGGAAGATAATTTGGTTCAAGTTTTGACTGGCTATGACTTAAGTAAATCGGAAAACGTCTTAAAAGTAGCTCGAATAGTTTTAGTTTCCAGATCCGCGACCAAAGATCCTTACTCCAACGTCTACCCCAAGATCCAGGCTTTAGACCACAAACCCCTTGGTCAAGACTCCTTTCGCCGCCGAGCCCTAGAAAGCGTCGTTAGCTTACGTAATTTTTAACCAAAATAACCTTATAAAGTCAGCCGCTTTGACTTAATAATAAGCGTTTTCTTAGCGCCTTTTGGAGACTTCCATGAGACAGTCAGCCCCTAAAACCTGGACTCGGCCGGGATTTTCTCTGGTCGAAATAATTGTGGTCATCGCCATAATGGGTATTTTACTAGGCGTCGCTATCCCCACCTATCTGACTTTAGTCCCGGGCGTGGATCTACGGGCCGACGGCCAAAAGCTGGCCTTCGCCCTCCAAAGGGCGAGGCAAGTGGCCTCCACCTACAATCGGCCCACCAGGGTTTTATTGGATTGCACTCCGGGGACCTTAAATTTTGACGGGAATAAAAATCCCTGCCGGTTAGCCGTGCAATTAGCCGTGTACGACGAGCTGGGGGTAGTTAGGCGCTGGGTTATGGTCCAAGCTGGAAAAATGGATTTAAGCCCACACACCGTGGTCACCTATAAAAACGCCTACACGACTAAAAGAGAGCAGTTTGACTATTATCAGAGCTTTTTTAATGGCTTTTACGACTTAAACGGGGCTGGGCCGCGGACTTATGGGGTCGCCGAAAAAGATGGGTTTAACGGGGACAGCGTGGTCGTGGTCTATATCCCTTCCGGAGAGGCCATCACTTATAGTAAGATCGCCTTAAGTTTAAAAAGCGACCGCAAAGCCTCTTTGCCTGGCTTAACTTTAGAGGTCATCAACAGCACCGGCTACGCCCGCGTAAAAGAAAATACCGCTTAAAAAACGGCCCTTTTTTTATTAGCCGGACCACATAATAGGTAATTACGATGACTTACGCTTTAACTTCTCCCCCGAAAAATCGTCGAAAGGGGTTTACTCTTTTAGAGACCCTCTTCGCTTTATTGATCTTACTTTTGGGTTTTTTCGCGGCCATCGCCATGAATAGCGCGGCCTTAAAAAGCGGCGTTCTGAACGAGACCCAGTTTCAAGCCGTTTTCTTGGCAGACTCGAAGATCGAGGAGATCCGTTCTTATATGCCTAAGTTTGCTGGGTCCACGCTCACTTTAATCGAGCATTTCGATAAGAATGGCTTACTCTTAGCCAATCCAGCCCAAGCTTTTTTTACCCGAGAGACGGTCATTAATTTACAAACTCCCTCCGCCAAAACCGACGAGGTCCGAGTGACGGTTAAAGCCGTTAGATCGTCCTTGGCTATTTCGTATTTAAGCATTATCGACCACGTTGACGATTAAACTTAAAATGGCCATTTGGAGGCCCTAATATGTCGCGCCCCTTAGCTCCTAACCACTCCCCTTCCGCCCGCTCGGGCATGATTTTAATCACGACCTTGGTTTTAGTTCTCATCCTGACCGTGGCCGGGGGCGTTCTTTTATATAAAAACCGCTCTGAACTCGCGACGACCACCAACTTTCGAAACCACCAGAAAGCTTTGGCTAACGCCGACACGGTCATGAAAGTAGCCATGAAGGCCTTAGACATAATGATCGCGAACCCTTCCATTGACTCGGTCATCGAGTCTTTCGCCCACTCGGGAAATTACAAATATAAATTTAAATTTAGCCCTAATTTCGCCGCCTTAGCTGAAAACGTGGGCGACGCTAGCCGCTCTTCGGTTAAATCCCGGTACTTAGGCGCGGGCGGAAGCGCAAGTGGCAATATCCCCGACATTACCGTAAGCGACCAAAACGATCGGATTATTGGCCTGGCTCGAATCTCCTATGATTTTATTGATCGGACCATCGCTTATGGCGGAAAAATGAACGCCGGCGACTCCATCGGCATGTCTGGTATGGGCTCAGGCGCGGAAGCCGTGACCAGTTTTTACGTTATCACCGTGGTTGGCCGGGATCCAGACGCGGCCGAAGGGGATCTCTACGCCACTGGAGCGGATCTGTCGGCTGGGCCTCAGGCTTTCTTAACGGCCTTGTACTGCGTGGGGACCGCTTGCGCTAAATCTTAAAAGCCAAAAACTTTAAATAAATTTTTGGCTAAATAACGCTCCCCCTAGTCTTTTAACGCCGTCCTCGCTTCCCCCCCCCACTAGTTTTTTAACGCAGCTCCTTGTTTTAGAGGGAAAACGCGCTCTTAAGAAAAACAGTCAAATTACCAGTTTTTTTAACTATAAAGACGCGTTTTAAGATATTAAACTTTTTTGGCGTTATATTGGCCTAATATTTTTGGAGTAAGCCTAAAGCCAAAAAACCTTTTGGACCAGACGAGAATTTTTATTCATGATTTTATCGTGAAACAAATATTTTTTTTAAAAAATTTTGTTTTATGACTTCGGGGTGACGCGGCGAGTCATGAGAGTTTTTGGTAGATCTTTTTGGCGAGACGATAGGGTTTTAGGGCGAGATCTTGTTATGGGTAAGGCCATAATGTTTAGGCCTACCATAAGGTTCAAAAGTTAAAGTTATTTTACGAACTTGTCATATCTTATTATTTTTTTTCTAATAAATAATTTTTTTGGTCCTGACCGACTCCGCAAAATACGGCCCGCCGCGAGTCAGCGAAATGCGGCCCGCCGCGAGTCAGCTTGGCTTTTTTTTATTGTCCACCAGCGTCACTTTTTGGGATTAGTCGATCTTTGTGGATCGCCACGTTAATGTTTACCAAAATGGCTCACATTAACCATCTCATAGTTTACCACTCTCGGGCCCAGTCGCCATAAAATAACCATCTCATACTTTACCACTTCACTCCGGGTCCAGTCGTAATAAATAAATTAACCAAGTGATCAGTTAATGCGGTCACTTGGTTAAGTCTTATTGTATATATACTTACTGGCTTTTCATACATTAAAACATTAATATATAAAAATAGAAATA
>JAIROO010000141.1 GCA_031257535.1 Deltaproteobacteria bacterium
GAGGAAAAATCACGTAGCTACTTTTTTTTTAGGGTGCTCCTTAGGAATATAGGACTCCACTTTAAGGATAAACGGTTTAAGGTCAATGGTCAATATCAAAAAATTACCATGTAGTATTAGGAAACTCCTCGTTTATTCGTTGATTTTAGTCTACTTAGAAGAAGGCTACCACGTTAAAAATCACATAGGTCTCCGAATCTTTTCTGATTTCCTTCGGGTACGAGCCCACCGCCCTTACCAGTTGAGTCTTCAGCGAGAAGTGAGGAAAGTTTAGGTAGTAGCTAAGACCAACGTCGGCTAAAGTATCGGAGTTCTTTAGACCCTCGACTTTTTCTTCGCGCCTCCAATAACCGTGATCGGCGAAAGCCCCGACATAATGGTCTACGCTTCCAATACTGGGTAACCGATAACGCAACTCCCCTCCTATAGTATAGCCATTATCGGAACTCACGGACTCCCGGTAAGCTTTGACCCCATTGGCCCCAGAGATCCCAAATTGTTCGCTGGAATCTAGCTTACGGTCAATGGCTTTTTGGCCATTGGCCGTGAAGCTAAAACTAAATTTTTCCGTTAGAGCCAGATTGGCCAAAAAATCTAGATTGGCGTAAGCGAAAGCCCCGTCGGTTCCATCTTGCTCCCTTTGCTCCTCGGTCGGGAGGCTAAAGTTCCCGTAAGTCAAGCCGGCTTTAGTCTTGGTATAGAGAGTTTTTCCGAACAAAGTCGTCCAGCGCTCGTAGCTAAGGCCAAATTTGCCCGAGTAGCTCTGGCTCTTAAGGCTTAAATCGAAGACTCCGTAGCGGTCTTCCATCCTTTTATGGTAGAGCGAAAAAGTTACGTTAAAGTTCCGGTCGGCGGACCGGACGATAGGGTAACTTAAGGTGGCCTCAAAGGTCTCCGAGCGACCGGTAGCCTCTAGATCATCGTAATCTTTCCCTAAACGGTAGTAAACCTCGGAAAAGCCCAAATTTAGTCTTAAGCCACGCGAGTTTAGAGGCAGCTCGTAGTTGAGGGCTAGGCTATTCATGCCCCGGGTTTCGGTGGTCAGGCCAAAGACGGATAATTTGTCGCCCAAATTAAAAGGAGAGTTAACGTCCACTCCAGCCATAAAACGCCAGCGGCCAGTGTAGTAAGAGCCCATGTTGTCGCTGGAAAAAAAGCCGCTAAATCGGGCCGCTCGCGGGACCTGGATCACAAAGTCGGTCGTCCCTGGGACTTGGCCAGCGCCCATGTTAATTTTCGGTAAACCCGCTCCAGGGAGATCGCCAATCAAGAGAACCAACCTCTCCAGATCTGACCTTTTGACGGGTTTACCAGCTGGGAAATTGGAACTCACTAGGTTAGCGACAAACCAATCGGCCAAAAGTGAGCTATTTTCCACCGAGTTAGCCCCAAAGGCCCCAACCACCGCCCGGATAACAATGACTTGGTCTTCGGCCCTTTGCTGGGGCAGATAAACCTGAACTACCGGATAGCCTTTTTGGCGGTAAAGCGCGCCAACTTGGGCGGTGGCCTCTTCGATTTGTCCCATGGTCAGGTTTTTCCCTTTATAGGGTTCCAAGACTTGTTGGATTTCGGCCTCTTTCAGGTAGGGCAGCTCCTCCAACCGAAAATCTCGCACGAAAATCGATTCGCCTAAGGCAGCCTCTGGAACCGCGACTGAGCTAGAAGATTCAAGGCCAGGATCGGCTCTTTTAGGCTCTTGGCTGGGCCGAGCTTCCTGGGCTTCTCTCGTGACTGAGCCGATGTCTGGAGCTCCCTGAGGCCGACCTTGAGCCAAGGCCGACGAGGGATCGTAAAAACTGGCCGCGAGAATTAATATAAGAAAGCCGACCCAGAGTCGGCCGCGAAAGCGCGATAGGCTATAAGGCATGGACGCGTTCCTCTGACTACAAATAAAGAAATAAAACTCTTTGGCGTAAAAGACGGCCGCCCTAAATTGTTCAGGGCGGCTTTTGATAGATCAAAGTTTAAGACTAATAACCTAAGAGGCTTAATTCTTTTCGTTGTCGTCTTCTTCGGATTGATTAGCCGCGCCCTCAGCGTCATTGGTTTGAATGGGGCTACTGTTAGGAGTAAAAATCGCGTCAGTCGAACTCCTCGAACCGAGATCGGCGTCGATGACGTAGGTCGCCCCATCAGACGTAACTGAACCCACGCCAGCGCTATACGCTGCCGCGGCTAAGGAATCCGAAATCCCGCTTAAAGCTCCAAGCGAGCCCTCCAAAGCCACTGGCTTCATCTCCAGGTTAGCCAAGGTTACTGGCGAGATGCTCTCCATATGAGCGAAAGCGCTCTTCTGGCCGTCAACGGCCGTGTCCAAAACCGCGACGGTTTCCTTCTGGAAAGCGGCCTCTTGAGCTTCCGCCTCGGCCGTCGCCAAGGCCTCGGCCGCCACCCTCGCTTGCTCTATGCGAATATTTTCCTGTTCTAGTCGCTCATTTTCCAGGCGCGTGGCTTCATTTTGCAGTTCAATCTGGTGAGCCGCGTAAGCTTCCGTTGGGTCTTCGCCCCGCAGAATAGCCGCTCTGGCGGCTGAATCGGCCAAGTATTCGCCGGACACTTTTTCGCCAACAGGATTAAAAAATGAATTTTTAAACCTTGCATTATCAATATTGCCATAAGTATTTTCTATTATGCCATAATTCATTGAAGTTGTGCCAGTTACATCACCATAATTTGAATATGAGTTATAAATATTAACACCATTAGATACACCAACTATACCGCCATAAAAAAAAGAATAGACATAAGAGGATGGTATAGTATCATAATTAGCTATAGAAACATCAGAATAACTTCTCGTAATTATTGATCTAACAGAAGTTGAGCCAGTTTGTAAAGCTAAATTTATATTTCCAAAAAGTCCACCAAATCCACGATACATATTTGTACCTGGTAAACTAGATTGATTTGAACTAACTGTAATTTGACCTTTTGCATAAACTTTATCAATAATAAAACTCATTCCATGTAATGAGTTCATTGATCCGACTAAACCACCTACAGCTGAGTACCCTTCAATATTACCAGAGGCAAATGAATTTGTAAGTGTAAATAATTGTGTTTCGTCTTTTTTAAGATAATATATTTGACCAATTAAACCACCAACAAACATCAAATTTGCTTCGTTATTTGCATTTATATTGCCTATATTGTACGAATTAGTAACATAACTATCGCTTTTAATTCTATTATATATATATCCAATAAGACCTCCAGTTCCATTTCCAGGAGTTGAAGTATTACCATTTATAGTGATATTGCCAATATGATGAGTTTGATTGATTCCTATTAAACCTTCAGTAGAACCTATTAAACCACCTATTGTTCCAATAGAATAATTAGGTTTAGATTCAGCATAAATATCAACTTTAGAAAATACATAATTTATTAATGAACCATTTTCTTGTAATACTTTCCCAGCTAAAACGCCAATCAATCCGCCAAGGCCATAATTAACATTTTTTTTCGCCTCGACTTTTCCGGTAACATAAACATTACTTACTAGATCGATAGCCCTAGCTAAACCAATAAATCCGCCGGTGGGGGAGGGGCCTACAGAAGAATCATCCACCACGTTGTTTCGAATAGTCACATTAGTCAAACCTAAATCGCGAAATGAACTTCCCTGGTTAGCTGTACCAATAAAACCCAGACCTGAATCAGCTACAGTAACATAAGAATAACTATTATATGCAAAAGAACCTTGAACGTAATCTTTAGATGCGTCAATAGTTAGATTTTTAATAACGTGCCCCAATCCGGCCAAAACGCTATTTTCCGGGAATACCTCAATAACGGACGTAGTCAAAGGACTCGCGCTCAAATCCAGATCTTGGGCTAGAGCGTATTTCCCTTGGGTATTTTCATTAATCGCCTGAAGTTGGGACAGATCTCGCAGCAAAATATAGTCATCCGCGTTTATTTTCAGTTTGGCGTTGGCCCCTGTCAAAGTGAGGCTACCATAAACCCCATGAGCGTCGTCGATTTTAGCCACGTAATCGTCCGTCACCGGATCCAAGACGGTTCCACTAAATGAGGCGGGCGTTAAAATATAATAATCGCCAGTGAACCCAAGAACCAGCCCGGCGTTGGTCCCAGTGGCCGTTATGGGGGAGTTTATATAAATGTCGTTTTCCGCGATCAAGGTCAGAGTAGTGTCGGCCTTCCAGGCGATAGCGTCGTTAATGTAAATGTCGCCATGGCCCGCGGTTTTACCCTTCGCTGATTCAATCGATATATTGTTTTTTTCCAAAGAGTCTGATAATTGCTTTCCCCTTTGATCGCCCAAAAGATCGACGATATAGTCTTGCGGATCGATCAGCCAGGTTCCGGTTTTACCGTTGGCGGCCTTGGTAGTCACGTCGGCCGTCTCGGCGATCTTGACCTTGTCGCCGCTGGTCTCAATAAAACCCCCGTGACCATTTTGAGGAGCCGAGGCGTCTAAAGTCCCGTCGATATTGGCCGTCCCGCCATGGGCGAAGACCTCGATTTTCCCGGTCAGATCGGCTAAAGTCTGGGCCCTTAAGATCCCCGCCGTGTTGACCTGGGCTGCGGTCAGATCATTGGCCGCCTTGGCCGTCAAGATTATTTGCCCCCCATCAGCGTAAATGGCGTTTTTGCTGGCAACTAGAGCGTCTATGGCCCCTTCGTCCAAGCTCACCCCGACCAAAGAGTCCCCGTTAAAATTTAAAGTGACTTTTTTGGCCCCGTTTAAAGAAACCGTCCCTTTTTCGGCGACGATAACCCCCTCATTGATAGCCTTAGGGCCCAACAAAGCCACGTAACCGCCGTCGGCCGCCTTGATTTTACCGTAGTTGATGACTTGGCCTGATCCTGAGCCCTCAAAAGCATAATCGCCTTTAATGAAGTTTTCGTCCTTAATGTCAAGAGTGGAGGCGACCAAGCTCCCGACGTTGACGCTAGCCCCTTGACTAATCAAAACGCCTTGGGAGTTTAGCAAAAAAACCTTACCGTTGGCGTTTAAGGCCCCCTCGATGAGGCTCTTTTCGTTGCCGACTACCCGGTTCAAGGTCATAGCCTTGCTTGAGGGTTGATTGAAGTTGACCGTTTCTTTGGCCCCAATGGAAAAGCCTTGCCAGTTGATGACAGCCTTTGGGGTGGACTGATCGATATTAGTGGTTAACTCGCTTTGACGAATGGCCGCCTGGCCTCTAGCCACTTGGCCACCCCGTGGCGCGGCCAATGCTGTGATGGGAACTAGTAGAGAAAAAACCATAACTAAAATGGCTGAAAGTTTTACTCTAGGGCTAATCCGGTCTAACGATAAAAGACGTTTTTTCATAACGATTCCTTAAAAAAAACGATAAAAAAACAAAAAAAAAGAATATGGAGAGAGAAAGGTTACTCCTTATCTACTTCTCGCCCAGAGTATTGCCCCCGATCGTCCGTTTATCAGGGTCATGGATCTCATTTAAGTAGAGGGCCCGTAGGGCTCAAGCTTTAATAAGTCGAAGTTTCAATCATCACCGGGTTCAGAGGTAGGTCCGAGGCATCTTTTTAGCCTAGTTATAATTTTTCGGGAGTCCAGGATAAAAGTTTAGGCCTATTCCCGAGTTGGAATTGGCTGCTTCACCTTGACCAATTGCACAGGTGAAAAAGTTTTTGTCGTCTAGTATATAATCTGTTTAGTTCATTTAAACCATGTTTCAACAATCTTAACACGTCAAAAAAATATTTGTCAAGGGTTTTAAATAACAAAACGTGGCTTCCCTGTTATTTTTTGTCAAACGCCGAAATTTCGAGGGTTTATATTTGTGAAATTCTTCGAATCGCTTAGTTTCGTTAGGTTAGATTCGGTCAGATTAAACTATGTTTAAAGTACTTAATTTAGCAATAAAATGATTATAATTTAAATAAATATAAACAAATCGTTTCTAATAAGTTATTTTATTAAAATTTTAGATATATAGTGTTTGATAATATAGTTAAATCCTTCTTTGAATTCATACGGACTCTGTTATACATAATATCTAGTGGTCAGCAAAAAAATATTAACCTGGGTATAGGGCTCATTCTACCTAAGCTTTCATGAAGGACTGGACTTCACCCACAATTTATGAAACACATTTTTTGTCCGTTTAAAGGCTAAGTCGCTAAGCGACTGTGTCGCCCAATGATTCCAATTTCAGTTGCTTATGTTTCACGGTCCATGGTCTTGTCGCCCACCCCGCCTAATGAAACTGAGGGAGCGTCGGGGATTATCGCTCCTTTCGCGTTAGTAGATCTTGAAAAAATCCAAAATAATATTTATTTTATGGCTGATTGCTCAGTAGAAACCCCTGTTTCGTGATTTTAGGCGCGTGGCTCTACTAAAAACGCTAATCTAAAGTTATTGCGACTGCCTTATATTGTGGATAGACAAGTCTTCAAAAATAAAAGGGGGTTTTTACGAGGCCATCATGGCTTAGAGGTGGGAAAGAGAAGGCCATCGACGAGTGCCGAGCCATAATGGCGTAGACGGCCATGGTCCGAGCCTAAGAGTCAGACTGATTCTCTTAAGTCAGTCGGAGGTGAATAACCTTAAATAGTATACAGCCTGATGGACGCTGATTCACTGCGGTTACCATTATGACGCTTAAAAATGTCATTTATTGCTAAAAACTGTGGATACGTTAGTTTTATCCTTTGATCAGAGCTAAATAGACCATTGATAGAGTTAAAAAAGGCTAACATCACTTTTTTATTAGGAATTTTGCTCGCAAGAGGTGTTGTGATGTCTCTATTCTGGAAAATCCAAAATTCAGTTTCATATGAATGTCAGGCCGAGTTGTCTTGCTTCTGCCGCCAAATTCTGGTCGTTTTACGTTCAGCGATGTCTTAAAGGCCTCTAAACTTTCTTCATAAATTAGGATGATTCGTTAAATAAGCGCTAAAAAGACGTTTTACGCGCTTTTTAGGCTAAAACAATCGCGCGAGATTCTTAAGTTAAAAAAAGTTGGCTAATTCCTCATTTTCAGAGCCTTTTTGGGAATAAGGTTGAAGGGCTAAACGCGCTAGTTCGGCGTTAAAAAAAAAAATTGACGACCCAGCCGGTAATTTGATATAATTTGATCAATTCCAGAGAAGTTTATTAATTTCTTAACTTTCGCGGATTTTACTAGATCCAAAACTAAAAAGGCCAAAAGCCAACTAAGCTCCTTTTTTTGTCTTTTGGAGTGGAATAATGACTTTGAAAGAATTACCTATTGGTAGTCAGCCTTTCGCTAGAATAATAGAGGAAAATTTAGTTTACGCCGACAAAACTTCGTACATCCATCAACTCATTAAAAGTAAGGGTAAGCATTTTTTTCTGTCCCGTCCCCGCCGGTTCGGCAAATCTTTATTAATTAATACTTTGGAAGAGCTTTTTTCGGG
>JAIROO010000192.1 GCA_031257535.1 Deltaproteobacteria bacterium
AAAAAATATCGCTTTAATTTTGCTCCCCGTCCGCTTGACCGAGGTCTGGAAAGAGCGTCTTCTGGCCAGACTAACGGTCGGCGGCCACGTTTAGCTCACTCAAATTTCGCGAAAAGTAGGCCAGATATTTAACGTTTTTTTCTTTAGCTTAAGGTTTTTCGCGATTATTAGCGTCTCAAGTTTTTTTTTCTTCTTGTATTCGTCGGACGGAATCTTCGCCTCTCCTCAAACTTTTCTCGTCTGTCCGGCGAATTAACTCTTAAAAGGAATCTGAAGTTGGAAAATTATCGCGATTATACGCCAGAACTGAAAACCACGACTATCTTTCAGGGCCTAGAAGACGAGGCCTTACTGGATTTGCTTAAGGCCATGGGGCCCCCGATTGTCCGCCTTAAAGCCGGCGAACGCCTATCTTTGCCGGAAAAGGGTCAATTTTTTATAGTCTTAAAAAGCTCGCCCGGAAGGGAAATAGAGCCGCGTCGTTTTAAATACGCTATGCCTAAGTTCGGGGAGCCCGGCATGATGATGGCCGAAATCCCCGGCCTCTCTCTTTTTATGGAGGCCTTGGCTAAAAAGCCGACTCCGCCTTTTGAGCCCAAGCCTTTGGAGTCTGACTTGGATTGCCTTAGGTTGACCGGGGACATGGCGGTCAAATTTTACGACCAAAAAGTCGCCCCGGCCCAGAGCGTTTTTCTCCGTAATTTTTTGGGAATCTTAGCCCAGAAGGTCATGGACGTTAGGCGCGAGTTATTTTTGCTTAAAGACGGCCGAGATATTTTCAATCTTTAGCTTTTAGCTTAAGCGGCTTAAGTAAAGCTTTTTTTCGGTTAAAAGTGGTTTTTTTATGAGCGAAATTAAGGTTTTTTCCGCTGGCGTGGCCTTAGGTTTAGCCAATCAGTCCGCGACCATTTGGAACCAAGCCCACCCAGATAGTCAGGTCAGGCTGACGGGGGGCGGTTCGGTCGAAGGCGTTAGGCGTCACCTTCAGGGCGACCTTTTTGATCTGTTGATTTTAGCCGACGAAGCCAATATCGCCACTACGCTAGGCCCCCATTTATCTTCGGGTTACGTGGTTTTCGCCGGCAACAAGATGGTTATCGCCGCGACCCCCGGGTCCGAAATTAACTCCGCCACTTGGGTCGACAAGTTAACCGACCCCGGGGCGGTTTTCGCCCACTTTAACCCTTACGTGGATCCGGGCGGGTATCGGGCGGTTTTAGCCATGCTCCTCGCCGACCGTTATCAGCCGGGTTTAAGCGCGAAACTTTTAGACCACCCCGGGCGCTTATGCCTTATGGACAAACCCGCCCCGCCTAAACCAGGCGATAAGCCGCCTTTTCACTATATGTTCGCCTACTATTCCATGGCCAAATCGCGGGGCCTAACCTTCGCCGAGCTACCTGAGGTCATGGATCTTTCTTCGGATTCTTTGGCCGCGACCTACGGGGAGGTCGAGTTTAAGCTTAACGACGACGAGACGGTCCAAGGCTCGCCCATCGCCCACGCTTTGACCGTCCCTTTAAACGCGCTAAATCCCGAGGGTGGGCGAGCTTTTGGTCGGGCGTTTTTAGAAAACGATTTCCAAGCGCAAAATTTTTTACCTAAGCGTAAGGTCGTGGGGACCGGCTTAGACCCCGTCGCCGCTTCTGTGGAGCTAGCGTAGTCGTGTCTTTAGCGGACCCATTCGCCCAAAGAGCGGCCAAGTCGCCTTCTTTCGCGTTTTTGACTCGCGAAAGGCTAGTCTTGGCGCTTTTAGCTCTTTTCTTGGTCTTAGTTATGGTTGGGAGCTTGTCTTTGGGGCGGCACGACGTTCCTTTCGCCACCACCCTTAAACTCGCTTTCCGCGAACTGACTGGCCAGCCTATCGAGGCTCAAGACAAACAAGCGGCGGTGGTTCTTTTTTTAATCCGGCTGCCGCGGATCCTCATGGCTTTTTTAGTCGGGGCGGCTTTATCGGTGGCTGGGGCGGCTTATCAGGCTCTTTTTCGGAACCCCATGGTGGCCCCGGATATTTTAGGGGTCTCCAGTGGGGCTGGGGTGGGAGCCTCTATAGCCTTGGTCTTGGGCTTTTCCACGGTGGGCTTCCATTTTATGGCTTTCGCTTTTGGCTTAGGGGCCGTGTTTTTAGTCCTTTTGGTCACCAGAATAGTTGGCCATGGCAAGTCCCTTTTAGTCATGATTTTGGTGGGGGTGGTGATCTCCTCCCTTTTTGGGGCTTTGGGGTCCTTTATTAAATATTTAAGCGCCGACGACCAGACTTTAACGGCCATGGTTTTGTGGCTCATGGGCAGTTTCGCCAAATCTGGGGCCTGGGCGAACGTGCCGGTCATGCTGATCGCCTTTGTGGTGGGGGTCGGGCCATTATATCTTTCTAGATGGCAGATTAACGCCTTAGCCTTTGGCGAGGAGGAAGCCCAAGCCATGGGGGTCAGCTTTGAGCGACTGCGCCTTTTAATCGTCTGCGCCTCGACGGTTTTAACCGCCTCGGCCGTGGCTTTATGCGGCTTAATTGGTTGGGTTGGCCTAATAATTCCGCATTTGGCCAGGTTTTTGGTTGGCCCCAACTTTGGGCGCCTAATGCCCTCGGTTCTTTTGGGGGGCGGTCTTTTTATGGTGATCGTGGATAGCGTGGTCCGGATAATTCTCCCCGGCGAAATGCCCGTGGGCATAGTGACCTCTTTGATTGGGGCCCCGCTTTTTATCTATGTTCTTTGTTTAGGTCGGAAAGTATGGATTTGAGCTTAGAGAAGGTCAGCTGCGGTTATGGCTCGAAGACCATTGTCCAAGGTTTTAGCGCGACCATCGCCGTGGGTCAGGTTTTCTGTTTGCTAGGCCCCAATGGCATTGGTAAAACCACTTTGTTTAAGGCCATTTTAGGTTTTTTACCCTTAAAAGAGGGCCGAGCGACCATTGACGGGCGGGATTTTTCGAGTTTTAGCCGCCGCGAAAGGGCTCGTTTATTAGGTTACGTCCCCCAATCCCAGTTTACCCCCTTCGCTTTTAGCGTTTTAGACGTGGTCTTAATGGGGCGGACCGCTTATATGGGTTTTTTAGGTCGCCCGCGAAAAAAAGATTATCAGGTGGCCGAAGAGGTCTTAGAGCGGCTAGGCGTCTCGTATTTACGGGATCGTCTTTTTACCGAGCTCTCGGGCGGGGAAAAACAAATGGTCCTCATCGCCCGGGCTTTGGCCCAAGAACCGGTTTTTCTAATGATGGACGAACCCACCTCGAACTTGGACTTTGGCAACCAAGCTCGGGTTTTACAAAACATTAGGACCTTAGCCACTCAAGGTTTAGGGATAATTTTAACCACCCATAATCCAGACCACGTCTTTCAGTGCGGGTCGGACGTGGCTCTTTTTCGACCCGACGGCGGCTTTGTCGTGGGTCCGCGGCAAACGGTCTTAACCTCGCGCAATCTAAGCGAAACTTATAATCTCCCCATTTCCGTCTTGAGTTGGCCGGATAGTCAGGAAAGCTTTCAGGTTTGTCGACCTTGTTTAAGTTAAAAAGTATAGATTAACGCGTTAATTAGTAACAAAAAAGTTATATATAATTTTAAAAAGTCAGTTTTAATTCATAAAATTCTAGATATTTAGTCGTAAAATTTGTCATTCGTTTAGTGAATAAACAGATAGACTGATAGCTAGATAGAAAGACAGAAAGATATATAGATAGATATACATAGTAACAGATTATTATATTGACAGATATGTATACGTCTAATTAGATTTGTAGATAGATTAACAGATAGACAAATGGATATATAGACAGACAAATAAACAGACTAATAGACCAACAGGCCAAAACTAAATAAATAACAGCTAAAAGAACAGAGACACAGATAAATAAATAGACAAAAAATATACAAAAAAATAGATAAAAAAATAGATAGATGTTTATTTGTCTATTTCTCATTACCTATACTTAACCTATGCTTAATAATTGGTCGGCTAAGTAAAAAGATCGGAGATTAAAAATGATTATCAGAAAAATTAGCTCCATAGGCTTGACCAAGCTTATTTTTGGCCCGGTTTTTTTCTTTTTAGTCTTTTTAGGCTTAGGCTTGGTCAAGCTTTCGGCGGCGGAGACCCGGACGGTTTTGGACAGTTACGGCCGACCAGTGACTATCCCTAAAGTCGTGACTAAAGTGGCCCCCTTTATTCCGGCCTTTTGTCAGGTCACGGAGATGTTGACCAGGGGCGGGGGTCGGGTCGTGGCTTACCCCACGGCCGGGATTAGCGAGTATTTTAAGAAGGTTTTCCCAGATATAGTAAGGTCGAACCCCAAACCTTACGACAGCCGCGCCGTCGAGGATGTCGTGGCTTCTGGGGCGGAGGTGGCCTACGGGCCGGAGCTGGCCTTGTCCGACACCCAAAAGGAGCAGTTAAGGCAAGCTGGGGTGGCCGTGGTCGCGGCTAACGGTATCGCGACCGTCGCCGAGCTTAGCCAGTCTTTTTTAATTATTGGCAACATTTTAGGCGAGACCGAGGCCCAAAGAGCCCGGGAGTTTGTGGCTTATTACCAAGGCAACGTGGATTTAGCGGCCCGGAAAACCGCCATCGTCCCCCCAAACCAAAGGGTCAAGGTTTTGGTTCTTTATGGCGGGGCTGGCGGTTATCGCACCATTAACAAAAACGACATTTCCCACCACTATTTAAGCGCGGCGGGCGGAGTCAACCTGGCCGCCGACTACATGTTAGGTGGACAAAACATGGGTGGGGTCATAGATTTTGAGACCATCGTTAGTTTTAAGCCTGAGGTCATTTTTTCCGCCGGACCCACCGATAGGCTAGAGATCTTAAAAGAACCAGCCTTAGCCGAGGTCCCGGCGGTTAAAAATGGCCGGGTCTACGCCTGCCCCAAGGGGATATTCGTTTGGTACGCCCGCAGCGCCGAAGGGGCTATGTTGCCTTTGTGGTTTGGAACCAAGCTATATCCAGAGCTTTTTCAAGATATTAATATGGCCACAGTGGTTAGGAACTACTTCGCGAACTTTTACGACTATCAAATCCCGGACGAGGAGTTAAGGGTCGTTTTGAATATTGAGTCTCATGACCCCTTGGGACCTGGTCAATGACCTTCGTCTTTTCTTAAAAAAGTTTAAACTTTAGCTAATGACTAGCTCAAGCTGGCCCGACGAGGGTCTCTATTCGCGGGCCTTCATATTGTCGACCTTAGCTCACGTCTTGGCCTTGTTCGTCATGATCGCCATAAACGAGGCCGACTTTAGTCCCCCTTACGCCCCTTTGGCCTCAATGGATTTTTCTCCTTACGACCCTTTGGGTGGGGAGCCAGGAAATGAGGCGGCCGAGCTAAACGAGCCTAAAACCCCGCCCGAGCCAGAGCCAGAAGACCCTGAGATAATCCCTAGCTTAGTCGAAAGCGTGGCCGAGGCGGCCGCGCCCTATGTCCCGCCGCCGCCGCCCGAAAAGCCTAAACCAAAAAAGCCTAAAATACCGCGCGGGGCGAGCCCTGGTCCCGTAAACCCCGACCCGGGCCCCCCTGGGCCTGGTCGGGGCGGGGCGGGCGGGGGCGCTGGCCAAGGCAATCCAGATCTTTTAGGGGCTTATAAAGGCCAGATCAGCCGGCGGCTTAATCAGTTCAAAAAATTTCCGCCCGCGGCTATGGCCAAGGGCTTAACTGGGGTGGCTAAAGTCAGCTTTCGGATAAACGCGAATGGCCGGGTCTCCATGGCCAGGCTCTCGGCTAGCTCCGGGGTCCCGGTCTTAGACGACGAGGCCCTAGCCTTACTGCGGCGCTGCTCGCCGTTTCCCCCCATTCCTCCGGCTTTGGGTCTAAACGTCTTAGAGCTAAGCGTGCCCATTAGTTTTACCAAAAAGGGCTAACGACTTTAGTAAAAAAGATCTTTTTCTTCCTTTCTTCTGCCTGTTTTCGCGCCTATTTCATTGTAAAAATCGGTAATTTTTGGCATCAAGGGGGTTTTTGGCTAAAAAGGCCGCTCCTCTCAGCCTTGGGCTAATTTCGCGGCCAAAAAAGGCGAGCCTAAGGCTAGCCCTCTGGTTTATCGCCGAAAACCGGTAACTACCTAATACCGTTGAAGCCATTTAATTCATTACCTCTAACGGCCGCTTTACCGCCTCCCGAAAACATTTTCCGTTGCAAAGGTAAACCGTCTTTCCAGGCAAGTCCTGGTCGAATTCGAATACGATGGTACCGAACGTCTCTTTCTTTCCTGCGAACTTGGCCGGATCAAAGTTGTGTTTTTTTTCCGCGTTCGCTAGATATCCCGCCTCTTCCGCGGTCGCTCTCTTGGCCTCCTTGAATGAATATAGGAACCTGCCTCCCTCAATGGCGCATTTCTTGAAAACGACGCGTGTGTCGATTACCCCTTCGAGGACTTCCTCAAACTAAAAGCGTTGAGTATTCGGCGATACGCTTGTCGTTCCGCCAAAAACTCGCCTCTTGGATAATTTCAAGGCCAAAAAAGGCGAGCCTTAAGCCTTTTCGTCGTACGTTAGGCTTTAGAGGGGCTCTAAGCCTTATATTTTAATTAGTCGAAGGGTGGTCGCGTTAATTTTTTCAAAAATTCACGTTTTACCCCTTGACAAAATAAGAATACGACATATTTTAATTAGTCGAAGGCGAACACTCGCTGAATCGCTCGCCATTCTTGTTCTTCATCCCGTCTTTTTGTTCTTTTTTTCCCCCCTAACCATAAAAGTTACTATAATTTATGTTAAGGTTATTAACTAGCTTAAAAGCTTTATTCATTTTTTTTGAGCTTTTCATTATTTGCCAAATTTGTTTTGGCCAAATTTTATTCGAATAATTTTCTTTGGCGAGACCTTATTGTTTTCTAAATTGCTCTTATGGCTCAGCTTTTTTGATTGTTATACCGCCTTTTAAGTTTATGGTCCGTGGCCTGTAGCCCATTTTGGAACGCCAATTATTTTTTGGCAAAGGAGGGAAAATTTTAGTCGGCGACATATGACCGTCTTGTCGCGTTTAGTCCGGCCGCGACCTTTAACCCCTTAGCCGTTTTAACCGCGATTTAACTGGTATTTTTTTTGACCGTAATTTTTCAACTTGTCTTTTGGCCTCGCGATTTTCGTCCGATTCCAGTCTAATGGCTTAAAGCGAAGGAGTTGACCGAAAAAAGGTCGCCATTGGTATTTTATTATATAGGCGGTTAAAAGGGCTCTTAGACGAGTAGCGCGATTTTTAGTAAAAATCCTTGACCGCTAAAAACGCGAGCGGAATTTTTTCCCTGGCTGCGCGCCAAACTTTTTAGACGGCTTTTGGAACAGGACGTTGTAACGTTTCGAGTTATATGTCATGAGATTAAAAGCAATAGCAATAGTTTCTATAATTCTATATATAATTGGTCGGATAATTATTTAGGATCTAAAAATTAATCTACAGCAAAAAACGCGCCAATTGTTTATTTTGGAAAGTTACGCAAAAAAATTGAGTAAAGGTTAACAGCAAAATTTATGCCAATTTTAAATTCCATAAATAACCAATTTAGCTTTGGCAAATTTTGTGCCAAACGCTAAAGCCCGTAATAGCGCGCTCTCCTATAAAACTATTTAATCATATGGCCGCATACGTTATTATTAATATAATAATTTTGTATACTGATAGATATACCCTGGAATATTATTTATTATTTTGCCTGTCCGTCATCTGACTGAAATTTTTTTTAAAAATTTTTAGCTATGGCGCGAAATGAAATCTTGTCCTTAGACGTCGCTCTAATATACTGTTTTATCAAATATTTTTTATACAAATATAGTATTTATATAGAATTAAATACTATATTTTAAATAATTTATAAATAAGACAATATATAAATTAGATAAATTAGAAAAATAAATCATAAAATTAATGTTTGGATGTTTTTTGAAAGATAATTTATAAAACAAACTCAGCTATATTCTAAAAAAACTTTTGGAGAATTTCCAAAAAAAAATCGAGTCTGCTACCCAAATGGGTAATATAAAAGCCTAAACGCTTGTGTTAAAAAAAGAACGTTCCATAGTAATATGTCCTTATACCTGACAATCTCGACAAACCCTTTAATGAGACATTCGCCGCCTTCGCGGACAATTGGAGCGCGCTAATTTTTTTTTCGAGCGATAGGATATTTCCGACAAATAGGGCTGAATTTTTGGTTTACCAAAATGGAAATTGAATATGCTGTCGCCAAGGAGTAGCGAAATAGCGACAATCCGCTAAATAAAGCTGTTTAGAATGTTTATATTTAGATAGTTAATGCTTTAATAAGGAAACTTAAGTTTATAGGCCCTAATTCTTTTGGCGATCTTTGGCGATTATTCGCGCGCGCTAGCTTTTTGACCAGTTAAATGTTGTTTTTAAAGAACAAGCGTTTTAAGGTCAAAAATTTCGAGACGTTAAAATCAAGCGGATTTTTCTAAATGGGTCATCAAAACACGTTGACCATATTTAAAGAATCAGCTCTTTTTATCAGGCCGGTTATCTCAGCCTAAATTTCAAATACATTTAAATGGACTCGATCGTGATGGGTATCCCAAAATAGAGGCCCATAAGGTTAAGGCGACGCGTTTTCGTTAACTGGAATTGACGGCGATCATCTGTCGCTAATTTCTAGAACGCCTTGGACGATCTTGATCCAAAAAATAATCAAATAGTCTTATGGCGTTATAAACGCCTGACATAAAACAATTTATGACGATCGCGTAAGCGAAATATCGAAAGAAAAAGATCGAGATCTTATTATTAAAGAGATAATGTTTGTCTCTATTTTACTGACTTCTGTCCGCAACCGCCGCTAATCCCCGGTGACGCTCCAGAGGAAAACTATGGCTGTCTGACTTAGTCGTGACTTTTCGTATAGGCCAGACCTTCAGGTCATCGAAGTTAAGGCTTCTAAGAATAAAAGCTAACATAATAAGAGAAGTTGGGTAGCTACGCCTTAAAACAATTCCTTCCGTCAAAATACGACAAAAAAATTATAACAAACCTATATCTTATATTATTGGTCAAACGCGTTACGGTCAAAGTCGCTTGAGGCTAGAGAAGATAAGACAGTTTAATTTATTATTAATATTTTATAATTGTTATTTTAGACTAATTTATCTATAAAAATTTTCCGGGTGGAGTTTTTGCGCTGTGGCGAATCTGGACCTATTTCGCGGTCTTATTGGTTCTCGCGCGCCTCAAAGTATATGTCTTAAACATTAGCTTTATACGCCAATATTTGAGTTATTTGCATATTTAGTCAATAAATATTTGTAAAGACGTATTTTAAAAACATATCATAAAATTTAGCGTCGCCATCTCGCTAAAAAATCCTTATCAGTAGCTAAGACCAGACGATTGGTCCATTTTTAATTGTATTTACTCGAATATTTTTTTGTTTTATTCAAGCGGACGTGTTTTTTTATTTTTAATGCGTCATTAAGTTGTTATAGTATTTTAAGGTACTTCACGGTCAATAGCTAAGCTGTTTATATAAAATTTAACATATAACGAGGAAAGATGGCCAAAAAATTACCAAGCCTCCGTCGCGGCGCGGAAAACGCCTTATATTTTTCTGAGCGATTAAGGACAGCCTTAACGGCCACGCTCAGTAACCCCATAACCGTGGTCGAGGCTCCCATGGGTTATGGCAAGACCGAATCCGTGAAGGCCTTTTTAGCATCTTCCTCGGTCCGAGTAGCCTGGACTGTGGCCCAGGCCTCTTCTTTAGAATCTTTTTGGCCTAGTTTTTGTGGCGAGCTGACTAAAGCTCTCCCCAAATCAGACCGGATTGTCTCTGGGCTTAAACGGCTCGGTTTTCCTGACGACCAGGCCAGGATCAGCGAAACTCTCAAAATCTTAGAGAAGATTTCTTTTCCCCGGAAAACGGTTTTAGTCTTTGACGACTGCCACCTCTTGCCTCGCTCTTTTATCGCTTTTTGTGAAGGGTTAGCGGGTCTAAATTCCTTTAACGCGGAGATCGTCGCCATTACTCGCCACGCCTGGGGCGAAGGTTTAAGGCTGATCAACGCTAGCCATACCCAGTCCCTCTTGGACCGCAGTCTCTTCGCCTTAACTCCTAATGAAATTGTGGAGTATTTTAGCTTAAAGGGCGTAGAAATAACCCAAGAGGAGGCCTTAGAACTCCACAAAAGTACTGAAGGTTGGATAAGCGCCCTCTACTTAAACTTTTTATGGTTCCAAAAAAACGGGAGTTTCTCAACTATTCCCGAAGACCTTTCCGTGCGGATGCGCGAGATGGTTTACGCCCCTTTGTCGGAGCGGGCCAAGGAGCTTTTAACGGTCTTAACGCCTTTAGAGCGATTTACGACCGCCCAAGCCGCCCATCTTTACGGCGATGGAGTAGCGCCTTTATTAGATGAGCTCATTAGCAAAAACGCCTTTGTGTCATTTGACCAGGCTAGCAAAATATACTCCCCGCACGCCGTTTTCCGGCGACTTCTCCAGAAAATATTCGAGGAAAAGGAGCTGACTATCGAGCGACGACAGGCCATTTACCGGGCCTGTGGCGACGAACTCATGGCCGCGGGAGAAATAGCTTCGGCCATGGAGGCCTGGTACAAGGCTGGCGACTTTGAAAGAGCTCTAACTATCCTTGAAAGCGACATGACCCGGAATCTGGTCACTGAACGAGCCGAATTCTACGTCACGATGTTCAAAGAGTGTCCTCAAGATATTTTGGAAAATCACCTAGGGGCCGCTTTTAAGTACGCTATCGCCCTTTTTAGCGTAGGTGATTTTTCCTCTTTTGAGGTTCAGCTACGTTGGCTCGCGGATCACTGCGCCGCTCTTCCGAAAGGCGAAGAGGGCAATCGGTGGCGTGGAGAGTTATTCGTCCTTTTGGCGATCACTAAGTTCAACGATATAGAGGCCATGAGCGCCAATTTTCAGAAAGCCTTGGGATTATTAAAAAAACCGACCATTTTATATGGTAGCGATTCGCCATGGTCTTTGGGTAGTCCTTCTGTCCTTTTCATGTTTCACCGGACTAGTGGCCACCTTAACGAGGAGCTAGGTCAGATGTTCGAACACATGCCTCACTATTATCTTTTAGCCTCTCACCACGGGGCGGGGGCGGAGTACCTTATGGAAGCCGAGGCGCTGTACTTAAGAGGGGAGACGGAGTTGACGGAAGATATTTGCCAAAAAGCCTTGGAGATGGCCTCGCGACATAACCAGCTTGGGAACGTTTTGTGCGGTCTGTTTATCGAAATCCGGCTGGCCATATTAAAAGGCGATCCCCAAGCTCTTTTTGGCTACGGCTCAAACAAGGGCCATGTTGAAGATATGCGGGGCTTAATAGCCCGGAGCCGAGACGGGTTTATGCTCCACACGGCTGACTTGTGCGAAGGCTGGCTATACGCTTCTTTAGGTCTTTACGAAAAAATCCCTTTATGGCTGAGAACAAAACTCGGCCAAGGCAGCCGCCTTTATACCTTCGCTAAGGGATTTTTTCCTCTCGTTCACGGTCTCGCTCAACTTCTTTCGGGCGACTACGCCGAACTTATAGAGGAAACAAAGGCCATTTTAGCCAGTGGAGCGTTCCAAAAAAATCTCTTATTTTTTATTTACGCCAAAATTTATCTAGCCGCGGCCCTCCAAAAATCCGGTCGAGGCGGTGAAGCGCTCCAAGACTTGACCTTGGCTCTGGAAGCCGCCCTGCCAGACGGCTTATATATGCCTTTCGCTGAAAATTACGATTTTATAGATTTACTTCTAAGGAAAATTTTAGGCCATGGTCAAGACAACGAGACTTTAAGTATTATTACGGATTTGGCTAAAAGGGTTAAGGACGGCCGTGAAGCCGTCCTGATTGACCTTGAAGCCAGCCGCTCAGACTTGGATCTAACGGCCCGCGAGCTGGAAACCGTGCGACTTTTAGCGCAAGGGTTTTCCACTACGGATTTAGCGGGAAAGATGGGCGTGACAATCCACACGGTTAGAGCCCATTTAAAGTCGGCCGCTAGAAAAGCCGGAACCAAAAGTCGGGTGGCGCTTTTAAGAAAGTTTTTTAAACAACCCTAATCTACATGGCAAGTTTTTGTCTTAACTATTAACCAAAAAGTCGTTCATCCGAAAAAGGCCTTTAGCCAGTTTAACGGCGTGGTCGCGTAGGGCGCGGGCCGGGCTAAGGAGCGGTCCAAGGTTTTTTTTAAAGGCTTTGTCTTTGGTTTAGGTTTAGTTACTTAGGGAGCGGACCTAAGTCGGGGGCGGGGGCCTAATCGAGGCCGTTAAAGCGACGTGGTCAGGCCTCGCCGGTGGCTACGGCCTGGCCGGATTTGGAGCCGTCTTAGGCGGTTCGGTCCGCAACATAAGTGGCTCGGGCCTGGACGCGCGGAGTTTTTCTCTAATAACTGGCCTATAAGAACATTAGAATGCGTTTTAAATTGATTATGGAATTGATTTAAGACAATTTCAAACGCCTTATTAAAAATAATATAACTTCGCCATTTTAGGCACGATCTAAATTGGACTTTGACTGCGCTTACGCGCGACCGAGTTGTTCTTTACGGTCCTGACGACAGGATATCGTTCCAACAATTTCCCTAAGCGATTCTAATCCAGCTATCTTGTTAATTTTTATGAACTAAAATAAACGAATTAGCTTTAGAACGAGCCCGCGGGCTCCCTAGAAATTTGTGAAATAAAAAAATGGTCTGACTGACTTTTTTCGAATCAGCTTGGAAATAACGCGTTATGTTTTTTCCCAAAAGATTTGGGCCATTTTTCGCTCTCGAATAAAAAAAGTATATTGAACAATGACTGAAAAAAAGGCTAAAAAATGGTATCTTCGCAATTACTTTTTATTAAGACTTAAAATATTTATAACCATATCAAACAAAAATATAATTTAAATTTTATTAAAAGATAAAATTATCGATTTATTATTTTTTAATATAGTTTAAAATTTATATGTGCATAAATTACTATAAGTTGCATCTTTTTATGCAAAATTGTATTTGAACGTTTTTACGAATAAAACTTTAATAAATGACGTAACAAACATTTTCTATACATAAAATTATCTATTAGAACTTAATAGTTTTTTTACGTATAATATTCGGGCTGATTTTTCCGGGACGCTCCTGAAAAAATATTTTTGAGCGGTTAGAAAAAAAACGATTCTACTACCCAAATGGGTAATAGAAAAGACTAAACGCGTGTGTTAAAAAAAAACCGTTCATTAGTAGTGGGTCGTAATACTATCTATCTCGTTTAACTCCTTCATGAGACATTCTTCCATCGCGCGAAATTATCGCGCGCGAATGTCTATATTGAGCGAAGGAGGCGTCTTCCGCAAAATCAGTCTGAAATGGATTTTAATGATTGCCATTTTACGCCATAACCATGTTTAGGCGTGGCGTTACAACTTGGAAAATATTCATTTTGTTCGGTGATTTTAGATTTAAATTAAAATTGTTTTTTAAGTTTTATACATAAGGGAAGATTGCCTAAATCTTGATTTATATTTTTTAAGGAGTTTTAAATATTCGCGGTCATGGGCCCTAAGGGAATATGGCTAAAAATTAGGACTAATAAAAAGTCAACTCTTTTAGTTATTCAATAAGCGGTTTATGATGGTAATTTGTGAAGGTAAAGTAGATTATCATCATGAACAAAATGGCTTAAGTTAAAAATTCGGTTTATTTAGTCATTTAAATATAGTTTAAGCTTTCGGACCTAAGGATTTTTTTAAAAATATTTAAGGCGTAAGCTTTATTAACTTTATGACCGCGGCCTAAAGATTTTAACTGAAGGGTTTAACTCGCTGTTTTCGGATGTCTTAAATATTTGAGGCCAATGCCTAGGAATGTTTAAACTAAATTTTTAAAATTAATAGTTTATTCATTATCTCAATATTTAACTAAATGTGACAGATAATGTATTTAAGTCTGTTAAAAGCTAAAATTTAGTAATAAAATCCAACTTTTAAAGTTTAATAGCTTCGCGTTGTAATACGAATCAGTGATGAAAGGATGCTTTAATGGTCCAGGATAAGAAAACCCCTAATGTCGCGCCTTCCACCGACACTACCTCGGCCCTGTTCGTCTCAGCCCGAAAAAAACAGATAGAACAGCAAGAGGCTGAACGACGCGCTAAAGAAAAAGAAGAGGCGCGTTTAGCCGCCGAGGCTGAGGTGCGTCGCTTAGAGCAAGAAGTGGAAGAGCGGCGACAAAAGGCTGAGCGGGACAAAGTTCAGGTTGAGGCTGACGCCGCGTCGGCCGCCGCGGCGGCTAAACGAAAACTAGAAGACGACTTTGCGGCCTCGCTTAGACAACCCTCGCCTGGCGCGCCCGCCCCTGACGTGGCGAGGCCTTCAGCTCAGCCCACTAAAGGGTCGCTCAAGAAAATCCTCCCCATCGCCGGTGGGGCCTTGGGACTTATAATATTAGTAATTGTTCTTATCGCGGTCCTTGGTAGCAAAAAAGAGCTATATTTGACGGATAAAGGCCTTGACGTTAGTGGCCTCTTTTATGGTACTGAGCCAAACGTGAAGGTTAATTTTACCCCCGACGGAGCTATAGAATATCAAGATACCAAGTTAGTTAAGGCCAAAGGGGAATATTCAATTAAAGGCGAGACGGTCATTGCTTCAGCCGCGGGCGTTGAAATGACTTTTGAAGTTGAAAGCGATGGGACCTTAACTGATGGTTTAGGCGGAAAATACACAAGAACTCCCCCCCCCGTCAAAAAAGAGCCTGTTAAACAAGCCGCGGCGCCCACTACTCCCGCGAAAACCGTACCCGCAAAACCAAAATGGGTTTTAAATCCCGACGCGCGCCTCGACACAGTCGTTATCATCCAGACTATGAAGTTCGGCTTTTCCTATCCAATCGTGACCTTTAAGCTAACTGAGCATACCGGAGATCGCTCGACCTTAACGTCGCTTGACGGCGAAACTTTTATCAACCACATGCTTCTTTTAAGGAAACAGAAAGGTCTTGGCCGCATTAAAGAATCGGAGATGAAAAAGTCTGTTGATCTTGTAATTCAAACTTATAGAGAAGTAGGACTAAAAACCAATAAAGTTATTTATAACAATGGCCGTGACAAAGTTGTCGCGGCTTACTTCGATGGATATTATACCAGCGAAAAAAACACGAAGCGATATGTTTACGCCGCTTTTATAGCTTGGAAAAATGTGACTGATCAATCGAACCAGGTAATCGTGCAAGTCCTTAACTGCCCTGTTGAGCAAGCCGATAATTATTTAAAGGTGTACGCCAAGATTTTAAATAGCCAATTTGACGCCTGATTAGACCAAAAACTACTTATACATAATCTGACTTTGCTCTAACGCGACTTATACCTAACATGATTTAGACATAACAAGTCTATTGACTAACTTAAGTTATTTCTAAATTGAGAGGAAATACAACGAAATGAGTTTACTGTTAACCGCTGTCTTTGAAAACGGGTTTCAGGAAATCTATCTCCCCGCGGTCAACAACCGTAAGTCGCCCGTCGAAATCCGACCCCATATTAGCGGCTGGCGGAATGATATCGTTTTGCCTTTAGAAGTCTGGGATAACGTCTGGAGCGTTAGCGACTCAAAACAGTTTGTCATTACTCAAAACGAGCGGCCAATAGATAAAGTCGACTTAGAGCCAGGCCTTCTTCTCAACTTTAACCTGGCTGGCGGGGATAGCGTTTTTTCTATTACCGTGGACGAGGCCGACGCGGGCAACACTCAGTTCGATAAATTCCTTTTAGATTTTAACCTTTGCCCTTGGGTCAAAATTGGCAGCTCCGAAGACTCCGTTATTCGCTATGGCAATCAATTTTGTTCCCCACGCCACGCTGAAATCGTCTTAGAAGAAGGGGTCCCTATAGTTCGCGATTTAGGGAGCGTCAACGGCTCTTTTGTCGAGGGTCGCCTTTTGAGTGGGGACAGGATCTTAAAATACGGCGACGTTATCTACGTTATTGGCCTTAAAATCGTTTACTTAGGCAATATCCTCGCCGTTAACAACCCGAAAGGCAGTCGGAAGGTCGACGAACTTCGCTTAAAATCCGTCGCTATTGAAGCGGGCGGGGAAAATGAAGAACAAAAGGATTTTAGTTCGGAAGAAGGCTATTTCTTAAGGGCCCCTAGGAACCTTGAAAAAGTCGACTCGGAAGTCTTCACCATCGAAAAGGCCCCGGTTAAAAACGTCCAAAAAAGGCAACCCATCATTTTCACGATTGGACCAGCGTTTACCATGATGATCCCTATGGTCGCGGGCGCCATGATGATGAGCGGAGGCGGTTCCGCGGTAAGTGGGTTGGTAATGTCCGTAGGCGCGGCCGTTTTGGGAGCCATGTGGGCTCTTTTGAATATCCGCTACCAGAAAAAAGAGGAAGAAGAAACCGAAAACGAGCGCGTTAGGTCTTACTCCAGCTATTTAGCCAAAATCGCGACTAGGATCCAACAGCGTTTAGAACATAACCGGGGAGTCCTGGAAAGGACTCTACCGGCCACAAAAGAGGTCACCAATTTCGCCGCTGAGGGCAGCCCTAGACTGTGGGAGAAAAGCGCGACTCACGACGATTTTTTGAGCGTCCGCTTAGGCAAAGGCGATATCCCTTCTTTCAATCAAATTGTTTTGCCCAAAGAGCAGCTCATGGCCGTCCACGATCCCATAAACGACAAGGTCGAGGAAATAAAAAGCGCCATGGAAGTCTTAAAGGACGTTCCTTTAGACCTTTCTTTGTTCCAAAACGCCATGGTTGGACTCGTCAGTCTGTCTCGAGCTAAAGTATTGTCCTTAAGCCGCCAGTTGGCCATTCAGTTAACTGGGTTACATCCCTATACGGACGCCCGCCTAGGTTTTATCTTCCCCAGTCACGAGGCCGACATCTGGGATTACGCGAGGTTCTTGCCCCACGCCTGGGCTCCGGATGGCAGCGTCAGGCTTATCGCCAACGATAAAAACACCGTGGGCGACGTCATGTATTTTTTAAGCGGGGTAATAAGGGATCGGCTGGAACGCCGCGAGGCGGCGGAAAAGGACGACAAAGCTAAAGAACTTCCCCATTACGTAATAATGATTGGCGACTGGTCTCTAGTGGAAAACGAGCCCATCGCCAAATATCTCATGAATCCCCCTAAAGATTTAGGCTTGACCGCGGTTTTTATGGTCGATTCAACCGATAAACTACCCGCTGGTTGCTCGGCCATCGTTCGCGACGATCCTGATTTTCAAGGTTTTTACAGCACGACTAGCGCTTTTCCCAAGCGCTCGCCGGTCAAATTTGACCCCGTTACCGTGGAAGAGGCCGACGCCTTCGCTCGAAAGTTATCTGGCTACAGGGTGCGAGAGATGAACGTGTCTTCCGCTGTCCCCGATATCTTAACCTTTTTGGACATGTACAAGACCTCTCGAGTCGAAGACTTGGGGATCTTAAGAAAATGGCTGGAAAACCGCACCTATGAGAGCATGAAATCCCTCGTGGGTTATAAGTCGGGTAGTCAACCACTTTATCTAGACATCCACGAGAAATATCACGGTCCCCATGGGCTGGTGGCTGGGACTACGGGGTCTGGGAAATCCGAGACTCTCCAAAGTTATATTCTCTCCTTAGCGGTTACCTACCACCCGCACGAAGTGGCCTTCATCCTTATCGACTACAAAGGTGGCGGGATGGCCCAAAGTTTTTTGGGTTTGCCCCATCTTTCCGGGGTTATTACCAACTTGGGCGGTAACGCGACCAATCGGGCTCTTTTATCTATTAACGCGGAGATCAAGAGCCGGCAGAGAATTTTTAACGAATACAAGGTTAAACATATCGACGCGTATATCGAGCTTTACCGCTCTGGCGTCGCCACCGAGCCCATGCCTCATCTTCTGATTATCGCCGACGAGTTCGCGGAGTTAAAAAAAGAGCAGCCTGAATTTGTGCGAGCTTTGGTCTCGGCCGCTCGCGTGGGTCGTTCTTTAGGGGTTAACCTCATTTTAGCCACCCAGAAACCCTCGGGCGTGGTTGACGACGAGATCTGGTCCAACACCCGTTTTCGGTTGTGTCTCCGAGTGGCCGACAAACAAGACTCCAATGAAATGTTAAAGCGTCCTGACGCGGCCTATATCTCAAGCACGGGCCGGGGCTACTTTCAAGTCGGCAACGACGAAATTTTTGAGGAGTTTCAGTCGGGTTGGTCCGGGGCGGAGTATGAGCCCGAGACGCCTTTTACTGACGACAAGAACGTTAAAGTCGAGATTTTAAACATTATTGGCAAGTACGGGGCTCCTAAAAGAAAAAAAGAGAAGAAATCGGATAACATCGCCAAAGTTACCCAGTTAGACGCGGTAGTTAAGTATACGGCCCAAATCGCCTCGGAAAATAATATCAGCGCCATCAAGCAGATATGGACCCCACCTCTCGCTAGGACCATCTACTTAGACGAACTGGCGGAGATTCCCAAGCCAGCCGGTTTTTCCGTCTTTCTGCCCATAGGGCTAGCCGATAATCCCGAAGGCCAAAACCAGTACCCCGTGGCGATTGATTTTTTGAGCGATGGCCATCTTCTTCTCTGCGGAGCTGGCGGCTCAGGTCGGACAACTTTTCTCCAGACCCTTATCTACGGGGCGGTCACCCGCTATTCAGCTGAAGAAATCAACGTTTACGTCGCTGACTTTTCTAGTCGGACTATGGCCGTTTTTAGCTCGCTGCCCCACGTGGGTGGGGTCATGTTTGAGGGGGACGACGACAAAATCGCCGAGGTTTTTGAGTTAATCCGCCAAACTTTGGCCAGAAGAAAGAGCGAATTTTCCAAACAAGGGATAGGCTCGTTTCGCGAGTACGTGACCCAGAAAGACGACTGCCCGGCCATCTTATTTTTTATCGACAATTATGTGGCTTTTATTGAGTCCTACGAGGTATACGAGGACGCTTTAGCCCAGTTATCCCGCGAGGCCGCTAGTTACGGTATCTACCTTATTTTGTCCATGAACAATTCCGGCGAGCTGCGGAGCCGGATACGTCAAAACTTTACCGCCGGCGTTGGACTTCAGATGCCAGACCGCTTCGAGTACGAGGCCGTTATCGGCGATCACACGGAAATTGTCCCTGAAGGCCGGACCCCTGGCCGCGGCCTAATTAAGGCGCCACTCCCAGTCGAGTTTCAAACGGCCTTGTGCGTCCGAGAAGAACCTGGCCTGTCTTTGCCTCAAACTTTAAGACGTCTCTTTTCGTCCATCGCCCAAACTCATGGTCAAGGCGTCAAAAAGCTGGGCGAGAAACTGGATAGTCTTAACTATGAGGCCTTAATTAATCGCGAGGACGTTGGTCAGGCGGCGGAAAACTTGATCGCCCTTGGCTTAAACCTAGAGTCCGGCAAACCCGCGTTTATAAACCTAGACGAGGAATTTTGTTACACAATTAGCGGTGGAGTCCAAACGGGCAAATCTAATCTCCTCGCCGCCATCGCCAAACAGGCCAAAAATAAGGGAGCCAAACTATACTTATTTGATCAAACAAACGGAGATTTAGAAAGACTTGGTCTCTTTGACCTAATAATTCATAACGACGAAGAAATGTTTAACCTCATGGAGAACGAATTGGTCGCGCAGTTTACAGACCGGAATAGGGCTTTAAACGAAGCCCGCGACGCTGGCCAGAACGTTCCTTTGGCCATGGCGGCTTATCAGCGCTTAGTATTTATCGTTAACGACATGTTGGCCTTTATGGAAGCCATCTATAGTCCCAACGTCGATATGAGCGGCTTTATTGAACTCGCCTTAGAAAAGGGTTTGGCCCATAAAATTAACTTTTTCGCCGCTTTAACCCCCGACGATTACGCCGACTGCGCGCGATTCGCGGCCATGCGAATCTGGGCTAACTGGGGTCGAGGGATTCATTTGGGCGGTATGTTCGATCAACAAAGTATTTTACGTTTTGATTTGTCGGCCGCGGACAGCGTCCGTCAGCTTTCAGCGGGAGTTGGTTACGCGTCCGAAGGGGGACCCGCCGTCAAGTTTATCGCCCCGCTGGTCTTAAACGACTAATTTAGGTCGACTTTTTAGGATTTAAATATGTCAAAGATTTACCTAGACGTCCAAGCCCCAGGCATCGCCCGGTCTTTCGAATTCGCGGCCGATAGCGTTATGAGCGTTGGCAAAGTCAAAATTAAGTTCGCCGAGCAAATTTCCGCGGTGGAGGGTCGAGAGGTTTTCGCCGACCCTTCGCGGGTTCTTTTTTGTTCTCGGGGTCTAGAAGGACTTTTACAGGACTTTGAGATCTTAGGCGACGTGGGCGTGGTTAGCGGCGACACCATCATTTTGCTGTAACTTAAGTAATGGAGGCTTTATTAGGTTATGCCTGACGTTAGTAACGTTGAGTCGGATAAAATTATCTCAGCCGCGGGACAGCTGGATGGGGTCGTGGACCGGCTAAATGGGAATGTCATGAAATTCGCGGACGCCATTGAGAGCTTAGATAAGGGGTGGAAATCTGAAGTTAAAGCCGCTTTCATGGCCACCTATCGTTCCGATTATGAGGCCATGCAGGAAATGATCGCTCAGTTAAGGGAAATTTCCGCCACTTTACGGGACGCCGCCACGGATTTCGATAAAACGGAAAATGACATTCAATCTAGCTTCAGTTCGCTAAAATAGTCTTGTTTTTTAGGAGTAAAGCTATATGACCAGCGGCGGCGAGAGCAAAATTGACACTAAGTTATTCCAGACCACCGCGGACCTTGTGGGTAACGTGGCCAAAAATATGGAAAATAGCTTTTCGGAGTGGACCAAAATCATGCGAACTCTTCGGGGTTGTTGGCAGGGCGATACCTCGGACGACTTCAAAAACCTCGTTGACGCGGTCAATAACAGCTCTAAAGAACTTTTAAGAGCCTTGGGAGGTTACAAGGCCGCTTTGTATGAGATCGCTGGGATCTACGACAATGTTGAAAAGAAGGTTTCTGAAACTGGTAAATCGCTTAAATACGATAAAAGCCTGCGTTAGACGAGGAGATATTGATGGCCATTAAATTCGATTATAACCGGACCATGGCCCAAGCTAAGTCCTTAGATCAAATAGCTGACGATATGCGGACCAAAGCTTGTCGGAAATTGACGGAAATACTGGAAACCGCGCAAGCCGCCTGGACCGGTCAAGCGGCGGATTCTTTTATCAAACTTTTTATCGGCTTTCGGGACGATTTCATCAAGAGCGCCAAATTCCTCTCCGATACCGCTAATTTTCTTAGAGACGCGGCCAAGAGGTTGAGGGCGGCTGATGAGGCGGCCAAACAAGCTTCAGAGAGAATCTGAGGAAAGTGAGTCAAGATGTCTCAGAGCACCGTCAATTTACAGAAGATGAAAACCGCGGCCGCCGAGTTGGAGAAAAATTACCGGGCCATGGCGAATAACAAGCAAAAGCTCGATGAGATAATGGCGGCTTTACCAAAAGTTTGGTCCGGCGAAGGGGCTCAGACTTTTTTAAAGGCCTATCAGTCCAACTCCCGCGACTTTCAGCTTTTGGCCGAGTCGATCCGGAATTGCGCTACGACCTTGACCGGTATTGTCTCTTCTTATGGGAAAGCGGATCTAGCCGCCTCAGAGGCGATCAAGTCAAAATTGGCCAAGGGTTAAAGCCCTTTCCGGTTAGGAGCTTATAAATGGCTAACGAGATTAAAGTTAATCCGGCTGAGCTGAGAAAGTACGCCGAACAAATCGCCAAGTGTTATTCTCAGTACGTTTCGCATCTATCTCAATCCAGAAGTCAGATCGAATCCTTAAAAGGTGTCTGGATTGGACAAGCGGCTGACGCGTTTGGCGCGAGTTTTCAGAAGTTATTGACCAATTGCGACGAGGGGCTCGATACCTTAAAAAAGATGATGATGGCCCTTTATGAATCCGCCGACGCTTATGAGCGGAGTGAAAAGGCAATCCAAAACGAGGCCTCTAAACTCCCGAAGTTACCTACAAACACGATGCGTTAAATAGGGAGTGAGTCGCTATGCCGAGATTCAAGGTCTCCTATAAAATTTTGCGGCAACAGGCTGAGGACTTAAAAAGCTTGGCTAAGACAATGGACGATTACGTCCAGAGGTTAGAAAGAGTCGGAGCCAATCTTGGGACCGAGGGACCCTTCGCCCAGATCCTAAATAACGTCAAAAAGCTGCGCGGCCAACTTGACGCTTCTCGGAATTTTGTCAGCCGGGCTGGCGATTTAATCCAAAAAACCGTCGATGGCTATGGGGCCGCGGAAAAGCGTCAGCTCAAAAAATCTGGCTCTACTAAAGCTCACAGTCGAGATTTCTACAAGCGGCCGGTCTTTGTTCCTTCCCCCGGTGGCGGCAATACGACGGTCAATGTCTCAAATACCACCACCTATAACGTCAACGTAAGTTCGGGGTCTGGCGACATCGCGCCACCGGTTAATGGTCCTCCTCCCTCGCTTCCCCCCGAAGTCGCCGCTCAGCCCTCCGAAGTCGCCGCTCAGCCGGCGAGTTCAACCCCAGGAAGTTCTGGGCCCGCTTTAGGCGAAGGAGCCGCGGTAGTTTTGGGGACAGTAGGGGGCCTGGCCGGAGCTGGGGCGGCCGTAGCCGGAATTTCGGCCTTGGATAGAAAAGCCAAAAACGCGGCTTTAGGCGAAACGTCTTCGGCTACCTCTGAAAATATGGCGGAGATTGACGAGGCCATCAAAAAAGCTCGCGCTTTACCCGAGGAAAATTAAAAAAGGTTTATAAGATGGCCTCGTAAAAGCCCTTGTTTTGAAACTGTAGGCGCGTATATCTACTATAAACACTAATCTAAAGTTATAGTGACTACCTTATATTGCGTACAAACCAGTTCTCAAAAATTAAAGGGTTTTCTTACGATGGCGTCTTATAAAAGCGCGCGGAAAATGGTTCTTTTTACTAATTTTCTGAGCCACTAAGTTTTTATGTCCTATAGTCTTGGTCATTTTGGCCTCAAAGATTTTTAGCCTCAATTTATATTTTAATTGACTTAGACAATTTTTTCTGAAATTTTTTTTGCCTATAGGGCAATAAATAATTTCAAGACAATAATGGATACCTTATGCCTAGGTTCGTTTTACGCCTGTTTATCTCTAATCTTATTATTTTCACGGGTTTAAGTTTAGTTATTACGCCATTGATTAACGCGGACCAATCATATTCTACATTAAAACAAAATAATGTTGCCAATATCGCCTTTAGCTATACTACACTGTTTGAACATAGAGCCGAGTTAGCCGAACAAGCTTGGCTCAAAAGTGGGAATAAAATTTTAGCCGAAAAGTCTTTGGAGTCACAACGGGGCGATATTTTTGGCCAGGTTGATTTTAGGGCCTTACCAGACGTAAGTCGATTTTATTACTCAAACTCTGTTGTTAACGCTTGCTCCATAGCCAGGGTTAGCCATTTAAGTCAACAAAAGGCTTATCTATATTTAAATAGTCAATTTTATTTTGCCAAAGCTAAAGATAAGGGAGAAACTAAGGCGGAATATAACTGGTGGGGGGCCTATAACAATCAGAAGAATATCAAGTTAGGTATTGGCAATTATAACAATAACCAGTCTGGCGAATTCTCTTTTTCATTTTTCTTTGAAGGAGTAAATGGCGAAGAGTTTGACGGAACAGCCGCGGTGAACGATGACCAAAAGACCGCGGAATACATGGATCTTGTGTTTACCATTAGCGACGATAGCCAGAACATTGTGGTCACCCAACCTAATCCAGCCGCTGACGGTTCAGAACGGCAAATTTTCTTGGGCGCGTATACCAGAAGCGAAGACTGATAACAAAGTTTTATAGTGGCTCCTTGGAATTTTTCGCGATTTTAAGGTCGCTAAAAGCTTCTGGGCCATATTCGCTGGCGGAAGAAAATAGGTTAATGTTTCACGTTAGCCTATTTTTTCCTCCTTCCCATAACTTTTGTCTTCTAAATGACCACGATATTCTTCTTAAATACTCACCGTTTAAAAAGGCTATTGCCAGACGACTAGGCCCGTTAATTACGATATTTTATCGGCCGCTCTTAAAGAACAATCTTGGTCTATGGTTACTGGTAATTTTACGGAACTAGACAGCTTACTAACTCCAATTTTACCATTAATTTTCCCACCGGCCTGGCTGAATCTTCGGACTTAAGTTATTCCAAAAAGCGTGACCGGCGTCCTTCAAGGAACCTTAAGTTCGGCGACTCCCGTAGTGGGCGATCAGGTAACCGGTGGCTCTCTGACGATTAATTACCCGGCCACGCCCCCGCCACCGGCCACTTTCCCCATTTCGATTCCAATTATTGATGGCGACGTTAACGCGCTCCCATAATATTTTTCTTTTCGCTAAATTGGGGAGCTTAGAAGGGGGCCAGTTACTTTCCGCTTTAATTTATATATAGCTATCGATTACGCTCATTACATTTTTCGCTATTAAGCCTTAGGCTAAAAAAGTTTTTTTTTTGGCGAAATGTTAAAGCCCGGCGCTGACCATTAGTCAATTTTTTAAGTGGTTTTCAACCTCATTTTTGATCCAGACGCGGCGGAGGGCTTATCGGCGGAATAGTTTGCCCCGGCTACGAAATTTGCGTGGTATTAAATTATAGAAGTAATCACTTTTTATTTTAGCGCAATTTAGATTGGCGCGCCAGAAAAACGCCAACGCTATAAGATTGATTTTTCCGATAGATCGCTAAAGTCCTTTAATAATAGCTTACTCCCGTGATCGCTAAAAACGTCTTAAAAAAAATATTTACTCCCGTGATCGCTATATTCAGGAAATATGATTTTTAACGTTCTTCGTTTTAATAGTGAGCCTATGAGGTTGGTCTCCGTCTAGAGTCTCATTTAAAGTTCAAACGTTCTTAGGTCGGCGGTTTTTTTCGGTCTTGAGATTTCTTGTTAAAAGGAGAGTCAAGTTAAAAGGCGAGTAGCGGTCAAGGCGATATTTTTTAATAGAGGCCAAAAGTCAATGGAAAAAAGGCCGAAAAGGAGGCGCTAGTTGGGGAGAATATCAACACGCGGGGTAGTCTTGGCTTTTATTATCGCTCTGTTATTAGGGTCTTTGTCGTCGACTTTAAACGCTTTTGAAATAAAAAAAAACCAGACATGGCCGGGAGGGACGATCTTTAACTTTGGCCATTATCTCGTCTTCGCGAATTTATCCCTCAAAACAAAAGCCGCGACTGGCCAGTGGGCGGAAGGCGAGTATGT
Organism: Deltaproteobacteria bacterium; assembly: GCA_031257535.1. Lineage (GTDB taxonomy): Bacteria > Desulfobacterota > Desulfarculia > Adiutricales > Adiutricaceae > JAIROO01. Next base: position 25,131 of record JAIROO010000192.1, read on the forward strand.
CCTAAAAAATGGCCAAATCTATCAAGGCCTTAATAAGCTTGACGTCAAAGTCGCTGAGATCGCGACTGAGACGGGTGGGCCATTTCGTTATTACCTCGTTTTACCAGTCGACGATGGGGCTAGGCTTTATTTTTTTGGGTCAAATGAACAGTTCCTAGCCTCTATTCCGCTATTAAGCGAAGAGGAGTTTCAGGGGCTATATTTTAACTCTGACGGGTCGCGTTTTCTTCTCGCGAGCGGGGCTCCCGGACGAACGGACGTGATCTTTAAGCTGTATGAGACCGATAAAATGGAGCTGAAAATGGAGGTCGCGGGCTTTAAGGACAATGTCCAATGGCTTGATAAGAGTCGAATCGTCTTGACTAGGTTTGACGGCTATCGAGGGGACGAAAACGCGCCAGTTCCAGATCTGAGACCTAAACTATCGGCGGTTATCTTGGAAGCCGCGCCCTTGCGGACCGTGATTTTAAAAGAAGCTACGGCGACTCAAAATTACCTATTTGACTCGGTTACGCCGGATGGGGTTGAGATTAATTTAACGGAAAAAGCGGTTAGTAACGCTGTTGACTGGGTTTTCGAGGACAAGGTCAGCTCCAAAGATATTCGGGTTAAAATCCCCTTGAAATAGTCGTTTATTTAAAAAATAAGGTATGGTGGTTAACTTGAGAACTAAATGTTGTATTTTTGTGGTAATTATCTTGGCGCTTTTGACGGCCACTTTAAGAATCGGCCCTTTTACCCCCACCTTAGGGGCTGACGAAGGCGAGGGAGTGGCGCCCCCTATAAGCCGGGAGGACTTTTTTAAAAAAGCGGGCGGATTAATCCTGGATTTTGGCGTTTGGCCTCAAGACTCCAAATACTCGGAAAGCGAGCTTAAGCCAGATGGGTCGTATCTTTACGCCGAGTCGTTAGACTCGTTGGTTTATATAAGACTAAGGCGGAACGCGCCGACCCAGGCCACTGACCTAGGCCAAATAGCCGCTCTATTCCAAGAAGAAGGTGGCGAGAAGCCTAAGGTGACCCAAGACGCGAAGCTGTCGGCCAAGCTGACTTATCCAGTTTATAAAGCGACCTTTAATGTCGGCTCCAATGAGGATACCGTGACCATGAGGGCTCTTTACGTTGGCGTGGACTCTTGGGATCTGCTAATCAATATCTCAACCGCCGCTGATTTTTACGAAGAATACGAAGCTAGAATTAATGAGTGGCTTGAAAGCGTCACGCTTAAAGATTTAAACGAGAAATAGGCCGTAAAAAACTTAGGCTAAAAAAAATAAACAAAATACTTTGGCGCGCGGACTAAAAAGTCCTAAACGCCGAAAATCGGGACTTAGCTCAATATTAAAAACGAAGTGGGCGTGGGCGCGGTGATATTTTTTAAGTTTCAACTTAGCCAATTTTGAGGCCATCATAAAAGGGAGGGTGGGACAATCAAAAATGTATTAGCCATTTTTACGAGTTTTCAGCGAGAAATTGTTGACAAAATAATGATATAATTTGAAATGACCAAAAATGGCATACCTTATGAAAGATTAATATTGTTTATTATTTATTTATTTAATTAAGTTAACTTAAACAATTTAACCGTTGCGCAAGGAGAAGTTGAAGAGCATGAAAAATACTATTTTGTATTTAACTGTGTTCATTATCAGTCTGGGGTTGAGCCAATCGAAAGCGGCGGCGAATTTTGAGGCCTCAAAATACGTCGTAGAAAACGGACTGCTTTTTGAGATTGGCCCTAAGGGGAAAAAGGAGGTTGAAAACGCTGAAGTCAATGAAGAAGAGCGAGGAGAAAAGACCATATACTGGTTAACCGTGGATCCGGCCGCGGGGGGCGAGGAGGGAAAAATCTATAAAGGCTGGGCTAAGGGGATCTATTTTTTTAATGGCGAAGGGCGATATATCGCCTTTTTACCTACGCCAAAAGGGCAAGATAGCTACCCTAATTTTAGTCCAGACGGAAAATTATTTATTTTGGACAGCGGAAAAAACGCTAACCGCGAATTTATCCTTTACGACTTTGAGGGCATGGCCCCCAAAAAGACCTTTATTGGGGCTCCTCAGCTCATGTGGCTCAGCCCGGAGGCCTTCGTCTTCACTTCGCGTGACTCCCAAAAAAGCCCCCGAGGCCCAGGCGGCGATTACGCTGGTTGGCTTTCTGTCGCTGTTTATGACCTCAAAAAAGATAGCTTAACCATTGTCGCCGCGGCGACGCCGACCGAAGACTTTCTCCTAAGTCACGCCGATTCAAGCTCAAAAATTTTAGACGTGAACAAAATATCGGTCAAAAAAGTCGCTGACTGGCAAAACGAGGCCGCCCAAACTCAGGAAATTATAAAAACCCCTCTCCCTTAACCTATACGCTAGTCACGTCAACTTTGATGGTCTCGTAAAAACCATTGTTTTAAAATATTAGACGCCTGGATCTACTATTTATGATAATTTAAAATTAAAATGACCTATATATACTGTCCCGAGTTTACCAGAAAATCGCCAAAAATTTTGGGCTGAATCTTTGCGGCGTCCGTAGAAATTCTGCCCAAAATTTTTTTTTCAATAAAAATTGAGGTGGTGTCCGACTTTAGTTGACGTGACTTAAAAATTAGTGTATAGTGGTTTCGTAGATGTCTTTTTAAGAGAGACGGAAATAATGGAGCCATTAACACCATTAACCATCAACCTTGACGAGTATTC
>JAIROO010000207.1 GCA_031257535.1 Deltaproteobacteria bacterium
CGTCATATTTATTTTATGTGTTTATAAAATTTACTGTGAATTTAATATGTTCTTCCAACAATAAATAGCCTATCTTTAAAAATGATTTTCTAATCCTGGAAGTCAGTCACGTCGCCTCCTCATTCGCCTCCAAGGGTCTTTAAGCTTGGAAGTCTGCCGGACGGTGAATTTTGACTTGAACGGCATTATTTTTTCAACTATAACTTTTAGGCAAGATTTTTTCAATACGCCCAAAAATCATAGCCACGCCTCCCCAGACTACCGCCGGAGGAACATGGCCATGAGCCGCGCGAAGGCTTTAGCGCCGAGGGTCTGACCCAGGCGGCCGCAAAGCAAAAAAAGCGAAATCAGGAGCCAAAGGCCGGAAGGCAAAACAATAGCGAAATCAGGAGCCAAAGGCCGGAAGCCTTCGCGAGGCGCAAGGGGCCCCATCCCGGGGATACAGGACGGCCCACTACCAAAAGGAACCTGGGTCTCGGCTACGCGAAGAAACCGCTTCTGTAAGGGGCGCGCCATCGACCAGAATCCGGCCGATCCGATGGAGGACGGCCCGATGTCTCTTCAGAAGCCAAAGACTCGGCGTATTAGCCGAAATTTCGGATAATTGGCTGAGCGGAACCAAAGGACGCTAAAAATTAGGCCTAAGATATCAGGCTGTTATCGCCAAGAAGACAACGCTAAAAAGGAGCTTACCCTTCGTAGCCATATAATGACCAAAAAAAAACGGCCTAAGGGCCTAACCAAGCTATATTGATCGCTTTTGAAGGCCAGACTCCAGAGTCTATCAAAAATTGGGGGCCAGCGAGAGTGAAATAGCGGCTTTTTGCTAAATTTGGTCATTCAAAAAAGCTCCCTGGCCGCCGGGGGTCGGCCGCTTTCTTGAGAAAGAAAGTCAAGGCTATTTGTCGTGGTTTTCACGAACTGACTTCTTTTTGGCGATCAAGCGAAGAAGCGGGGCCGACCTCGGAAGATCGTCGCCGACCAAAAGTGGCCGCGCCGGCCTAAAAAAGGCGACTTACAGGTCCAGAAAAAATAATCTTTTTTTTATTTTTGGACCTTCACAATATGGCGCGGACTTTCCCAACCTCGCGCCTCATATTGACGTAAAAGAGGACTAACAGGTAAGAAGAGAGGAAAAGCCGCTAATTTATAAACTAAGTCTGGGGCTGACTCCTCTTTTAACCCCTCTATACTGAATGGGAACAAGTTTTATTTAATAATAGGCTACCCGCTTAAAAAGAGATTTTTACCCTTAACGGACGCCTTGGTAAAAACCCCTTTTTAATTTTTAAAGGCTTGTTTATACACAATGTATAGTGGGAGCTATGCCTATGTATTAGCGTTTATAGTATAACTACGCGTTTAAAATTTCAAAACAGGGGTTTTTACGAGACCATCTTAACGGTAACTCCCAGTGGCCAACCGCGATTTTTCCGCTCGGTTAGGAGTGACTAAGGTCGCTTTTTGGCCTTTAATGGCCCTAAGGTGAAGTCTAAGAAGCGAAAAAAATCGGAAAATAATTTTGGAGGTCTATTTTTGTGGTATAATGTCTAATGAATAAGGCCATATAAAAACGCGTTCAAAATTTTTTTCTTATAAAAAACGCTTAAATTTTTAATAAATTAACCATTAAAGTCTAGTCATTTATAGTCATTTTATCCTCTTTAAAGTATTTTTAAGTTTCTCCGCCACCTAAAGCTAAAAGCCGTAAAAGGGCCGCTCTAACCGCGACCAGCTCTTTTAGGGTAAAAAGCGATCAATTTACAAATTCACAAAGGGATACTCGCGAATTAAGGTCCTTATGGCTCCCCGCGGATCCAAACGGCTCTCCCATAAACTTAAGCTTTTGGCCGTAAAAGAGCCTAAAGGGTCGCTCGCCTTAGCCGCGACCAGCTCTTTTAAAGCTTCCTCCGGCTCTTTTTTTAAGCGGGCCAAGGTTATGTGCGGCCGAAAAGGCCGAGCTTTGGCTTTTGAGGCGCTCTTTTGGCTAAAACCGCCTTGGCCCAAAACTTGGCCAGAGTCTTTAAGAGAGCTAAAAGAGGAGTCTTGGGGCTCTTTTAAAGAATTGATTTTTTGGGCCAAGTTAACTAACTCTGGGGTCGCTTTAACCCCCGCCCACAAGGGACCGCCCTTAAAGCCCTTAAAAAAGCCTAAACCACAAATCTCGATCTCTAAGGCCGGGGCTTTAATCGCGCTTAAGGCCTCGTCTAAGGCCTTGAGACTGGCCGGGTTTAAGGCTGGCCAAAACCTTAAGGTAATATGCCAAGGCCAAGACTCGGGCCGAACGCCTTCTGGAACCCAGACCAAAAGCTCGCTAGCTAAAGACTTGGGTAAGGCAATGGCTAAAAAAACCCTTTTGGTCCCCACGTCCATAGGTCTCGTCCTTTTTTGACTGACGTCAAAACTAAATTTTTTGGCTAACGTTAAAGCCCCTTTTGGGCTGACGTTAAAGCCCCTTGGCCCTAACTATTTTGAGGCTCCCGCGTTTAGGGTCTTTTTTTGGTGAGGAAAAGCCGGAATCGTGGAGTACTCAAAATTGGAGTAAATAAAATCCGCCACTTCTTGGGACTGATAGGCTTTTACGAACTTGTTGTATAAGGGATTGTTCCGGTCCTCGACCCGGGCGACGATGACGTTAATATAAGGGGAGTCGATCGACTCTAGGTAAATGGAGTCCCGTAAGACGTTTAGGCCCTGGGCTATGGAAAAGGTGTTGTTAATGGCCGCGGTGGCCACTTCGTCTAAGGCCGTGGCCGTCTGCGCCGCTTCCACCTCCAGGATCTGGAGGCGCTTAGGGTTATCAGTCACGTCTTCTGTGGTAGCCGTTAAACCCACGTCCTCTTTAATCTTAATGACTCCGGCTTTGGCTAAAAGGGCTAAAGCCCGGCCTCTATTAGTCGGATCCTTGGGAATGGCCACCATATCCCCGGTTTTTAACTCATTTAAATTTTTAATCTTCCGGGAGAAAAAAGCCAAAGGAGCGACGTAGGTACTGCCTAGGCTTACTAAACGCTGGCCATTGGCTTGGTTGAACTCGTCTAAAAAAGGCTGGTGCTGAAAAGAGTTTAAATCCAACTCTTTGGCCAAAAGAGCCTCATTGACTTTTTGGTAGTCGTTAAACTCGACAATCTCCACGTTTAAGCCTTCTTTGGCGGCCACTTCCTTAACTTTTGCTAAAATTTCCACGTCAGCCCCGGCCGTGGTTCCAACTTTAATGGCGGTCTGGGCCCAGATCGGGCCGCTAGTTAAAAACCAGAAAGCTACGGCCAAAAATAATACTATTCGCACAATAACTCCCATTTTTTCGCCACTAATCAAAAACAAATTGTCGGGCGTTGTTAGCGCCCCCTATCGCGCGTTAGCCATAAATCTACGCTTGGAAATCTTAGTCGCTACAATTTCCGAAAGTTTAGCGACTAAATATTTTTCGCGCTACTAAATATTGTGACTTTTGAGGCTAACCAAAAAATATTTAGCGTTTGGCCTTAAATTTTGGCCCCCAAGTAATGAATTGAACCAAAACGTCCGCCCTTAACGCTTTATTCTTTTGCGGAAGACGAGCCCAAAGTTAAGACCGATTCACTGTTTTAAGGCTCAAAAATATCCATTAATCACACAATGAGCCGGAGTCAAATGTGTTTATAGACGATTTTTTAGAGCAAGAGCTAAAAGAGCCTAAAAATCTCTTCGCTTATCGGTTAACCGACCTTAATTCCAGGGCCAAAAAAGGAGAACTCTCTTTGTTTTGTCTGACCCGTAGTCTTACCTAGAGCCAAAAATTAGGGTTAGGCCGAAAAGACCCCCGGGCCAGACGAGCGAAAATTAGGACGCGAACTATATTAACCTTTAGCTTTGGTTTTTTTTAAAAGAAAAAGCCTATCAATATAGGGGGCCTAAAATTTTACTTTGGCGGCTCCTTAAAAATTTTAGTTTACCCGACGAATATATCACGTCAGCGGCGAATCAGGGTTAAATATTTGACCTCGTGACTCTTTCTTTAATGATTTCAATGAGTTTAAGGCGTCCATATTTTCTGGCGGGCGTTTATAATTTGACCTTGGCGACTAATACTACAATGCGATTTTTGAAAAAAATTTTTTTGCTCCCTCTTCAAACTATTTTTTTTACTCCGATGCCATTATTTTTTCTCTAATGGCAAGGAAGCGCGATTTAAAAGAG
>JAIROO010000299.1 GCA_031257535.1 Deltaproteobacteria bacterium
TAACTTGAATATCTAAGCGATCTTTAGAGGCGTGTACTTGGGCGGCTTTACCAACTCCGCCACCTATGGCCCAGATAATTATGAATGAAGTTACGAATATAAAACGAGCCATTATCATTCCTTAAAATTGGATGAGTTTTTGGTCGACCGCCAATCTATCGAGAGCGGCGCGAAACATGGCCGATCAACGATTCCCATGTCGACCTTGACCAGAGCCAAATAAAGTGACAACTGGCTTCTGAGTTTGGGCGTTTTCGTCGTCGCCGGCGGACCGGGAGACGATCTCCGAAGCCAAAGTTGGGCCAGCTTGCGTCCGTTCGACCGGTTGACCGCCATCGTCTAAAGCGCACAAGGCTAAAGACAAGACGCCCATGGTCTTGGCTACGCTTAGAAGCTCAACTTCTTTGGGAGCTACTTCTAAAGTTACGGTCCCTTTATTGTCTCTGGCTGAGTAAGAGCTACTACCACTGGTCTGCTGGGAGCTGGTGGAGTCTTGGAGGACCACGTCGCGGTTAACGGCCAGAACCCGGACGCCACTTAATAAAGTTTTGGCCGTAGCTATTTCGTCGGACCGGTTCGGGCCATGGTTGAACTTGCCAGAAACTATAACGTCCACCAAATTGCCAGGCCGAATTAAACCCGCGCCGCCGGTCACGTCGTCCACCCTGATGGCCGTGGCCCGAAAACCAGACTTCAAAACGGCCGACAAAAAGTCGCTATCGCCGGGCCGAATAAGATCGTTGGCCAGAATATAATCACCCTTTTTTAAAGACGTCCGGACGACTGAGCCCGTCAATTGATTAGCGTCTTTCGAATCTCGCCAAATGTAATCTTTAGATGTATTTTGGCTCTTAACAGATTCACAATCGCGCCAATATAAGACTTTATTCTCCAGAAAAACGCCTGGCGAAATATCGTCAATCGCGGTCAAGCATTGAGTATTCTTCGCGGCCATGGAGGATCCTGAACCGCCGGAGCTAAAAAGACGATTCAGAAACAAAACGGCTAAAAAGAACACCAAAAACAAGACTATATATTTAGGTAAATTTCTTTTCATAGAAAACTCCCAAGGAAACCTTCGACACAGGCAGCCGGTCAGCGCCTAAAACATAAACCATTATAATTTCCTTGATTAAACGTCCTTACGGGCCTGTTTAAAATTCCCCTCGGGAATGTTATTATCCGGCGTTAGGCCTCGTTCCGTTTCGTCCTTGCCCTCACGGTTGTCCGCAAACGGGGCTTCGAGAGGTTGGGACTGAGGAAGCATCCCAACGTCGGTCTTAAACCTAATAATAACGTAGCGGGTTGGATACCGCTTTCCCTGGTCAACCGAAGGCTCTTACAAGCCTCCGACTTTAGTCGGGGGTAGTTGACGTTAAACCTTAAAAGCGAAAACTTAACGCCCTTAATATGGTCAAAAGCTAACCCTGGATAACGTTCCAGGTCAAAATAGCGATGGTGGCCAGGGCCAGGGGCAGGCCATAGGGAATTTTGTCGAATTTTTTCTTTTTCAACAATCCCGCTATTAGATAGCCTAAAGACAATAAACCGCCCAAAATAGCCGTTAAAATTAAAAAATCAATGGCCATGCCCGGCAGCCACAAAAGGGCCGCCGAGGCTAGTTTAACGTCCCCAGCCCCCATGAGTCCTAAACGCCAGAGCAAAAGACCCACGAGCAAAACGGCGACCGCCCCTATCCAGCCCAAAGCGTCAAGTCGACCTAAAACTAAAGCGTGGATCAAGGCTAAGACGACCAAGATACCTATCAGATAATTTGGTATAGTCAGGCTACGAACGTCAGTATAGGCCGCGACTACTAGAACTAGGCCTGCCAAAATGACCAAAATCAATTCCAAAATAATAACTCCAAAGAGAAAAGGCTAGTTTAAAGCCTTATTCGCATATTTTGGTGCATAAATAACATATTATAGGTCAGTAAGTACTTATACCTATTTTAAAATAACGCGCCAAAACCAAAAATTTAAGACGTTATTTATAATTTTGGTTAAGGGCAATAAATTTTAGTCCAAGAAACCGATTAAGTTCTGGAACTAGATTTACTCAGTGCTTCCTCCCCCACTGGCGCTATCGCTCTGGGGCAACTGATCCAAAATATTGTTAAAAACATCGGTCAAGGTTTTGGAAAAAATGCCGTCGCTTTTGACGAGAACGGCGATGATAATGGCTAAACCAGCGGCCAAAATTCCGTACTCAATGGTGGTCACGCCCCGAGAGTCCTTAAGAAAGTTAGGCCGAAGAGTCTGAGCCCAGGCGAACGCGTAACGAAGAACAGTAAACATGAAAAAATCCTCCAAAAAAAGAGCGATTAAAATACGTAAAGCAATTTAAGCCTTACTAAAACCAATATAGCTAATAAGTAAATATAACTAACAAATCAAACAGTTCAAAAAAATCTGAAAAAACAAAAAACCCGCAACCTTATTAGGGCGCGGGCAAAAATAATTGGCTTAAACGATTTGTATCAGATTAAGCTCGCTGCTTTAGTCCCCAAGCTAGGCGGGCGAAATACAGGCAGGCTTTCTGACTTGTCGCGTTTTAAAGGCCGCCTTCCCAGAAATAATCCAGTGGCTTAGTGGCCTCGATGAACCGATAAACGGCTCAAACGACTTTACAGCGATGGGCTCGTTCCCGAATTACGCGGGATTTCCTCTCGCCTGGACTTCAACTCCAGGCTCACCTGTAAACGTAAATTTAAATATGTAACAGAACATAAAATTCCGTCCTTATAGTATAAGAACCCGGCCAAAATTTGTCAAGGGGATTCGTCCTTTTTTTCGAGGAAAATTCCTTATATTGGCTAGGACCATACTGTCTAATAGATAATTATTATTGATAAATACTAATAATATTAATATTATTTAATACTTTAACTAAAATTTATAAATTTTAAAAATTAATATCCTGGCATTAGGCATAAGGTACCTCTCTTGTTGGATTTAAAGTCGCCCTTAAATGTAGCTTTGTTCCCAAACATTTTCCAGAGAGTCTTGGGTTTTCGAAAGGGACTTGGTTTTAACGTTTAACTCTTTTAACAGCGATATAGACTCAATTAGAGCGTATTTAGACAGCTCAATCGCGTTGGCTAGGGGCCCTTTTAGCTTTAAGGCCATAAGGCGCTGCTCAGGATGACCCGGAAACTGAATTTTTCGACCCGCCTGAGTAATAACCCGACCTTCAAAACCCAATTTTTTGGCGAAGACTTTAAAACCCGTCAAAGAATAAATTTTGGTCCCTGGTATCGGATAAAGGTTAGCTAAAAGCCAACCTTTTTTAGTAGCCTGGTCGAGCGGCGTAACCGAGCTTGGCTGGCCCGTAAGGTTACGCTTCGGATAATAGGGACGCGTTTTTTCTAAACAAGCCAGCTCAGCGGCCTCCCTGGACTCAGGGTTTAACCCAAGCAACGTTTTTATATAATCCTCAATCTGTAGCCTTTTGATAGCCACTAATATTTTAATGGTTGGTCGAGGCATGAAAATATCATAATGAGGTATTTCAAGAGCTGACCTAGGTTTTATACTAGTACTAAAATTTTCTATTGGAACCCAATTTAGTTTTTTTATCAGACTTAAAGGTAAGTTATGCCCTTTTTGTCGAGCAGGATGACTAAATAACTCTATAAGCACAAAACTCCTAGGAGTTAGATCAGTAGTAATACTAGAATAATAATCATTGACCTCCGAAAGACCCTTAGCCATAACCGACTTAGCTTCCGTAATCGAATAACCTGACTCGGGCCAAGTCGCCTTAGTTTGAGTCTCGGTCCAACTCCAAGCGCCGCTTTTTCCTCGCCGCCAATAACCAGATTTCACGAAAGTTCCACCATTTGAATCGAAATGAAGAATCCTAATTTCACGTTGCCACCTTAAAAGGTCAATCGCCCTAAAATAAGTCTTTAACTTGAAATTAAAGACTTTTTAAAAGTATCTTGCTCTAAAAAAATAATAGTTAAAGTCTACATATAACTAATAATCTTTATAGACCAACTAAAGGCAAAAAAAAAGCCCAGAACCAATTGAAGGTTCTAGGCGGTAAGAGATAAAGAATAAAGAAACCCGCTCGATCGTTAAGATCAGCTATTTCTTTTTTTCTTTTCCAGCCGCTACTTTAGTCCCCAAGTGGCGCGTGGGCGATTTATAGGCGGGTCTTCTGACTAACCAGGCTCAAGTCGGGCCTTCCCAGGGCAATCGCCCCAGTGACCATTTGCGTCAAGAGCCACTGAAAAAATTTTTTTCAGTAAATTGGTTTCACAGCGATGGGCTCGTTCCCGAATATGGATTACGGGATTCCGTTTAACTTTCTAAAACGAAAGCGCCTATAAACGGTATTTAATTTTTGTTCCAAAAAAACGCTGGAAAAAAAATAGCAAAGGCCTTAAAACTTGTCAAGAAAAAAACGCGAAAAAAACTAGGGTCCTTTTTATCGCATAAGCAATATAAAAAATGGCGAATTGCTACTGATTAAATCGACCAACGATCTTTAAAACGTCCGTTATAGACAAAAAATTTTAAGGCAAAAATCCTAAATAAACGCCTAAAACTTTTTGAGTCTTAAAAATTTTAAAAAAAGGAAAAAATTGGCCGTCAACTAAGCTCGCCTTAACGTTCTTTTGGCTAAAAATAATTTTTGAGGTTAGCCCCTTGACGAGCAAAAAACTGGTCGAATATCGGTAAACAAAATGGTCAAATAACGGTTAAAAAAAAGGTCAATATTTTAAAAAAAGGTTACGCTAAACCTAAAACAAAGTTTAAGAAAATAAAACGATCCGCGGTTTGGCTCCGTCTTGCGGCCCAATATAACCGTCGCGCTCCATGTCCTCTATGATCCTCGCGGCCCGGTTATAACCAATTCTTAAATGCCTTTGAATTAGTGAGATCGAGGCTTTGCCGGTCCGACGAACCATCTCTAAGGCTTCTTGGTATTTTTCGTCGCGGTCGCCGCCGCCTTCTTCCTCGTCCCTTTCTGGGGGCGTTAAATCGTCTAAATAATCGGGCGGCCCAAATTGAAAAAGATAATCAGTTACTCTTTTCTTTTCCGCGTCCGAGACAAAAGCCCCGTGGAGGCGCTCGACGTTATTAGCCCCTGGCGACTGAAAAAGCATATCGCCTTTGCCTAAAAGTTGTTCGGCCCCCATGCGATCCAAAATGGTGCGGGAGTCGATTTTAGTGGCCACTTGAAACGAGATCCGGGTGGGCAAGTTGGCCTTAATAACCCCGGTCAAAACGTCGACCGAAGGCCTTTGCGTGGCTAAAATCAGATGGATCCCCGCGGCCCTGGCTTTGGCGGCTAACCGCGTAATAGAGGTTTCCACGTCTTTAGGGGCGGTCAACATTAAGTCGCTTAACTCGTCGATGACAATGACTAAATAAGGTAAAGTTTTAGGCGGCTCGGCTGAAGGTTCTTCGCTTTTTGGAACAAAAGCCTCAATTTCAGCTTTAATAAGCTCGTTGTAACCGGCGATGTGGCGAGCCCCCTTTTCGGCCATCAGCTTATAGCGCGTCTCCATCTCCGCCACCGCCCACTTTAAGGCCACCGTGGCTTCCTCGGGATCGGTCAAAACCGGATACAAAAGATGGGGGAGGTCTTGATATTGGGCCAGCTCCACGCGTTTGGGGTCAATTAAAAGAAACCGAGCTTCCAAAGGCGTGGCCTTAAAAAAAATCGACATGATTAGGGAGTCTAAGCAGACCGATTTGCCACTGCCCGTGGCCCCGGCGATCAGAAGATGGGGCGTTTTAATCAGATCCCTGACCACCGGCTGCCCAGTAATGTCCACGCCCAAAGCCAAACTTAAGGGCGAAGGAGAGTTGACGAACTCAGGGCTTTCCACCACTTCCCTTAAGGTCACCAATTGGCGATTGGGGTTAGGCAGCTCTAAACCTATGGCCCCTTTACCCGGAATGACCCCAGCCACCCGGCAAGAGGAGGTTTTTAAGGCCATGGTTAGATCCTCGGCTAGCCGGGTGACTTTGCCGATCTTAATGCCTGGGGCCGGTTTAAACTCGTATTGGGTGATGACCGGACCCCAGCTGACTCCAATGACCTGGCCCTCCACCTGAAATTCTTTGAGTTTTTTCTCTAAAAGCCTGGCGTTGGCCGTGACCTCGTCTTCGGTTAAGCCTTTGACCGCTAAATCCCGGTCCTGATCCAAGAGATCTAGGGGCGGAATCTCGTATTCGCCGACCGGCCCTGTTTTTTTCGGGGGCGCATCCTTAACGATAGGCGCGACTTTTTTTCTTTTTTCCCGGATGACTAAGCTGGGTTTTTCCTCGACCGGGGTGGTTAAAAGGAGGGGCTCGGGCTCGGAGTTCTTTTGGGGCGCGGGTTCGCTAGGCTGACTGACTCGGCCGCCTTTGGGGGGTTTAATTTCAATGGTGGGATCGGGTTGGGCCGGGATTTTAAAGCCACTTAGGATCTTGGCCAGAAAGCGAAAAATCGCGCCCAGTTTAACCAAACTCGCTGGCGAAAAGCCGGTAAAGAGGGTCACCCCGCCTAATGCCAAAAAAGGCGTGACCACAAAAGCCCCGACTCGCCCTAAGGCCACGGTCAAGCCATGAGCTAAAACGGCCCCTAAAAGTCCCCCGCCCGTCGCCTTAGACCAACGATAAAAGCCATCTGGCCAGATGAGCCCGGCTAAGGCTAAAAGAGCCAAAAGAGTCATGGTTACGCCCACGATGGTCGTAAAAGGACTGACCCTTTTGGCGGGATTTTTTAAAACGTAATAGGAGAGCCAAAAAAGGATAGGCGCGGGCCAAAAAGCTAAGGCCCCGAAATATTTCACTAAAAAACGCGAGATCGCGAATCCGACCACGCCGACGTAATTGCGGGCGATATTAGACTCGTCGTCGGGCGAGTAGGAGATGAGAGCCAAGACCACCAAGACCGACAACAACAAGGCTATCAAGCCCGGGACCTCAGCCGGTAGCTTTGAGGCGAATAACGGTTGGGCAACGGACTTTTTAGGCTTGGCTTTGCTCCTTGGCATTATAAGGTAGACCCTCTCGCGGTCTTCGCCACCTGGGCTAAAAGACGTAAAATAGCTAAAGCCGCCTTTGGTTTAAGCGAACCTAAACCGCAAGACGTGGTAAAAAGAGTTCTTTGAGCCAAGAGATCGGGGTCAATATGGCTCTCTAACGGTTTTAGGCCCGCTTTAAAAACCTTAAGTAGGTCTAGGGCCGTCATTTCTGGGACATAGGCTTCGGTGGGAACCAAGCCAAAGGCGATATAACCGCCTTTAGCCAAAAAAGTCTCTAATTCTTTCGGGTACAGACAAAAAGGCTCTAAATGGCTATAAGCGTCGAAATTAAGAATATCTAAACCCGCTTGAGCCAACAAACCCCAATCGGTGTTGCCGCAAACGTGGCAACCTATAGCCACTGGGCCTTGGCTTTTAGCCGTCTCCACGGCTTGACCTAAGGCTTTTAAAACGGTTTGGGCCGATAAAGTGGAAAAAGCCGAGCCATAACCCGTTAAACCCGGCTCGTCGACGAAGACTATGGCTTTCCGCCCTAGCTTTCGGATCTGGGCGGCCAAAAAGGCGGCTTTGGCCCCTAAGCCTAAGCTTAAGGCCTCTAAGACGTTCGGATCGTCCACGGCCGACCCGCCACTAGATAAACGTAAAGACTGGGCTAAGGTCAAGGGCCCGACCACCTGAGCCTTTAAATATTCTGGCCCAAAAGTGGGATCGGCTTTAGCTCTGGCCCAAAAAGCCCTAAGCCCCACCGAAGACTTGGGGTTTAGATCTAAAAAAGAAAAATCCCCGGCGTAAAAATCCTCGTAGAACTTGGCTAAATTATCGCCTAAGTCTTTTTCCTCCACCACGAGACGCTTTTCGGCTTCAATGACCTTTATAAAAGGCAACCCATCCACGGACCCAAAAATCATGTCTTCCCAAAAGCTGAGCCCCACCATTTGCGGGGCCGCGGGAATGTCGAGGCCGGCTAAAAGATCTAAGGCTTGGTCCGGGTTAAGGAAAGGGACTGAGCCAATAGCTAAAGTGGCGAAGGGGGGAGCGTGATCTAAAATATTCACAAGACCCTCTTTATATATATTAGCCTTTAGGTAAAAAGGCTCTATTTTTTAGCAAAGTGAGATAAATAGTACTTTTTTAAGGCATATTGTTTCCGTATAAGCTCTATAAAAGTCATTTCTGACCAAGCTTTAGCTAAAAGATCGAGATCGCACAAAGCCTGGCTTTGGCTCGACCACTTTCGCGAGGCTATAGCGACTTGGTTGGCCACTTCCTTAGCCCAGCCGTAAATTTCCAAGGTCGTCGGCCAAGGCGCGCCTTTTTCGTTTTCCGAATGGGCTAAAATAGCCAGAAATGACCAGGGCAGGCCAAAAACCGAGCTAGCCGCGCAAAGATCGGCGGCGAAACGATTAATAACTCCGGCCTCAGACCCGTTTTTTTTGCGCGAACGCACAAAAGGCCAGCTCGAGAGAGCGTAATCGGCCAGAAAAACGTAGTTCAGGTCGGCCGGGAGGATTGGGCCAGAGTTCAATTGGCCGCCAAACTCTAGCTTAGGACGTAAGCTTTGCCGCCGTTTAACGTGCCAGACTAAACTCAAGACGGCTTCCTCGGGATCGGCCAGCCTTTGGTAAAAATCCATAAACAAACGATCCCAAAACTCGGCCACGGGTTTGCCCAGACCGTCTAAGAGAGGCAAAAAATCGCGGCCGACGACTTCCTTAAAATCCCGGCGTTTTAAGACGTTTTCCATTTTCGGGAAAAAAGGCCGGACTAAAATCAGCGGCGCGTCTTCGCTATCTAAGTCGGTTAAATAAACGGTTTTTTCCCGATCGTAGGCGGCTTTGATTAAGCGGACCCAGACCTCGGGGGCCAGACCCCATTTTCGAGCTTGCTGGGTTAAGGCTTTTAAGGCTTTTGCCTCGGCTTGACCCGCTCCGCTTTCCTCTTCAGTCAAAAAACTTAGATCAATGATCCGGTTTAAAGACCGGCAGTGAGCCCGGGTGGCAGGGGGCTCGTTTTCCGCCGAGGCGGCCGCCTCGGCGGAACTTTCCCAACGGGGCTCGCCGTTAAAATGGCCTAAAGGCCTTAAGCCCGGTTCGGGGCGTTTGAGGCTTAAATCCTGGTAACTAGGGCCTTTAGTTAAAGTCGAGTTAACCGTAATCCCGACCATGGGCGTATTAGGGCCACCTAGCCACAAGGGCTCGGCCTGGCTTTTAGGGGGCAGCGACAAAGTTAAGCCCCCAGCCAAGATGAGGGCGAACAAACTTTTTTTGGCCGCTTTGCGTAATTCGGCCAAAATGCCCGAGCCCAAGATCTTATCCCCGTTCTTCTTGGGTTGGTCCTCTTCGTCCTCGTCCGTCTCAAGTTCGGAAACGTCAACTGTCGGGGGGAGGGTCTTGGAGTCGGGTAGAACCAGGTTTTCTGGGAGTAAAAGTTGGCCGTCGGCCGACATCTGGATCACGGTCCAGAACAAAATGGCCAAAGCGTCTTGCCGGTTTTCCAGTTCTTTGAGCAGTTCGTCTTTGGCTATAATTTGCCGCCGAGACTCTTCGACCCGCCGAGCTTCTTGATCCAAACGCGCTTGGAGCGAGCTTAAGGAGTCCGCGGCTTTGCTCCCGATATAAGTGACCGCCCCCCAGGCGGCCTCAACCTGGCCGTCGGTTCGGGGACTGGCCCGTAAAGCCTCGAGTTCGGCTTTTTGTTTGGCTAGTTCCGCGGCTTGGCGGTCGGCCGTCTCGCTTAAGCGTTGGTTGTCCACGGACAGGCGATTGACCTCGGTCTGGGTCTTGGCGATGGCCTCTTCTTTGGCCGCGATATCTTGGGCTAGCTTTTGGATTTCCGCCTCTTTGGCGGCTATTGTTTCCGCGTTCCGCTCTTGGCCTAAAGTTAAGTTCGCGATGTCCGCCTTATGTCTGGCCACGACGTTTTTCGTCTTGGCCATCTGGTCTTTGAGGCTCGCGTTTTCGGTTTCTAAGACGGTTAAAAGGGTTTGGGCGTTTTTAAGCTCGGCTTGGTTGGTCTCTAAAGTGGCTTCCAGATTTAAGGAGCTATAAGTGGTATTGGCGATCTTTAGCTGGGCCGCTAGCTCGTCCCTTTGGCTAAAAGCCTGGGCCAAGGCCACCCCGTTGTCGACGAACTGGCGCAGCAAAAAGGCCAAAAGCCCCCTTAACTCGATCAAACGCTCTTTAAAGCCAGCTTGGGTGGCCAGCAAAGATTTGCGTTCGGCGTACAGACCCTGACGCTCTTCGCGGACCCGGTCTAGTTCGGCGCTTAAAGTCGCGTTTTCCTCCCTTAAGAAAAACATGACCGCTTGCCGCGCGTCGCCAGACGAAGGGCCTTGAGTCCAAAAGTCCAAGCCCTGGTCCAGAAAAAAAGCCACTAGGGGGGCCAATTCGTTTAACCAAACTTGGTGTTTTTTTAAGGCTTCGGCCTGGTTTTTGGTTAACTCCGAAAGCTCGGTTTTGAGGCTAACGGTCTCATCTTTTTGCGTCTTTAAAAGACTTTTTAAGTTTTTTAGGCTCCGGTTTAACTTTTCGTGGCGCAGATCGGAGGCGACTAGGGCCACGCTTAATTGGTTAACCACCCAGGCGTCGTTTCGCTCGTCGGTGGCTTTGGCGTCTAAGATATTTTGGCGCTCCGTGACCCAGCCGTCGCGCTCTAAACGCAGTTTTTCCAGCTCCTTGTCTTTGCTGGTTAAGCGCTCCAGATACTCAATCTCTTTGCCCGCCCCTTGGATCCGGACGCCCGCCTCGCGAGCGGCGGCTTCCTTTTTATAGCGAGCGATCTCGTCGCGGGCTCCGTCTAAAGCCAGGCGATTAGCCGCTTCCCCTCGCCATAAGGCCAGACCCAAAATCTCGATTAAGGGTTTTAAGTTGTGGTCTATGTCGTCGCGGAGACTATTTAACTCGGCCTTAAGGCCTTCTTCGGCCTGTTTAGCCGTGGCCAGCTCTTCTTTGGCCGAGGTGATCTCTTTTAAGGAAATGGCCCCGTCGCTCGCGGCTTGACCCCTAATTCTTTCGGTTTCCGCCCGGGCCGCCTCAATATCTTGGCTTAAGCGCGCCCTTTCGGTTTCCATGGCCTCCAAGCGCGACAGGGCGGTGGCTAGCTCGGCTCTAAGTTTGTGGCGTTTGGTAACCTGGTCGATTAAAGCGTTTTTGCGTTTGGTCAGCCGAACCTTTTGCTCTTCGCGTTTTCGCTCGCTAGCGTCTAAAGCTCGCCCCCGCCTTTGAAACGCTTCCAAAAGGGCCGCGTGAGCCATGTTGAGTCGGTCGAGATGCTGACGATAACCAGTGACGATTTGCCCTAATCGCTCGCGGCCTAAAGAAGCCTCGGCCAGCTCTTCCTGATAGCCGGCTAATTCCGCGGTCAAAGTCGTCTCCTGGCTTTTGGCCTGGTCTAAGGCTAAGGCTAGCTCTTGGCTTTTCTCGGTTAAAGTTATTTTTTGTTCGCTTAAATCCCGAGCCTCGGCGTCAAGAACCTCAAGTTGACTGGCTAAGGCTCGTTTTTCGGCTAAAAGCTCTTTGACCTCGTCGGTTCGCTTTCGGGCGAATTGGCTCAGCTTGCGGAACTGGAGTTTAGCTCGTTCGCAACTCTCCTTTAAGTCAGCGTTACGGTGCCTAATTAAGGCTAAACTGTCTTGATTAGAGGTCTGTTGTCGCCGTAAGTCGGTTAGTTCCAAGCTAACGTCTTTTAAAGTCCGCCGGGAGCTCTCCACGAGCTTCATCAGCTTGACTTTAGCCTGGCCAGTTTCCGCTAAGTGGTCTTTTAAGGTCGAGAGTTCGTCTTTTAGGCGATCCCTTTCGGCGGCCACCGCCCCCAATTGTTCGGAGATGGTGGCTAAGGTTCTTTGCTCTTGAGCGGTCGCCTCGTCTAGGGGTGGGGCTAATAGATAACTATTGTCCTCTATTTTGGGTTTGGCCTTTTCTAAGGCTTTATTTTTTAAAGCGGCTTTTAATTCGTCTAAACGCCTATTGGCTTGCCGCAATAAGATAGGGTAACCTTTGTCGCGGTCGATGGCCAAAGTTTCGCGGGCGGCTAAACGAGCTTCGCGGGAGCTGGACAAACGCCCGGCTAAACTCGTCAACCGCGATTTCAGCTCTTCCAGCCAGCTTTGGGCCCGACTTAAGTTGATGGCCGCGTAGAGAAAAGTCCGGTCTAAATAATCCGGCCGGCCAATTAAACCCGGTAAAGTTTGCCAAGCCTCGGCCAGTTCCGCCCGCCGGGCGACGGTCGCGCGGAGTAAAGTCGTCGCGCTGGCCGCCAGGGCTTCCCCGCGTTTTAAGAGGGCCGCCTGTTTTTCGCCGCCTAATTGGCTTTCGGCGTTTTCTAAATCCAGCAAAGTTTGATTAAGGCGCCTATCGGTCTCTTGACGTTTGGCGATCAGATCTTGGCTTTTTTCCGTTAGACTGGCCAAGCGGTCGGTTAAATCGTTAAGGCGCCTTGGCCAATCGATCCGCCGGTCGGAGCCAGCCACTAATGCCGCCTTTAAACCGTCCGTCTCCTCCAAAAAGGCCCTTATGGCTAAGCGCCAGCGTTTTAAGCCTTCTAAAGTTAAGCGCGCCTCGGCGAGCCTTTTCATTAAGGTTTTGGTAAGTTCGGTTATGGCCGGGCCGTTTTCCGGCGAGCGCTCTTCGGGGTCCGCGGTCAAAAAATGGGCGGCGTCGTCCAGTTTTTTTACCTGGCGTAATTTGTCTAAACTTTCGGGCCGCCATTTGCTAACAAGGGGCTCCAGCTCACTACCCAGACTCTTGGCCCTTTGAAGGGCGGCGTAAATAGCCGAGAGTTCGCCAATGACTTTTTTATACAAAACCGGATCTACGGCCTCGTATTCTTCTTTAGCCTCTTTAACGGCCGCTATAGCCCCCGGCAAAGACTCTGGCCCCTTTGGCAAAGGCGGGGGCTCGCGTCTTTCGGTGGGGGATTTTAGCCTTAAGGTCCGCAGAAAATACTTGGTGAGGGTCGGCGCGCCCAAGACCTTAGCCATGGACGTGGTTAAGGTTGGCTCGGGTAAGGCGGGCTCAGGGTGGTAACCTTCTGGGGGCCTAAAAATGGCCAAAGCTTTGGCGAACTCCTTGGCTACGGCCAAAAGTCGGGGCGAGTTTAACTTTTCGCCAGCCTGATAGCGAGCCAGCTCGAGGGCTTGGGGATCGTTTAGATCCCACTCGCCCTGGCTAGAGCGAGGAGAGCCAGGCTTTTGACCGTTAAACGCCATCGCCGGTTAACGCCTCCCCCAATTAAGTTATAATAATACGCGTCCTAGACAGTCGCGTCGCCAAAAAAGATCCCACCAACTCGACCAATCATATCATAACGCGATATTAATTTTAACAGTTTTTTTTAATTATTTAAATAGCCTTATAAATTAGAACTAAGCGCGTCATAGGCCCTAATGGAAAAAAGGTTCGACCAATTGTTACGCGTTAAAACAAAAATTTTTTTTGAAAAATATTTAGCCTTAGCGACCTTAAACTGTCGAGCGTTAGCCAAAAAAAACGGGTTTTTTAGCTTAAACCGGCGAAAATATCGGTTAAAACGTGGGTCTAGTTTCTGGTGGGCGTAAAGGATCGGTCAAAGCGATCCGTTCGGGTCGGAGCCCTCGGAGCGTAAAAGTCTAAGGGGGAGTCTTAGACCAAGCTTTAGATCAAAAGGGTTGGTTTTAGGTAACAAGGGGCTCATTAGCTAAATCTCGGGCTTTTTCCTCTAAAGCTTCGGCCAATCGCTCAAAAGGATAATAGCCGGCGATCTGGCCTTTAACGAACAAAGCTCCCCGACCTTCGCCCCCGGCCACGCCCAAATCGGCTCTTTTGGCTTCCCCTGGGCCATTAACCTCGCAGCCCATGACGGCGATTTTTAAAGGAGTTTTTAAATTAATTAAACGGGCTTTGACGTCTTTTAAAAGGGCCACCAGATCGATCCGACAGCGACCGCAAGTGGGGCAAGAAATAAACTCAGGGCCTTTGACGCGTAAGCCTAAGGCTTTTAAAATTTCAAAGGCGCAGTCCACTTCGGCCTCAGGCGGGCCGGTTAAAGAAACCCGAATGGTGTCGCCTAAACCCTCGTGCAATAAAACGCCCAAGCCCACCGCGGATTTAACGACCCCAGATTCTAGATCCCCAGCCTCAGTAATCCCTAAGTGTTGGGGGTAGGCCGAGCGCTCCGCGAAAAGTCGAACCGCGGCCACGGTCAGGCCAACTTCGGCGGCTTTTAACGAGACTAAGATATTGGTAAACCCGGCTCGCTCTAAAATCTCCGTCTCCTTCAAGGCCGACTGGACTAAGGCTAAAGGGCCATGGCCATAAAGTTTAACCATTTCTGGATCCAAAGAACCGGCGTTGACCCCCACCCGAATAGAGGCCCCCGCGTCTTGGGCCGCCGCCGCTATTAGGGCTATTTTTTGGGGGTCGCGGATGTTCCCAGGATTTAGGCGCAACCCCGCGACCTTGGCTTTTAAAGCTAAGATAGCCAAACGCCAGTCAAAATGGATATCCGCGACTAGGGGGAGTGGCGAACGCGGGGCTATTTCGGCCAAAGCCTGAGCCGCTTTGGAGTCGGGCACGGCCAGACGAACTAGCTCAGCCCCTCGCGCGGCGACGCTAGCGATCTGAGCTAAGGCGGCCTCGACGTCTTTAGGGTCGACGTTAGCCATAGTCTGGACGACAATCGGCTCGCCGCCGCCAATAGTTAACGGTCCGACTTTAGCTTTTTGGGTTAAGTCGCGGGTATAAATCATAGACGACGCTTTAGTGAAAAAACTCTTGAAAAAAAACGTTTTAAATTTTTCTGACTTATTTAACGCCAATATATGGCGATAAATTTTTGTTTCGCGCTAAAAAAAATGAAACCGAGGATTTTCGCGCCGCCAAAAGTTTAGGTTAACTTTCGGTCGTCACCGTGGAGAGATAAGGGACGCTACAACTTCGGCAAGGGCTAAGCTCTCGATAATTTCCCTTTTGGTGAGCCGCCCTTATGGTTTGGTATTCCGGCCCCGACCAGACCTCTTTTAAAGTTCGCCCATCGCTCGCCGCCCCAATATTTAGGCGTCGCGACCAGTCGCCGCAACAAGGCCCGTAAACCCCATCTTGAAAAATAAACAAGCGGCGAAAAAGATCCGGGCAGAGAAACTTGGGCGGATTTACGTCTTCGTAGTCGCGACCCATGACCGTGGGCAGGCCAAAGCCGATCTCGGCGACTTTAAGGCCTCGAAATAGTTTTAGGTAATCGGCTTTAAGGCTTAAGCTTTCGTTAGGGTCCTCGGGTAAAACTAAGCTCGCCCGAGTTTGCACGGCTTTATAACCCAAAGAGTCTTTAATTTCCATAAACTCAGAGATATTGGCTAGAACTTTTTGAAAACTGGCCCCCACGCGGATGGCTTCGTATCTTTCGGGGTAAGGCGAGTCAAAGGAAAAAAATATGTCGGTTAAGCCCGCGTGTAAAAGATCGCGACTTAATTTAGGGGTTAAGGCCACGGCGTTGGTGTTCAGCATAACCCACAACCCAGCCGCCGAAGCCAAGGCCACCATATCGGTTAAACGCGGGTAAAGCAAAGGCTCGCCCAAAAAATTGAGCTTAACCGATTTTAAGCCGTTTTGGGTTCCTTCCATAATGAGCCGGGCGTAAAGGCTAAAGTCCATATCGCCTAGGCCATTGGGAGCCCACTCGGATAACCCCGCCTTTAAGTAATAAGTTCTAGGGCACATGGGGCACTTGAGATTACAACGATTGGTGGGGTCAAAATCCAGATGCAAAGGAAATGAGCCAGGGTCGCCGTCAAGTCCCCGTCTCGCCCACTCCTTACGGTAGTCAAAATACTCGGGCGGTCGAAAAGGCCGCCAGTCTAATTCGGTGGGGGCCGCGAGCTCGTAATAAGTTGGGCCGCGGTAGGCTGGCTGAGCCAAAATTTCTCCTCTAAAGCCTATTTCTTTAGCTAAAGGCGGTTTAAAGATTATTTTTGGCTAAATTTAGTGAGCCATTAGGTTTGTGAATGTCGTCGTAATGGAAAATGTTTAGAAAACGGCGGGCTCTTTCGGTGGCCGGATTTTGGAAAAAAACGTCGGGAGTCGAGTCCTCGACGATGCCCCCGTCGTCCAGAAAAATGATCCGATCGGCCACGGCCCTTGCGAAAGCCATTTCGTGGGTGACGATGAGCATAGTCAGCCCCTCTTGGGCGAGGTTAGTGATAACGTCTAAAACTTCTCTCACCATCTCGGGGTCTAAAGAGGCCGTCACCTCGTCAAAAAGCATAATCTCCGGGTCCATGGCCAAAGCCCGGACAATGGCCACCCGCTGCTTTTGGCCACCGGACAATTGCCGAGGAAATGAGTGCCGACGATCCCAAAGGTCGACGCGATTTAACCAATACTCAGCTTTGGCCAGGGCCTCTTCTCTACTTTTGTTTTGGACCTTAATAGGACCCAAAAGAATGTTTTCTAAAGCCGTTAGATGAGGAAAAAGCTCATAGTTTTGGAAGACCATGCCCACGCGCTGCCGAATCCGGCTCCAA
Source organism: Deltaproteobacteria bacterium (assembly GCA_031257535.1). GTDB lineage: Bacteria > Desulfobacterota > Desulfarculia > Adiutricales > Adiutricaceae > JAIROO01. The sequence goes on from JAIROO010000299.1 coordinate 16,488, forward strand.
TTGGTCTGCGGGTCGGTTAGGTACTGGCCCTCAAAAATTATTTGACCGCCGTTAACTGGCTCTAAGCCGTTTAAACAGCGTAAAAGAGTGCTTTTGCCGCAACCGGACGGCCCGATGACGACTAAAACCTCCCCTTGGCTCACGGTCAAAGTTAACCCTTTTAAGACGGCCCTTTGGTCGTAATTTTTTACCAGATCCTTAATTTTTAAAACAACCTGGCCACTTAGCATAAATTTCCTTAGAGTTTGACCTTTTAACTTGGCCACCGTCGCTCTAGGTAGCGCGATAAAAGAGAGATTGGGTAACAGATCGCGAAATAAATAATAAAGATAAAGCCGTAAACCCAGACCGAGGCCAGGGGATTGCGAAAACCAGCGACTTCGACGATCTGTTGGCCGACTTTGACCAGATCTGGCAGGTTAATAAAAAAAACAAAGGGCGTGGTTTTAATCATCCTCGTGGCCAGATTGATGACCCCTGGCAAGAGGCGGCGAACGGCCTGAGGGATAATAACGTAAAAACTGACCTGCGTCTCGGTCAGACCTAAGGCTCGGCCGCTATCCCATTGATGGCGGGGCAAAGAGGTGACGGCGGCTCGGACCAAGTCGCCCATTTCCGCGGCTCCCCACAGGGTAAAAACCAAGATCGAAACAGCCATAGCCGACAGGTTAATATTCCATATTTTGCTAAGGCTATAATAAAAAAGAAATAATAAAACTAAAATTGGCATAACCCGGATAAATTCCAGGTAGAGGCGCAATATCCTTTTGACAATAGGCCGCTGACCAGCCATCAAGAGACCTATGGGAATCCCCAAGACAATGGACAAAGCCACGGCTAGGCAGGATATCTCCAAGGTTACCCCTAAGCCTTCCATCAAACGGGCCAGATTGCGGCCCATCTTGAAGACGCTAAGAGCCGAATCCAGCAAAGCGCAGCCTCCTCTCAAGCCAAGCGAAAATTAAAGAAATAGGTAAAATTACCGCTAAATAAGAGGCTACTAATAAGGTATTCGTCTCGGAGCTATGACCTTCCTTTAAGAGATCTTTGGCCACGTACATTAAATCCGGTAAAGCCACGATACTAAAAACTGAGGTCTCTTTCATGAGGAAAATAGTCGTGGCGCTGATGGCCGGAAGAGACACGGCCAAGGCTTGGGGCACGATAACGTAGCGTAATAACTGAAAACGGTTAAGGCCAATGGACAGTCCGGCCTCCACCTGGTCTTTACCCACGGCCGAGAGTCCCCCGCGAAAGGCCTCGGCCATGTAACCGCCGCCTAAAAAAGTCAGACCCAAGATGGCGCAAGTTTGGCCCTCCCAGATAAAGCCTAAGCGCGGCAGGCCAAAATACAAAAAGAAAAGCTGGACCATAAGGGGAGTGTTGCGGGCCAACTCAATATAGGCCGAGACCAGTCGATGGGCTACGGGCCAGCGATAAAACTTGACTACGGCGCATAAAAGCCCAACCACGGCTGACAGGAGAATGCCAAAGAAAGCCACGGTTACGGTCAGTTGGGCCGCCGCCAAAAATATCGGGCCCTTGGCCAGGATAAAATCTAGATCCAAAAACTCTCCCCTTTCGTCTTTGAGGCTTTTTTGGCTTACTCTTCGATCAAAACCGACTTGGGATCCACGGTCTCGCCAAAAGCCGTGGCCAAAGTAGCCTTAAAGGCGCCTTCGAAAAATTTTTCCTTAATCAGTTTTTCGATCTCCTTGTTGACCCAGTTTAACAGCTCGGTCCGACCTTTTTTGACCGCCGGGGCGATAAAATCTTGGTCGCCTAAAAACTCAATACCCGTGACGAAGTTTTTGTTGTCTTTGACCCAGGCGAAAAGAAAGGTGTTGTCGTGGGCCAAACCATTGCCCCGACCATCCCACAAGGCGTTAAAGGCTTCGGTATTTTGATCGAACTTTAAAAGTTTGATCTCAGGGTGATTTTTGGTGAAGTAAAAGTCCGCGGTCGTGCCCTTAGTGACGATGAGGGTTTTGCCTTTGAGCTGCTCAACCTTGGTAATAGGGGCGGATTTAGGGGAAGCCACGCCTAAAGCCACCTTCATATAGGGTTTAGCGAAATCGACTTGCTGAGCTCTTTCCGGGGTCACGGTAAAGTTGGCCAAGACCAGATCGGCTTTGTTAGCCAAAAGAACCTCAAGGCGACTAGCGGCCTCCACCAAGACGTATTCAACTTTATCCGGCGAGCCCAAAAGGTCTTTGGCTACGCGTTTGGCTAAATAGACGTCGTAACCTTGATTCTCGCCGTTTTCGTCTAAAAAACCAAAAGGCGGTTTGTCGCCAAAAACGGCTATCCGGATCTTGCCAGCGGCTTTGACGTCGTCAAGGTCCCCCGCCCAAAGAACCGTTGGGGCGACTAAGGCCATAAAGGCCAGAGCCAAAGCTAAAATCATTACTCGCGCGCGTTTCATCAAATCCTCCAACGTATGGCCAAACTAAATGGCCAAAGAAAGGTCGATCTATAGTTAATAGGCCCAAAAAATTAAACAATTTAAGAATTTAAATTTTGGGCCAAAAAAATGTCAATCTTTTTCAAGACGAGGCCGCGAAAAACTTGGACGTAAAATTTATCGCGCGCGATACTACCGTATAAGCGAATAAAAAATAATTGCGACCACTATATAAAGGTATAAGTGAGCCCTCAACAATTAAAAGACGGTTTTGACGATAGCGTTTATTTTAAAACAATTTAAAATAATTAAAAAAATTTTTTAGCTTATTTCGCGAAGAGATTTGATTGTCATCAAATCGGACAGATTAACAAAACAAACTTTATTTTACCAAAGACCCTCTAGAAAGTCATTAGTTCCCCGAGGGACTAGTTACGGCGTTTTTGTTAATATATATTCTTTAGGCCTATTTTGTTGTTATTAAAATATAATATAGAAAATATTAAATTTTAATGAATATTATTATTCAATAGGCTGCCTTAAAGCTATCTGCCTGGCTAAATAAGCGCACGTTAATAGCTGTAGCTGGTGAAAGACCATTAAAGGCAGGATAATGGAGCTAGCCAGGCCCGGGGGAAAGATGATATTGGCCATGGGGACTCCGGCGACGAGACTTTTTTTCGAGCCGCAAAAAAGAATAGTGACTCGATCGGCTTGGTTAAAGCCGAGTTTTCGCCCCGCTAAAGCGGTTAGAGAAAGGGCTAAAGCTAAGATTATAGCGCAGGCCACGACTAAGGCGAAAAAAATAGGCCAAGACAAAGTCCCCCACAGCCCGGTTTCCGTGCCATGGCTAAAACTGACGTAAACGATAAAAAGGACCGAGAGCCTATCCGTGTAACTAATTAATTTCCGCCGCCGTTCCACCCAGCTAGCTAATTTAAGACGGGCTAACTGACCCAAGGCGAAGGGTAAGACCAACTGAAGACAAAGGTCCACGATGGCCTTCGTAAATGAGCCCCCCGAACTCGTCCCTAAGGTCAACCAAACCCAGACTGGGGTTATAAAGACCCCCAAAAGACTGGAAGCCGAAGCCGCGCAAACCGCCGCGGCCACGTTGCCGTTGGCTATTGAGGTAAAGGCGATGGACGATTGGACCGTAGAAGGCAATAAACATAAAAATAACAGTCCTAAATAAAGGTCTTGGTTTGACAACTTAAGTAATATTGGTTTTAAACTAATACCTAAAAGAGGAAAAAGCAGGAACGTGGCTAAAACTATAACGACGTGAAGTCGCCAGTGGGTTAAGCCAGCCCAAAGATTTTGCGGGGACAGCTTAAGGCCGTGCATAAAAAAGAGCGAGGCCACGATCAATTTAGATAAAAAAGAAAAAATCCGGTAGCCCTGACCTTGGGCGGGGAAGAGGACGGCTAGGGCCACGGCTAAAAGGAGGGCCAGGGTAAAGCCGTCAAGATGTTTTTCGTAAAAATGATATATTTTTTTAAGAAAACTCATTAATAAGAGTCCTTAGTTATAAAAAACTGGTAAATAAAAGGGCTAAACTAAAACCCTAAGCGCCGCGAAATGGCGGCCAAGCCGTTTGGGCCACAACTATTATATATAGTTCCGCGGGGCCACCTGACCACCTCGCCTAAAAATGAGAAGGCGAAAGCTTAAATTTGGCCAAAAAAAACTAACTTTAGGGTCTAGGATGGATAACGGCCTGGACCTTAGGTTAAATGGAGATGATGGTCAAGCCGTTACGATATTTATCCAAAAAATAATTTATTTTTTAAAGAAAATATTTAAAAACGAGGTTAATAATTGTCCTTAGTTAATAAAAACAGGTACAAAATTGAGCTAAGCCAAACCGCGCTGGCGGCTTAATGGCGGCCAACCCGTTTAAGCCCACAACTATTATATATAGATCTACTCCCGAGGGGAGAGCCAAAGACTTTAAGGACTTAAGGTTAACGCCCCCCCTAAGCCAAAAAAACTCGCCGTCGACCTCTTGCCTTAGCCAAAAAAACTCGCCGCCGTGACTCCTATAGCCTTAACCAAAAATAGTTCTGGCCGGTTACCCATATTTTAGATCAACCGTCGCCGGCTTTAACTTTGTCCAAGTAGTCGGCCCAGTCCTGGATCATTCGCCGGCGTTCTTTAAGATATTCCGCGTAGTTATAAGCCGCCCTCACCCCACCCGGGACGTGAGCCAATTGGCGTTCGATCCAATCGCGGTTGTAGCCCTGTTCGTTTAAGAGGGTCGAGGCGATGGACCGAAAGCCGTGCGGCACGATTTCGTCGGCCTTAAACCCCATAGACCTTAAAGCGTAGAGGAGGTGACCGGGGTTAATGGGCTTATTTTTGTCTCGGGGGCTGGGAAACAAAAAGCGGCTGTTTTGAGAGTAAGGCCTTAGCCGCTCGATAAGCGCGAGCGACTGGCGGCTTAAGGGGACAATGTGAGGCCGTTTCATTTTCATTTTTTCGGCGGGGATACGCCATTCGCTCTTTACGAGATCCAATTCGGCCCACTCAGCCTGCCTGAGTTCTCCCGGCCGTACAAAGAGAAGAGGCGACAATTGGAGGGCGATTTTGACCACTGGGTACCCGGAAAAGGAGTCAATGGCCAAGAGCAAGCGTCTTAAGTCGGCTGACTTTGTTAAGTTGGGGTAATGTTTAGGGGTGATTAATTTTAAGGCGCCTTTAAGGTCGGCGGAAGCGTCTCTTTGGGCCTTACCAGTGGCGATCGCGTATCTGAAGACCAGGCCGACGAAAATCTTCAGCTTACTGGTGGTGTTCAATTTACCTTGGCTTTCGGTTCGCCTTAAAGCGGCCAAAAGTTCTGGGGGGTCGATCTTGTCGATTGGCCGGGCGCCAATATAGGGGAAAATGTGATTGGTCAAAGACTCTTTGATTGATTGGACGTAACTTTCTCTATGGCCATGGCGATGAATTTCCAAAAATTCATTGGCTACGGCCTCGAAACTGTTGTCCACAGAGATCTGGGGTCTTTGGAAACTGCTTTTATTGTTGGCGGGGTTAAGGCCACTACGAAGAGCCTTTTTGACCTCGGCGAGTAGACCTTTAGCTTCGTCTAGCCCAAGTTCTGGGTAATGGCCAAAAGTTAAGGTCTGCTGCTTGCCTTGAAAACGGTAATTGACCCGCCAAATTTTACGACCGGCGGGGGTTACGTAGACGTAAAGTCCCTGGCTAGCCGTGACTTTGAAGGGCTTATCTTTGGATTTGAGAGCTTTAAGCCTCGCCTCGGTTAAGGGTTTTTTGGCTTTTTTAGGGCCAGCCATAGGTTGACCTCCAAAATTGTTGGTATGACCTAAAAAAAAGATACTCTCAAAAGCCGCCTTAATGAGCGCTCGAGGGTGGAGGCGAAAGAACTCTCCTTAGAGCGTATAATGTCGCGTGTTTATCGAGAACGTTTTGATTAACATTTAGTCATACCAACAAGTATACCAACATATCGAATGATTTCAATGATTTTTTGAATTTTTTTTAAAAAAACAACTCGCAAAAATAGGATTTTAACAAAAACTTATAAGGTTAGGTGGTAGTAAATAAATGCAAAATGAAGTATATTTATATTATGAAAAAGTCAAAGTTGAAAATGATAATGGCTCGTTTTATATTCGTAACTTCATTCATAATTATCTGGGCCATAGGTGGCGGAGTTGGTAAAGCCGCCCAAGTACACGCCTCTAAAGATCGCTTAGATATTCAAGTTA